>CAYSSF010000021.1:0-29846 GCA_964433455.1 uncultured Syntrophaceae bacterium
TCGCCTTCATGAAGGGGATCGTCGGCCGCTTCTTCTTCCAGTTCGGGATGACGGTGGCCTTCGCCGTGCTCGTGTCGCTCTTCGTCTCCTTCACGCTGGACCCGATGCTCTCATCGCGCTGGCACGATCCGGCGATTGCGGCCAAAGGGAAGAGGAGGGGGCTGGCGAAAGGACTGGAGGGGTTCAACAACTGGTTCGACCGGGTCTCCGACGGATACCGCCGGATGATCGGTTGGGCGCTGGACCATCGCAAAACGGTTCTCGGGATTGCGCTGGCGGCCTTTGCCGGAGGGATCATGGCCTTCGGATCGCTCCAATCCGCCTTCTTCCCCGAGATCGACAGCGGGGAGTTCAACGTGACCTTCAAGACCTCGCCGGACGCCTCGATCGCCGAGAGCCGGGGACGCCTGGAGGCGCTTCTCGGCGCGATCGGCGCCCATCCCGCCGTGGCCCATACCTACGCGACGATCGGCGCGGGGGACAGCGGCACGGTCCGCAGCGGCGCCATCTTTGTCAAGCTCAAGGACCGGGCGGAGCGGGCGCTCGGCCAGCGGGAGGTTCAGCAGGAGTTCCGCCGGAAATTCATCGAGATTCCCGGAGTCGTCACCTCCATCGAGGAGGTCGACGAATCGGGTCAGAGCAGGAAGCCCCTGCAGGTCAACCTTCGCGGGACGGACATTGCCCGCCTCAAGGCGTACGCGGCCAAACTCCGCGACAAGATGTATGCGATCCGGGGAATCCGGGACATCGAAATCAGCCTGGAGCACGACATTCCCGAATACCGGCTGGTCGTCGACCGAGAGAAGGCGGCGAACGCCGGGGTGATGACCGATCAGATCGTCCGGACGGTCGGCGCGCTGGTCGGCGGCGAGGCGGTCTCCACCTATGAGGACGAAGACGGGGATGCGGTAGAGATCCGCGTGCGTCTTCCCGAGAGGCTGCGGGAGAACCTCGATCAGGTCCGGAACCTGCGTCTCTCCGTCGCGAACGACGAGGGGTCCGCGACGCTCCTGCCGCTGTCGAACTTTGTCTCCGACGCGGTCTTTGCCACCCCTTCGGAGATCAACCGGCAGGAGCTGACCCGCCAGGTGACGATCAGTGCCAACCTCGACGGTCTGCCGCTCGGCGCTGCCGTGGAGGAGGTGCAGGAGGCGTCAAAAAAGCTTTCCCTGGCGCCGGGCTACCGGGTCGTCTTCTCCGGAGACGCGGCGGACATGGCGGAGTCGTTCGGCTATATGGCCGAGGCGCTGATCCTGGCGGTGTTGTTCGTCTATTTCATTCTGGCGGCTCAGTTCGAGTCTTTCCTGGAGCCGCTGGCGATCATGTTCTCGCTGCCGCTCTCCATCGTCGGGATGGCCGCGATGCTGCTCATCACCGGGGATACGATCAACATCATGTCGCTGATCGGCCTCATCATGCTGATGGGGCTCGTGACGAAAAACGCGATCCTGCTCGTTGACTACGCCAAGGTCCTGCGCAGCCGCGGGATGGAGCGCCGGGAGGCTGTTATTACCGCCGGCAGGACGCGGCTCCGCCCCATTGTCATGACAACGCTCGCAATGATCTTCGGGATGCTGCCGCTTGCGCTCGCGATCGGGGCCGGCGCGGAGATGCGGGCGCCGATGGCCCGCGCAGTGGTCGGCGGACTCCTCACCTCGACGCTGCTGACGCTGCTGGTTGTGCCGGTGATGTACACCTTCATGGAGGATTTGGGGGGGTGGATGGCCGGAAAGCTCGGATTTCGGAGGAAAAGAGAGGAATGAAGATGGATGTTGTGAGCTTGTCGCACCGCGCGCGCCTCGCCGGATGTCTGGGGGTGGCGATGCTCCTGCTGGCGGTGATTCTGTTCCCGCCCGCGGCGGTTTATGCCCAGACCCGGGTGCTGACGCTGGAGGAGGCGCTGGCGATCGCCGCGGAGAAGAACCGGGACATCGAAAAGGCCCGCGCCTACATCGCCTGGGCGCAGGGAAAGTATGTCGAGGAACGGGCAGCCGCCTTTCCGCAGCTTACGGCTTCCGTTTCCCAGGGGTGGGACCGGGATGAAAGCCAAAAGATCTACAGCCCGATGCAGACCGAACGGACGGAACGGCGGTCTGCGCAAATCGTATTGACCCAGCCCCTCTTCACCTGGGGGCAGGTGAGCGCGGCGATCCGGGCGGCGAAGGTCGGTCTCCAGTCCGCCGACGAACAGCTCCGCATCTATCGACAAGCCGCGGAGCGGGATGTCTCCGCCGCGTTCTACGACGTGCTCCTCGCGCGGGAGTTTCGTGCGTTGGCGCTCCATGACCTCGAACAGAAGAAACGGCATCTGGAGGAGGCGAGACGGAAGTACCAGGCCGGTGTGGCCACCGATTACGATGTCCTGGCGGCAGAGGTGTCCGTGGAAAACGCCCGTCCGGAAACGATCCGGACGGAGAATCAGATCCGCACGGCACGGGAACGGTTGCGCTTCCTCCTCGCCATCGAAAAGGGGGATGTCGACGTGACCGGGAGCCTGGACGCCGACCTGGTTCCATCCCGCTCCTTCGAGGATGCCTTTGCGCTGGCGCGCGAAAAACGCCCTGATCTTGCTGACCTCCGCTACAGGATCGGCGTCGCCCGGGAACTGGTTGTCCTGGCCGGTGCGCAGGACAAGCCTAGAGTCGACCTGAAGGGTTCCTACGGCTGGAACTATCTCGAACAGCCTACCGTATACGGCGACGGTCCCTCCTGGGCCGTCGGGGTCCAACTCAGCTATCCCTTCTTCGACGGCTTTCGCACCAAGGGGAGGGTAGCCCAGGCCGAAAGCGACCTACGGCGGATCCGGATCGACGAGGCCAGGCAGATCGATGCGGTCGCGCTCGAGGCACGCGAAGCGGTGAACGCCGCAGGGGAGTCGGAGGAGATCGTCCGCTCCCTTGCCGGTACGGTGAGCCAGGCGGAGCGGCTGCTGGAGATGGCGGAAAAAGGTTACGAACTGGGGGTCAAGACCCGTCTGGAGATCGAGGATGCCCAGTTGAACCTCCGTCAGGCGAAAGGCAGTCTGAGCCGCGCCCGCCGCGACTACCTCGTTGCCCGGGTCAACCTCGACTGGGTTACAGGGACCCTTGGGGAGACGAAACCGTAGTTCGCCGGATATAATCGCTACTTCACCGTATAGCCGCGGCCGTCGAGGCAGGCGCCGATCGCCCTTTGGTAGTCCGCGCGCTTCTCAACCCTCTGTGCTTCGGTCGCGCCGCCTTGGGGCTGTGTCGGGTCGAAGCCCGTCTGGTCCGCAGCCCAGCGGTGGCATGCATAACGATCATCCGCCTGCTGCTGTTCGCTCTGGTCCAGACGGGGATAGACGAACATCTGGTCCGCCGGCGGCGGCGCCTGACTCACCTCCTCCTTCGGCGGCTCCACGACGACATAGCCGTTTCCCCGGTGCGCGTAATAGACCTCGTTGGCATAGTAGTAAGGCACGCCGCCCAGCCAGATCGTCGCATAGTACGGGGGCAGGAAGGGAATGAAAAGACCGACCGGCGGCACGACAACTGCGAACTGCGATCCCCGCGGGCGGTACCAGGCGCCTCCGGAGAAGTAGTAACGCGAGCCGCCATGAACCACGGTGCGGCGGTCGCGCGGCAATTGCCGGATCACCTGACCGCGGGCCGGGTAGGAACGGTTATGCTGGTAACGCGAATCCCGGAATTCGCGTTGGCGTTGTCCTCGATCAGCCGCCTGCGCTGCTTGCGACCACCCGAACAGCATCATTCCCGACAGCAGCGCCAGCAGCAGCCCCATTAAAAAGTACCGGTTCGTATCGTGAACATGGGTCATGACTCTTACCTCCATCAATTTTGGAAAAATCGGATATCGGTTTTCGACAACGGTTCCCGGGATATCTCATTGCACGCTGTAGCCGCGGCCTTCGAGGCAGGCGGACATCGCCCGCCGAAAACCGGCAGCCCTCTCCGCAAGCCGGTCATCCCGGATCCGGTCGCGCGAGGCATAGGCATCCTCCTGCCTCCGGGCGGTTTCCATCCTTGCGGAATCCGATGCGGCGCCGGCAATGGCCCCCCCGGATGCGCCGATCAGGGCGCCCCCCACGGCATGTCGCGGTCCGCCGATCAGCGCGCCCAGAACCGCGCCGGCGATCGCCAGCGTCGCAGTATCATGTCCCGGCGGCGGCATCGGCACCACACGGACGCGCTGATCCGTCGGGATCGTCGACTGGCCGGGATCGAACCCGGTCTGTTGCACCGCCCAGTTGTAACAGTCGTAGTGGTCGCGGGACTGCTGCTCGGCGGTCTGACCCGCCTTCGGGTAAAAATAGACCTGTGTCAGCGGAGCCCTTGGGGTTTCGTAGGTTGCCGCCGGCGCCGGTCGGGAGACCACCGTGCGGTAAGGTCTGGGATAACAGGCCGTCAGCAGCAGGAAGGGCAGAAGCAGCAAAAGCCAAAGGCAGGTTCGGGATGGTCGCCGCTTCGCCAACAAAGAGTCGATCTGTGTTTTTTTACAGTTTAAGTTCATCATCATGGGTCTCCTTCCTCACGGAATGCAGCCGAAACCATCGATACCAAAGATCATGGCGGCTGCCATTGCCGTAGGCCATCTTACATGATTCTTGTGGTCCATTCCACCCAAATGATGCAGCAAGGAGCATGCCGATCCTCTCTATTAATTGCATAATTAATTGATATTAAAAAATGATTGGCGATCTGCGAGAGATGAGGGAAATTTCCCTTAGAGATGAATATGGATAAAAAGTATTCGCTTGGGCTATCCACCTGGGAATAAAGTATCCACCTTCCGGTTTAACGACAACCGAAAACCTTCTCGCTGATCGGTCTCGGGAGAGCGATATTACGGTTACGCCGCCTCGACCCGGCAGGGGACATACCGGTGGAGCGGCGTACCGAGCGGATCCCGGTGATCGTTTTTTGTCAACCGGTTGACATTGATGCCATAGGTCTCGCCGTCATAGATGAGACCAAAACCATGGGGGATCAGGACGGTTCCCCGGCGGACCTGATCGGTCACCTCCAGTTCCCCCACCTCGCTGCCGGCCCGGGTCGTTACCCGGACCTGCCGGCCGTCGGTCAATCCCAGGAGTTCGGCATCCGCCGGGTTAACCGCCACGGTGCAGGCCCGCTTGCCCCTGTTCCATTCCGGGTTCCGCATCAGCGTGTTCGCATTGTACGACATGTGGCGACCGGCGTTCAGGATCAGCGGGAACTCCTCAGGCAACTGCAAATTCAGGGTTTCGCTTGCCCCGTCGAGAGCCCGGACCTGTCCTTCCAACTCGGGGATGTAAACCTCGATCCTCCCCGACGGCGTCCTGATGCCCTCCATGGGTTTGTTCTCGTCCAGCTTGCCGACCCAAAGTCCCTGAGGATTGTCCAGGATGGTCTGAAATATGCGGTCTCCCTGCTCGGGGCCCGGCGCAAAGCCGGCCCGGGCCGCATGTTCACGGAATGCCTTCGGGGCCGTCATCAGCATCCCCCAGAGGAGTGCCAGGTTGGCGCTGTCCCAGACGCTGCCGAGGGTCTTTGCCAGCACAAAGGGCATTCTGGAAAGAGCAGCGGGTTCCGTTGCCGCCCATTTCATAAGCTCCAACCCGAAACCCAGACGGTCGCCTTCGGCCGCCTTTCGGAGGTCGTCCGGAATCGGAGGAATCAGGCCCAGCCTGTCGGCCAGTCGGGTGTAGATCTCTCCCGCCTCCAGGCATTGGCCCGGCGGCGCCACCACGGGTCTCCGGAGTTGAAAATAGATCTCCGGCCAGTTCCACTGGAAAAAGGTGGTGTCCCAGGATTCATAGTAAGAGCGGCAGGGCAGGAGATAGTGGGCGAGCCTTGCCGTCTCGCTCATGACGATATCGCTGACCACCAGGAGATCAAGGGCGCCGAAGGCCTCCTCGTAGGCGGTTGTATCCGGGTAGGCCCGGAGGGGGTTGCAGGCGCTGACGAAGACGGCCCGCAGCCGCTCGGGATGATCGCTCAGAATCTCCTCGGGCATGACCGCAGGCGGGAATGAACCGGCCGCCGCGGGCGGCAGATGGGTCGTCATCGTGCGCCAGGTCTTCGGGTCGCGTTCGTCCGCATGCCTGCCCAGCGGCGCAACCATCCCGCTTACGATATTGCCGCCGCGCGCCCCATAGACGCCGCAGGCAGCCATCAGGATGGCCATGAGGTAAGAGTTGAGCGTGCTGGAACGCCCCATATAGATTCCCAGATCGGGATGGATGCACCATCGCTTTGTCGTCATCAGCCGGCAGAGGCGGCGCACCTCGTCGAAGTCGAGTTCGCATACCCGGACGGCATCCCGGGCATCAAAGCCCTTGAACCAGGGTCGGACGCGGTCAAATCCCTCCACGTGCCGGCTGATGTAGCCTTGATTCTCCCACCCCTCATCCAGAATGATCGCCATCATGGCCTTCATCAACAACGCGTCCGCACCGGGGCGAACCGGGATATGGAGATCGGCGATTGCAGCCGTTTCGCTTTTGCGCGGATCGATGACGACCAGCAGCCGATCCGGATCTTTGCTGAATCGCCGCAGCACTTTGGGCGCCTGGGGCATCTGGTGGCTCTGCATGCCGTTCCAGCCCCACGCGACCAGCATTTCCGCGTGATGCTCATCGGGAACGGCGTGAAGGTACTGCTTTCCCAGAACGCGCCCGTCGACCCACCATGAGCCGCTGAACTCCTGGCCGGCTGAATTATAGAAATATTTCGACCCCATCCCCTCGAGCATCCCCAGGCCGAAGGCGCCTTCGGAGTGGCCGCCCTGGGCGCTCGCGCCCATATAGGCGAGACAGCGCGGGCCGTACCGGTCGACCAGTTTTCGGATTTTTCCGGCTATCTCCGTGATGGCCTGATCCCAGGAAACGGGTTCGAATCGCTTCCCGACCCGTTTCAACGGTACGCCCAGCCGATCCTTCGGGTATTGATGATAGATCAGATGGAGTCCCTTGCGACAGATATAGCCTTCACTGCGCGGATTGTCCTGGTCCGCCTTTACCTTCACCATGCGGCCCTCTTCGACCAGGACTTCGATCCCGCAGTTCTGGGCGCAAAGGACGCAGCCTGTCTTTCTCCATTCACCCATTTCCTTCCTCCAAAAAATCTTCCCGGCTTCCTTTAAGGACCCATGCAGGCCGGTTTCCAGGCAAGGCAGGCAAGGATCGTTTTTATGTCTTTACGATCCCTTTTCCGGATCACCCTTCTTCTGTTTCGCCTCCTCTTCCGCCCGCAGAACTTTCCGCAGGATTTTCCCGACGGCGGACTTCGGAAGACAATCGCGGAATTCGACCCGCCTCGGCACCTTGTAGGCTGCCAGTTTTTCCCGGCAGAAATGGACAATCTCCTCTTCCGTGGCCGTTTCTCCCGGCTTCAGAACCACGTACGCCTTGATGGTCTCCCCCCGGTATGCATCGGCAATGCCGACCGCAACCGCCTCCAGGAGTTTGGGGTGCTGGAAGAGGACCTCGTCGATCTCCCGCGGATAGATGTTGAAGCCACCGGCGATCACCATGTCCTTCTTGCGGTCCACGATGAAGAGGTAGCCCTCCTCGTCCCGGACGGCGATGTCCCCGGTGTAGAGCCAGCCCTCCTTGATCTGTCCCGCCGTCTCCTCAGGATTGTTCCAGTAACCCTGCATGATGAGAGGGCCTTTCATGATGATTTCGCCCGGTTCTCCCTGTGGAACGTCCTGTGTCCCTTCCCGGAGGTCCACCAGCCGCAGATCGTTGTCCGGGAAAGGGATCCCGATGCTTCCGACTTTCTTCAACCCGAGGATCGGGTTGGACGTCCCCAATGAAGTGGATTCGGAAAGCCCGTACCCTTCGCTGAAGAAGATGCCCATGTCCCTGATTTGTTCGATCAGCTCCACGGGGATGGGACCTCCCCCCGAATTCAGCAGTTTCAGCTTTTTAGCGAGATCCAATTCCGCGGCCTTGGGGTGGTTGACGAGCGCGTTGATCAACGTGGGAACCGTGGGAAAAAACGTAATCTCCTTGAAATTGGCCAACAGGCCGATCATCTCGTCGATATTAAAGCGCGGAACCTGGATCTGTGTTGCGCAATTGAACATGGCCCAGTTCATCACCACAATATTTCCGTAGACATGGAAGTACGGCAGGATGGCCATCACATTGCGTCTCTCCGGCGGGGTCAGGTCGATGTTGCCCCGCCCCCACAGCGAGCATTGGAAGGTGGCCGCGATCACGTTGGCATGCGTCAGAACGGCGCCCTTGGGGATGCCCGTTGTGCCGCCGGTGAACTGGATCATCGCCGGATCTTCGGGATTTACCTGAACCCGGGCGCGCTTCAGGTTCGGGCAGCCTTCGATCATGGCGGTAAAATGGCTCCACCCCTCTTCCAGCTCCAGGCTTTTGGCCGTGCTCACGCCAAATCCCTTGATGTAATCCGTGACCGCGGTCACAATCACCCGTGGCATTGGAATCTCTTTGCACAGGGCGCGGACGGCCGGCAGCATCATGTCGAAGGTGATCAATGTTGTCATGGTTGTGGTTTCCGCCATCAGCTTCAGCTCTTCCGTTGTGTACATCGGGTTCAGGTTGACGACGATTCCCCCCAGCGACAACGCCGCATAATAGGCAATCGGGTATTGGGGGCAATTCGGCAGGTGAATCCCCACCCGTTCCCCTTTCCGGATTCCCAGGGCGCCCAGCGCATTCGCGAAGCGAAGGACCTGCAGGCGCAGCTCCCAGAAGGTCATTTCGGTGCCGAAAAAGTTCAGGGCCGCCTTGTCAGGGTACGCATTGGCGGGGATTCCGAGCAGATCATGGACCGCCAGGCGCGGATAACGGATGGTCGTGGGTGTGTCGTGGTCATAATGACGATGCCAGGGTTTTGCAGTTATTGCCATAATCACGTCCCCCTTTCCGGTCATGGGGCAAGGAACAACGCTGGATGAAACAAAACGGACCATATCGAGTTAGAGAAGGACCACACTGGAAAGCCGAAGTCAAGGACAAATTAAGAGTCCTCTTGATGAGTGATCCCAGGCGAATGGTCTTGACACATCAGGGCGATCTTTATAGACTGACCCGGCCCCAAACCGGTTCTTCTCCCACGGCTGCGGGGTCGACCGCGGCATTGGGAATGATCGGGGCACATCCCGGGCGGGGATGGCCCGGAAAACGGCAAGCGCAAATGGAAGCGATGAACGGGAATCAAAATCGTGGCCGGAATTAAAAGGACGCAAGCCGTTATTCTGCTTTTGGTTGCCGCCGTGCTCTGGAGCCTGGCCGGGGTGCTGATCAAATGGGTTTCCCTGCCCGCCCTGGCCGTGGCGGGTTTCCGGAGCGCCATTGCGTTGCCGGTCCTTCTCCTCTTCTTCGGCAGGCGGGCCGTCAATTTTTCAGCCGCCCAACTGATCGGCGCGGTCTGTTATGCGGGCACGGTCACCCTCTTTGTTTCGGCCACCAAGCTCACCACCTCGGGCAATGCGATCCTGTTGCAATACACCGCGCCGCTCTATGTGGCGCTGCTTTCCGGGTGGCTTCTCGACGAAAGGCCAAGGTGGTTTGACTGGGCGGCGATTGGGGCCGTACTGTGCGGCATGTCGCTGTTCTTTCTCGATGAATTGAGCGCCGAGGGGTTGACGGGCAATACCCTGGCGATCCTCTCCGGGGTTTGCTACGCCTCTCTGATCGTCGCGCTTCGCAAGCAGAAAGATGCGTCGCCGGCCGGTTCCGCCATCCTGGGCAATCTGCTGACCGCCTTCATCTGCCTGCCCTGGATGCTCCAAACCGAGCCCGGCGGAGTGGACTGGATCGGACTTGTGTTGATGGGCGTTTTCCAACTCGGTCTCTCTTATGCCTGCTATGTTGTGGCGATCAAGCATGTGACGGCGATGGAGGGCATTTTGATTCCCGCTATTGAACCCATCCTGAATCCCCTCTGGGCGCTGCTGTTCATGGGGGAGCGGCTCGGTTCCTGGGCGCTGTTGGGCGGAGCCGTGGTGATCCTTTCGATCGTTTACCGCGCCGTCATGGGTTCCCGCAAGGGCGCCGTCCCGGTCTGACCGCCGGGTCGGGCCGCTTTCCCTATGTCACCCCGCGGATGATTTTGTTTGAATTGAACGTTCCAGGCGCCTGATCCCCAGCGAGACGGAGAAGGTCAGGATGAAGTAGAGGGCCGTGATCGTGATCCAGATCTCGAAGGTCAGATAGGTGGCGCTCATCAACTCCAGCCCCTGGAAGGTCAGCTCGGGAATCGAGATCACCGAGACGATCGCCGAGTCCTTGATCGTCGAGATGAGCTGTCCGGCCAAGGCCGGCAGGATCCGCTGGAGGGCCTGGGGCAGGACCACGTAGCGCAGTTGCTGAAAGCGGGAAAGTCCGAGGGCGTGGGCGGCCTCCCACTGGCCCTGCTCGATCGACTGGATCCCGGCGCGAACGATCTCGGTGATGTAGGCGGCCTCGTAGAGGACGAGCGTCGCCAGCCCCGCGAAAAAGCCGGAGAGGCGCGCCGGGGCGGCGAAGAGAAGGGTCAGGAGCTCCCTTGTTGCCGGCGACGCGGAGCGGACGAGGCCATCCACCCCGAGGAGCGTCATGATCCGGTCGCCGATGAAGAAGTAGACGATAAAGACGAGAACCAGCGGCGGAAGGTTGCGGACCATTTCGACGTAGCTACCGGCCACGAGGCGGTTGAAGAGGCTGTGGCTGACGCGCATCAGCCCCATGACCGTCCCCAGCAGCGTCGCGAGCGCCGTCGCCCAGAAGCTCAGCTTGACCGTCGTCAGGAATCCCTGCGCGAGAGAACCCGCAGTCCACGATCCGTCCTCCGTCCTGACGAGGTACTGGAGCATCACGGGCCACTGCCAGCGGTAGTCCATCTCCACGCCGATCCGGCGGGCGAGGAAGAGCCCGGCGGCCAGCATCAGGGCGATCAGGATGGCGTCGAGCGGCGTGAAACGGATCGTGCTCTTCCTCAAGGGCTCCCTCCCGGAACCTGGTCGGCGGCGCCGGGCCACGGACACCCCGGGGTCCCTTCCGGGGCGGATCGTTGTGAATCGGCGTTGTCCGGGGAAGGCCTACTTCAGCAGGCGCTCCCACTCCTTCGTTTCAAACCAGTAGTGCTTCCGTTCCTTCAGCCATCCCTCGGCATCGGTGACGCGGATCCAGTTGTCGAGGAAATTCAGGCTGTCGAAATCCCCCTTCCGGATCGCGAAGCCGATCGGCTCCCGGGTGAAGTCTTCCCTGAGCGGCACGAAGAGCCTGTCCGGGTTTGCGATCGCCTGGAAGGCGGGGAGCGGCGCCGAGGCGACAACCGCGTGGACCCGCCCGAGGAGAAGCTCCTGGATCGCCTGGGACTCGTCGTCGAAGAGCCGCAGTTTCGCCTTCGACATCCACTTCTGCGCGGCCGCAGCGGCGGTCGTCCCGGTCCGGGCGGCGATGGAGACCTTCCCGCTGTCGAAATCGGCCAGTTTTTTGAAACCGGCGGCCAGTTTCTTGTTGGCGACGATGGACATCCCGGTGTGGTCATAGGGGATCGAGAAGTTGACCTTCAGGTTCCGCTCCGGACGGATCCCCATGCCGCCGATGATGATGTCGAACTTCCCGGTCAGGAGCGCCGGAATGATTCCCGACCACTTCGTCGGGATGAACTCCGCCTTGACCCCCATTTCCTGTGCGAGCCGGTTGGCGACATCTATCTCGAAGCCGACGAAGTTTCCGGCCTTGTCCTGCATCGCCCAGGGGACGAACGTGGACATTCCCACACGCAGCGTTCCGCGCTTCATGACCTGCTCCAGCATGCTCTCCCCGGCCGCCGGGGCCGACTGGGCGATCGTTTCCTGTGCCGCGAACAGTGCCAGAACGGTGATCAGCGTGATCGCGATCCAACCATGATTTCGTTTCATCGCTTGCCTCCTTGTCAATATGGGGAAATGCCTCCCCCCCCTTTTGTCTCTACAAAATCTGGCCGAGGAAGGCGCGGGTCCGTTCTTCGATCGGGGCGGCGAAGAAGCGTTCCGTCTCCCCCTCCTCGACGATCCGGCCGTTTTCCATGAAGACGATCCGGTCGCCCACCTCCCGGGCAAAACCCATCTCGTGGGTTACAACGACCATTGTCATCCCTTCCGCCGCGAGGGTTCGCATCACATCGAGGACCTCTCCGATCATTTCCGGATCGAGCGCACTCGTTGCCTCGTCGAAGAGCATCACCTTCGGGCTCATCGCGAGCGCCCGGGCGATGGCGACCCGCTGCTGCTGCCCGCCGGAGAGCTCATGGGGGTAGCGGTCCACCTTCTCCGTGATCCCGACCTTTGCGAGCAGGGCCATCGTCGTCTCCGCGGCGTCGGCCCGTGTTTTCTTTCGGACCCGGATCTGGGCGAGGTCGATGTTTTCCCGGACCGTCATGTGGGGGAAGAGGTTGAAAGACTGGAAGACCATTCCCACCTCCTTGCGGATCAGGAGGCGGTTCTTCCGGTGGTGGTCCAGCGGAATCCCGTCGATCACGATGGAACCGCCGTCGATCTCCTCCAGGCCGTTCAGACAGCGCAGAAAGGTGGATTTTCCCGAGCCGGACGGGCCGATTACAACCACGACCTCGCCCCGCCGGACCGTGAGCGTGAATCGGTCCAGCGCAACGACGCCGCCGGGGAAGGTCTTGGCGATCTCCCTCGCTTCGATGATCCGTTCGTCCTCGCTCATGCGATCCCTCCCGCCCCATGAACTGGAAAGCCGTTCATCCGGTGCTCCAGCGCCCGGACGGCGAACGACAGGGTGAAGGTCATGACGAGATAGATCGCCGCCACGGTGAACCAGATCTCGAAGGCGAGAAAGGTCTCCGCAACGATCTTCTGCCCCTGCATCGTGAGATCGTAGATGGCGATGGTGCTGACCAGCGAAGAGTCCTTGATCAGCGAGATTCCCTGCCCGGCCAGCGGAGGCAGGACGCGGCGGATGGCCTGAGGGAGGATCACGTCGCGGTAGGTGTCGAAAGCGCCGAGCCCCAGGCTATGGGCGGCCTCCCACTGCCCGCGGTGGAGGGAGACGATTCCTGCCCGGAGGATCTCTGCGGCGTATGCCCCTTCGAAGAGGCTGAGCGCCAGCACCGCCGAGGCGAAGGCGCTGATATCAAGGACCGGTGACACGACGAAGTAGACGACGAATATTTGAATGAGCAACGGCGTGTTCCGGATCAGTTCCAGATAGCCGCGGGCGAGAGCCCGTGCGGTGAAGGAGGCCGAGAGGCGGAAGAGGGCCGTCGTCAGGCCGAGGATCAGTGTGCAGATCAGCGAGAGCGCGGAGATCTCCAGCGTTACCCGAAGTCCATGGAGGAGCGGACCTGTTGCCCAGACGCCGCCCTCCGTTGTGAAGAGAAAGCGGGGGATGCGGTACCACTGCCAGTTGTAGCCCATTCCGCGGGTTCCCAGGGTCAGAAGATAGACGACGAGACCCGCCAGCAGAAAAAACTTCCCGTAGTCGATGAGGACCGCCCGTAAAGCCCTTGCCGATCGGGTAGGAAGAGGGGTCATGCGTTGTTTCACCGTAAGATTCCTTTATGCATTGACGCCGATAATACCACATATGCGTACAGAAGGAATGCGGAAATCTGCAGGTAGGCGCGGCCGACGGCGATGATGATGAAGAAAACGGGGAACGACAGCGACAGCGCCGCCAGGGCATGGGTCGAAATCTGTCCGCCCCACCAGGTATCGACGGCGTTGAACAGTGTGTTGAAGAAAAAACCGACACTCGCCGGTATGGCGATCTCGCGGATCAGGGCCGGAACAGGCCCGGCGGTCAGCATTGGCCTCTGTGCCATTGTGGTTCCTCTTCAGCATCGGACGGCTGTTCTTAGCAGGGATGTTTCCGGCCTGTCAAGCAACGAGGGGTCCGCATAAAATCTTCTTGACACACAAGACCCTTCTCCATAGAGTCGCACTTCCGGATGAAATCCGGGTACTCCCGGGGATTCGTTGCGGCCTCCTCAAAAGCACAAAGATGTCGATGAACGATCGGATCACCCGGCGTTGCTCTCCTCCAATTACGGCGCATTCTGGACCCATCTGAAAGGGGGTCCGCGGGTTGCGGATTGAAGATGCCCATGGCGGCAGGCGGCGGGAAAGAAGACGGATTCATGAAGCTTTTTTTTCGATATCTCATCTTCGGCTTTCTCTTTCTCGTCTCCTTCATGGATGAAAGCGCCGCGGCCGCCCCTTCCGAAAAGAAATTGATCATCGCCGGTTCGGGGGCGGGCATCGTCGCCATGCGGCGTGTCGCCGAGGGTTTTCAAAAGAAACATCCCAACGTGTCCATCGATCTCCTCCCCAGCATCGGCAGCACGGGAGGCATCAGAGCCGTAAAGCAAGGGAGGATCGATATCGGATTGTCCTCCCGGCCCCTCATGCCGGAGGAGCGGACCCCGGGGATGATCGAGGAGCCCTATGGCCGTACCCTCTTTATTTTCGCGGTGCAGGAGGCAAACCCGACCCAGGGGGTGACGCTCACGGAGATAGAAGATCTATACGCGGCAAAGCGCAAGATCTGGCCCGATGGAACATCCGTCCGGCTTATCCTTCGTCCTCTGCGCGACAGCTCTTCGCTCTATCTGGCGAGCATCAATCCCCGCCTGAAATCGGCGTCCGAGAAAGCCCACGCGATTCCCGGCGTCTTTGTCGGCATGACGGATCAGGAGGCGGCCGAGCAAATCGAAAAGACGCCCGGTTCATTCGGCACAACCAGCGCCTGCCTGATGGCGGCAGAAAAGAGAAAGATCAAAGCCCTCCGGGTCGATGGGGCGGTTCCGGCGCTCTCCAATATTGCCGACGGCGTGGATGTGTCCGCCGGCAAATATCCCTATACCATGACCATGTCCCTGGTCTATAAGGGGGATACGGATAAGGGTGATTTGAAGGAGTTTGTCCGGTTTGTTTTCTCGAAGGATGGAAGAAAGATCCTCTCCGAATGCGGCCATGTGGCTTTGCCGCGAGTCGCCGGAAAGTGAGGTGAAGCGCCTTTGGATTCCCGCCGTCAGCGATTGCAAGCGCCCGCCACAAGGATCATGAAGCTCCTGGGGGCTCTGGTGGCGTGCATCTTCGCCATTGCACTTCCCTTTTGGTACTATCTGTTTTCGGTATCCGAGATCCGGGATTCTCTGACGATCGGGACCACCTTTATCGCGAAATCGGTAGAAAAAATCATCCAGGCCCGACCGGATATGTGGGAGTTCGAGAGTGTTCGGTTGCATGAGATTGTCTCGCAACCCACGATCGATGGAAAGCGGCGTGAAAGGGTCGTTCGCAATGCGGCGGGAAACGTGGTCGCGAAAAACGATTCGGTCACAAGACGTCCGTTTGTCTCGGTTTTTGTGGTCCTTTTTGACTCAGGACGACCCGCCGGGGCGTTCGAAGCGAGACATTCCATCCGCACGCCGATCGTCTTTACGGTCCTTTTGGGAATCTTCAGCACATTTCTCGGCGTCCTGATCTATGTCATCTTCCGAACCTATCCGATTAAAACATTGGAAGTCACCCTGGCCGAGCTGCGTCAAGCGGAGGAGGCGCAGCGCCTGAGCCGGGAGACCGCCGAGCGGCTGGCCGAAGAGACGGCCGTCATTGCCGAGATCGGATGGTTGGTCGGCTCCACACTGGAGATCGACGAGGTGTACGAGCGGTTCGCCATCGAGGCCCGAAAACGGATCCCCTTTGACAGGCTTACCATCAACCTGAATGAGCGTTATCAGAATACCGTCACGATGGCCTACGTTTTCGGGACAAATGTCCCCAGGCGAAGACTGGGGGATTCTTTCCCTCTGCCGGGGACGGTGAATGAGGCGCTCGCGCGCACCAGGGCCGGCATGCTATTCCATCCGACCAATGTTGATGACCTGACGGGACAATATTCCCATCTCCTATCCACTTTTCAGGTGGGGTTACGATCATTTATGAGTGTTCCGCTGATCTCCCGGGACGAGGTGATCGGCGTCCTGCACTTCCGGTCGAAAAAGCCGGACGCCTACAAGGAACAGGATCTTCGCCTGGCGGAGCGGATCGGGGCGCAGATTGCCGGGGCGATCGCCAATGCGAAGATGTATGCCGACCTCAAGAAGACGGAGAAGACGCTGCGGGAGAGCGAGAGTCGTTTCCGCGGCCTGGTAGAGCAGGCCGCGGTGGGAGTGGCCGAAATCGAAATGAGTACGGGCCGTTTCTTCACGGTGAACCGTCGTCTTTGCGAGATGGTCGGCAGGACCGAGGAGGAGATGCTGGCCACCAACTTCCATGCGATCACGCATCCGGAGGATCTCCATCTGCATGAGGATAATACGGCGCTGCTGTCGGCCGGGAAGATCGGGCACTACAGCCTGGAGAAGCGCTACCTCCGGAAGGACGAGATGATTATCTGGGCGAATATCACGGTATCGCCCCTCTGGAAGCCGGGGGAAAGCCCGGGGCGCAACATGATCGTGATCGAGGACATCACCGAACGCAAGCGGATGGAGGCGGAAATGCGGGAGATGTCCCTTCGGGACCTTCTCACGGAACTGTACAACCGGCGCGGCTTCATCGCCCTTGCCGAGCAGCAGCTCAAGGCCGCGAACAGGGCCCAGAGGCCGCTGAAGCTGACATTCATCGATTGCGACCGCCTGAAATTGATCAACGATACGCTGGGTCATAAGGAAGGGGACAAGGTGCTGATCGATACGACGCATATCCTCCGGCAGACGTTCCGGGGATCGGACATCATCGCCCGCCTGGGCGGCGATGAGTTCGCCATCCTTTCCATAGACGCTGCGGATATGAACCATGAAGACTTTTCGCGGCGGCTTCAAGAACACATCGATGCATACAATGCAGAAGAATCGAGGTCTTACAAACTCTCCTTGAGTTGGGGGACGGCCCTCTACAACCCTGAATCCCCGCTCTCTCTGGACGAACTGATATCGGCAGCCGACGAGCTGATGTACGACCAGAAAAAGGCCAAAGCCACCCGGGCGAATTGAGATGTTGAAACCTCTGCGGATCGAAAGGAAGGTCGTGAACCATGCAAAAGGGCAACTACGCCATTAGAACGATGACCCGTCCGGAGGTCGACCTGGCCGTCGACTGGGCGGCGGCGGAAGGATGGAATCCCGGGTTGGCCGATGCGGACTGCTTCTACGCGGCCGATCCCGACGGTTTCCTGATCGGGCTGCTGGGCGATCAGCCCGTTGCAACGCTGTCGGCCGTAAAATATGGAGACTCCTTCGGCTTTATCGGGTTTTACATCGTCCGGCCGGAGGATCGCGGTCGAGGCTACGGCATTCGGATCTGGAATGCCGGTCTTGCGCGTCTCGGGGGACGCACGATGGGTCTGGACGGCGTTGTCGCTCAACAGGAAAACTACCAGAAGACCGGGTTTTCCTTGGCCTATCGCAACATCCGCTATCAGGGTATCGGCGGTGGGCTGTTTCCGGCGGCGCCGGGGATCGTGCCGTTGGCCACGCTCCCGTTCGGCGAGATCTGCGCGTACGACAAGCCGTTTTTTCCCGACGACCGCGTCCGGTTCCTGAAGTGCTGGATCGAACAGCCCCGGAGTACGGCGCTCGGCATCCTGCGCAACGGCAGGCTTGCGGGCTACGGGGTCCTGCGCCCCTGTCGCTCCGGATACAAGGTGGGGCCGTTGTTTGCCGACAGTCCGTTGTTTGCGGAAGAACTCTTCCTGGCTCTGAAGGCGCATGCCCCGGAAGGCGCCCCGATCTATCTGGATCCGCCGGCGGCGAATCCGGCGGCGGTGGATTTGGCAAATCGGCACAACATGACGGCGGTGTTCGAGACGGCCCGCATGTACAGAGGCAAAAGCCCCGATCCGCCGATGAAACGGCTTTTCGGCGTAACCTCTTTCGAATTGGGGTAATCCCAAGATCCGGAGAATTTTTCCAGTCAAATAAAACATCCATGGAGGAGTGCATCATGGCAGACGAGATCGACCGGAAGACACAGGAGACCGCGAAGAGGCTCTTTGGCGGCGGCGTTAAAATGGATCCCCCCTACCGGACATGGAAGGCGTTCGACCGGGAACTGGCCAACGATTTTTCCCGATTCATCACCGGAAATCTCTACTCTCGCACGGTCCTGACCGCCCAGGAGCGCCAGATGGTCGCCTGCGCGGTGCTCGCCGCCACGCGCTCCGGCGACGAGCTGAAGCTTCACGTGAATGCGGCCCTCAACGTGGGGTGTGACCCGAAGAAGCTGACCGAGCTCTTCTTCCAGGTGGCGACCTACGCCGGCATGCCCGCCGTCAATGAAGCATTGGCGGTCTACCGCGACGTCCTCACGGAACGGGGCGAGTGGCCGATCCCGGAGTGAAGTTTTGACGGCGCGCCTCGCGGTCGGAATCATCGGCCGGGTCAAAAGAGATCCTGGGAGGTTGACGGCGTCTCTGTTTTTCCGTGGAGAAGAGCTCCATGAAGATTTATGTTGATGCGGATGGATTTCCCAGGGCCGCCAAAGAGATCCTGGTCCGGGCCGTCTTGCGCCTGGGCGTGCCAACCCTCTTTGTCGCCAACAAACCCGTCCGCCCGGAGCCGTCGCCGCTGCTCTCGACCCTTCTGGTCTGCGAGGGGCCGGACGTTGCCGATGACCGCATCGTGGAGCTGGCGGCGCCGGGCGACCTGGTGATTACGGCCGACATCCCGCTCGCGGACCGGGTCGTCTCGAAGGGCGCCTTCGCGCTGAACCCGAGGGGCAAACTCTACACCGAGGAGAATGTCAAGGAGCGTCTGGCGGTGCGGGACCTGCTCAGCGAATTGCGGGACGGCGGCCTGATGACGGGCGGGCCGCCGGCCTTCGGGAAGAGGGACTGCCAGGCCTTTGCCGACCAGCTCGATCGCTTCCTGGTCCGCCGGTTGAAGGAGGAAAAGGCATAGTGTCACTTTGAAAAACGCGTCATTGGCCATTGCCGGGAGGCGAAAGGCCGACGAAGCATTCCCATAACCATTTGATAAACCGTGAGATTATTTCGTCGCTACGGCTTGCAGGCAATGGCAGGAAGGCCGGAAGATCGGAGGTCTCGTAATCAGGGTTTGCGGCAGCCCTTTCGCCGGGCTTGTTTCCTCGTTATGCCGAATGGCGGGTTTTCTGTCGCGTGGGTTTGTCTGCCGTGATCCAGGAGCGGAAACGGCCGCTGCGGCGGATCGATGGGGAGAGGCCGTAGCGCTCCAGCATGGCGCCGATCGCCTCGGGCGTCCGGAAATGGCTCTCCATCAGCAGAAGCTTTTCGGCGAGCGCAACCAGCTTCACAATGGGCAGTGTCAGGTCCGGCTCCTCGATCAGAATTCTTCCGCCGGGCGCCAGAACCCGCACCAGCTCGGCGATCGCCTCCTCCATCCGGGAGAAGTGGTGGAGGGCGTCCACGACGATCACCCGCGCGAAGGCGCCGTCGGGGAAGGGGAGCGCCTCTGTGCGGGCGAGCGCCGCCTCGATCCTCCCCTTGGCCCGGGCGCGGCGGAGCATCCCCAGGGAGAGGTCGGACACGACGCAGCCGTCCACAAGCGGCCGGAGAAGGGTAGAGACCCGGCCCGTGCCGCCCCCTGCATCGAGCAGACGGCCACGGACGGGCAATCCAAGCATCTTTGCAAGGCTCTCGGCGTCCGGCCGCCCGATCAGGCGGTCGTAGGCGAACGCGATCAGGTCAAAATGGCGGTTCCGCAGGTCTTTCCACATCTCTTCTCCTCTTCATCACCTTGAGCCCTTTGAATTTCTCTCGAAACTTGGCAATTCGTCATTCCTGCCCCCGCTTCCGCGAGGGTAAACTCCGGCAGGAATCCGGTTCTTTCAAGATCTTCTGGATTCCCGCTTTCGCGGGAACGACAAAGAAGGAGCGTTTTTCAAAGGTCTCCGCCTTGGACCGTCGGTGAGCCAACGGTTGCGGATCGGTCGGGCCGCCGGCTTTCCCACCCGGACAAACCGACCCTTGCCAAACCGGTTCCGATCGGATAACTTGACACCCGCTTATAAAACAAATTCTTGAAAATGGGAACGGAATGAATCCGACAATCCGGGAAAAGAACGCCATCTTGCTGGTCCACCCGCCGGTTGCGAAGGCCTGCGAGCCGCCGGGAGGGCCGGCGCGGCTGGTGGGGGCGCTCCGACGTCGCGGCGTCGCCTGCCGGGTCTGGGACGCCAATCTGGAGGGGCAGCTTTGGCTGATGGAGGAGGGGAGGGGGATCGGCGCCGGTCCTTCCGCTCCCCCGCCGGCGGAAAACCGTTTGCCGGGTGGTGCCGATGCCGGAATCCCGGCGGGCGGGTCGGAGGCTGTCCTTGATCCGGGGCGGGCGGAGGGGAGCTCCGACCGCGTCCCCGGCAACGGAGCCGACGCCTGGACGCGGCGGGCCGCGAAACACTTCACCGGCAACCTTGCCGCGCTGCGGTCCGGCGATCTCTACCGCCATCCCGACCGCTACCGGCGTGCGGTGAGCGATCTGAACCGCCTTCTGGCCATCGCTGCCCGGCCTTTTGGCGTCCGCGCGACCC
This sequence comes from uncultured Syntrophaceae bacterium, assembly GCA_964433455.1. Classification (GTDB taxonomy): domain Bacteria; phylum Desulfobacterota; class Syntrophia; order Syntrophales; family UBA5619; genus UBA5619. The sequence goes on from CAYSSF010000021.1 coordinate 20,449, forward strand.
TCGCCGACTATGAGGATGAGCGGCTTTCGCCGGTCCGGAGCGCCGACCTCCTCGCCGCGGCCGCCGGACCGGAGACGAATCCCATCTATCGCTGGTTCCGGGACCGCCTGCCGGAGATTCTCGCGGAAGAGGCTGTCTCGCACATCGGCTTTTCGCTAAACTACCTGAGCCAGGCATTGACCACCTTTGCGATGATCGGTTTCATCCGCCGGGAATGGCCGCAACTTCGGATCGTTCTCGGCGGCGGGCTCGTCACCTCCTGGATGCGGCGGCCGGACTGGAAAAATCCATTTTCGGGTTTCATCGATGAATGGATCGCCGGACCGGGAGAAACCCCACTCTTGGAACTTCTCGGGAAAGAGCATGACGGCCGACCCGACCGGCCGGACCTCGAAGGCTTTCCTCTGGCCGATTACCTCTCGCCGGGGATCATTCTCCCCTACAGCGCCTCCAGCGGCTGCTGGTGGCGGCGCTGCTCCTTCTGCCCCGAGCAGGTCGAGGGGAATCTTTACCGGCCGCTTCCGGCCGGTCAGGCGGCCGCTGACCTCCGCGCGCTGGTTGCCGGGATCAGACCGGCGCTGATCCATCTCCTCGACAACGCGCTCAGCCCCGAGCTGCTGGAGGTTCTGGCCGCGGAGCCGCCCGGCGCGCCCTGGTACGGTTTTGCCCGGTTCACCCCGCAACTCGCCGATCCCGGGTTCTGCCTGAAACTGAGAGATTCCGGATGCGTGATGTTGAAGCTGGGGCTGGAATCGGGCGATCCGGCGGTCCTGAAGGCGCTGAACAAGGGGATCGACCTGTCCGCGGCCGCGGCGACTCTGAGGAACCTGAAGAGAGCGGGGATCGCAACCTATCTCTACCTTCTTTTCGGAACTCCCGCCGAGACGATGGATGCGGCTCTGCGAACCCTCTCCTTCACGGTGGAACACGCGGAGGAGATCGGATTTTTGAACCTCGCGATTTTCAACCTCCCGGTCCGGGGCGACCGTGGGGAGCGCCTCGGGACAGGGGCGTTTTACGAAGGCGATCTCTCGCTCTATCGGCCGTTTGTTCACCCGCAGGGGTGGAACCGCGCGGAGGTCAGGCGCTTCCTGGAACGGGAGTTTAAACGTGAGCCCGCGATCGCGGCAATCCTCCGTCGCGACCCGCCCTTTTTCACCTCGAACCATGCCTCCTTCTTTGCCCAGGGTATGGCAGGCTGCCGCTATTCTGCCTCGCCGGCAAGACCCAAAGGTCTCGTCAGGCGCAACGAAAAGATGAAAATCACCTCCTCCTACCCCCGTCGAAGGGTTGAGAGGGGGTGATTTTCATCTAACTCCCATGCCCGAAGCGGGCTCAATGAGGCATGAAAATTTCCCCTTTCTCCCCTTTGGCAAAGGGAGACCTTTGAAAAACGCTCCTTCTTTGTCATTCCCGCGAAAGCGGGAATCCAGAAGTTATTGAAAGAACTGGATTCCTGTTGGAGTTTACCCTCGCGGAAGCGGGGGCAGGAATGACGAATTACCAAGTTTCGAGAGAAATTCAAAGGTCTCAAAGGGGGGCAGCAACAGGGGAATTTTCATATAACCCGAAAGGACGGTTCCGGAGATGAAAAAAGCGCTGTGGCATGACGGCTGGCTGATGGCCATCTGCATCGGTCGGATCTTCATGTACATGAACTTCATGGTCTATGCCGCCTGTCTGCCGATCCTGAAGGGCGAATGGGGGATGTCGGCGACGCAGGCCGGTTCGATTGCGTCGGGGTTTGCGATCGGTTACGCGGCGTCGCTGGCCTTCGCATCCTGGCTCGCGGACCGTTTCGGCGCCCGCCGTATCTTCGTGCTGTCGGCGGCCATGAGCGCCGCGACCTCCATCCTGTTCGGTTTCTTCGCGCGCGACTATTGGACGACGTTGTGGTTCTACTCGCTGATCGGCTTTACCCAAGGAGGGGTCTACACCCCCGGCATCGTTTTGATGGCCGAGCAGTTTCCGGTTGCCCGCCGCGGGGGCGCGGTCGGCTGGTTTATCGCAAGCACCTCGCTCGGCTATGCCGGTTCGCTTGCCGTGTCGGGAGTGCTGATCGCGCTGGGCGGGTATACGCTTGCCTTCATCGGCACGGGCCTTCTGCCCTCCCTGGGGGCACTGATTCTGTGGTTCACGCTCCGGCGTACGCCGAATGTGGTTCATGACCGCCGCACCGGAATATCCCTGACGGCGGTTCTGAAGAACGAACGGAACGTCCGATCCCTGATGGCGGGTTACATGTGGCATTGCTGGGAGCTGCTCGGCATGTGGGCCTGGACCCCCGCCTTTCTGGCGGCGAGCCTTGTTTTTTCCGGAACCGCATCGATCCAGTCGGCGGAACTTGCCGCCTACTGCGTCGCGGTGATGCATATTGTCGGCGCCGTCGCCTCCTCCACGATGGGCCATTTGTCGGACCTTCTGGGGCGTCGGGTTGTTCTGACCGCGCTGGGCGCGGCGGGCGCCCTCTTCTCGATGGTCTTCGGCTGGCTGATCGCCCTGCCGCCGCCGATTCTCGTGGGGTTGATGCTCGTCTACGGCTTTGTGGTCATCGGCGATTCCGCGGTCCTTTCGGCGGCGATGACGGAAGTCGTCGCGCCCAATCGGCTGGGGTCGGTGCTGGCGATCCGCTCCCTGCTCGGCTTCGGCGCCGGCGCGGTCTCGCCGGTGGCTTTCGGACTGGTGATCGACCATCTCCGTTTCGGCGATCACGCATCCTCGGCATGGGGTCCGGCCTTCATGGTGTTTGCAATCGGCGGGCTCGGCGCCACCTGGTATGCATGGCGGTTTCGCCGGCCCGGAAGGGGGACGGCCTCGTGATCCGCTTCCCCGAACGGTCATACCGGCGAAGGTCGGCCCCGCCCGGGCGGCAGCAGAGGTCCGTTTCCGCATAGCCGATGATGGTGTTCAGCAGGATGCTGAAATTTCTCCCCGATCCACGCGAGGTATCGATTGTTTCTTTGCGCCGGATATCGTATCATCCACACCACGTTCGAAGGGATGAACCCACTCAGAAATCATCATGTTCAGGTCTCGTAAGGATGCCGCGCGCAACCGGTTTTGCACCCATTGAAGATGCCTCTGCAACCGTGCTGATCCTGGGTAGCATGCCCGGGAAGGCCTCTCTTGCCGCAGGCGAGTACTATGCCCACCCGCGAAACCATTTCTGGCCGATCATGGGCGCGTTGGTCGGCGCCCATCCCGGCCTTTCCTACGAAGAGCGGCTCCGGATGCTCAAGGCTTCCGGCATTGCGTTGTGGGATGTGCTGAAGTCGTGCGTCCGGAACGGCAGCCTGGATGCCCACATCGAGGAGGCCTCGGTCATCCCGAACGATTTTAACGCCTTCTTCCTGCGGCATCCCGACATCGCCTGTCTCTTCTTCAACGGCGCCAAGGCGGAACAGTGTTTCCGGAGGCATGTGCAACCGTTGCTCGAATCGCGACCGCTGCAATATCGGCGGCTGCCGTCCACGAGCCCGGCCAATGCGGGACCCTCCTATGAGAAAAAAAGGGACGTCTGGCGGGCCGTGATTCAACCGGGCTTGACCGGCAGAAAGACGGGAACTGTTTCCGGTTGGCGTTGACGCACCGGCAGCCGGAACAGGCGATCCCGGCGCAGACCGTATTTTTCATCAGAAAGGAGATCGAATGGACGCGTCAACGCTGCTCTACTTTCTCGGCGCCTCCGTCGCGCTGACCGTCGCGCCCGGCCCCGACAACCTCTTCGTTCTGACGCAGGGGATCGCCTGCGGTAGAAAGCAGGCCATCGTGACCGCCCTCGGCATGTGCAGCGGAATCAGCGTCCATACCGTTGCCGCCGCTTTCGGAATCTCGGCGCTCTTCTATTCATCGGCCGCGGCCTTCCATGCCGTCAAGTACGCCGGCGCCGCGTACCTGCTCTATCTGGCCTGGAAAACGATCCGGGAAGAGGCCGCGGTCCTGGAGGCGGCCGATGAACGGCCCGCGGCGGCCCTCTTCAGGCGGGGATTCCTGATGAACGTGCTCAACCCGAAGGTGGCGATGTTCTTTCTGGCCTTTCTGCCGCAGTTCGTCACCCCCGATACGCAGCATTTCCCGCTCCGGATGCTGCTGCTGGGATTCATCTTCATGGCGCAGGCCGTCATTATTTTCTGCCTGATCGGATATTTCTCCGGCGGGATCGGCAGCTTCCTCCGCCGCCGGCCGGGAATTGCAAAGTACTTCGGCTGGTTGACCGCGGGCGTCTTCGCATCCCTGGGCCTGAAGCTGGCCTTGGCCGAGCGGTGAACCGCGCGGTATCCTTTTTCCCGATGGGAGGCCCGTCACAATGGCCTGCGATCGCTGCGTACTTATATCCACACTTTGAGCTGGTAATGATTACGATTAAATGACAAATGATAAAGTATTTTAAATGCAAATCGATTAGTTTATAGTGAAATATGTTCGATATATACGTCCCGGAAAGGAGAGAAATTTATGAAAATGAAACAAGTGATGGCCATGGGGTTTCTTTTGTTTTTTGTTTTTGCCCAGTTACCTGAGACTAACGCTTGTTCGGTTTTCCGGGTGATGGCCAAAGATGGAACCATCATCAGTGGCCGGACCATGGAATTTGGACATGATATGGGCTATGCCGCCATTGTCGTTCCCCGCAACAAGAGCTTTACGAGCCCTGCACCGGACGGAATCACCGGATTAAAATGGAAAACAAAATTCGGTTATGTCGCCTCCAATGTTCTTGGAAAGGAAGACGGCATCAGCGACGGCCTCAACGAAGCGGGTCTGTCCTTCAGCCTGCTGTGGTATGATGGCGACATGCAGTGGCAATCCGTCTCTTCAAAGGATGAATCCCCCGCGCTTGCCAATATTGTTTTCGGGTCTTGGGTCTTAGGAAATTTCAGCACGGTGAAAGAGGCGGCCGAAGCCATTGCCAAGGTAAAGGTATTCGGCATTAAAAATCCGGAGTTGGGTGGAGCAATCCTTCCTGCGCACTTTATCCTGTATGACGCGAAAGGTGATTGCATCGTTATTGAATATGAAAAGGGTGATCTGCATATTTACGACAATCCGCTGGGCATCATGACCAACGCGCCCAGTTTTCCCTGGATGCTCACAAATTTGCGTAATTATGTCGGGATGAATACCGGAATGCTTCCACCGGCAACATTTGGCGGAAAAACCTTTAACACCACGGGCCACGGGTCGGGAATGTTTGGCCTGCCGGGTGATATCACTCCGCCTGCGCGTTTTGTCCGCCTGGCCGTAATGACCAAATTTGCCGACGAGACGGTTAATGCTGAAAGCGCACTGAACCTGGCGCAGCATATTGTCAGTTCACTGCACATCGTCCGTGGCATGGCGGTTGACCGCGACAAAACCGGCAAGATTGTTGCGAGTGAAACCACGCAATGGTCAACCTATCGCGACATGACCAACCGTGTCTACTATTTCCGCACCTATGACAATTTCAACCTGCGTAAAATCGATTTAAAAAATCTGGACTTCAATGCGACCAATATCAAAACGATTCCGATGTTTGCCGACAAGGAAATCATTGTCGATATGACGCAGCGTGGGCAGTAGCCGTGGTGAATGGGAAAGGACGACCTGCATGCAGCAAATAACCTTCACCGACATAGATGACATAAAAGTAGGACATGCGCACAATTTGGATGCTGGGACGGGTTGCACTGTAGTCATATGCGAAAAAGGCGCAACGGCTGGAATCGATGTCAGGGGCGGGGCTCCCGGAACGCGCGAAAGTGACCTGCTCAATCCCATCAACCTGGTGGAGAAGATACATGCGGTCGTGCTGGCGGGAGGCAGCGCATTCGGTCTCGACGCTGCCTCCGGCGTGATGCAGTACCTGGAAGAGAGGAACATCGGTTTTGACGTCCAGGTCACCAGGGTCCCGATTGTTTGCGGGGCGGCTCTGTTCGATCTGACCATTGGCGATCACAGAATAAGACCGGACAAGGAAATGGGATATCAGGCGTGTCGGAATGCCACAAATCGGGCTTGCACAGAGGGTTGCGTAGGCGCAGGCGCCGGTGCGACGGTGGGCAAGATACTGGGTATGGGACGGGCCATGAAGAGTGGTCTTGGCTGTCATGCCATTCAGGTGGGCGCATTGAAAATAGGCGCAATTGTTGCGGTCAACTGTCTTGGCGATGTGATCGATCCCGAAACTGGAGAGGGACTGGCAGGCCTTTTAAACGAAGACCTGACGGGACTGGCCGACACTGAAGCAGTCATGATTCAATCCTATGCCGGGAAGAAGAATCTCTTTGCCGGCAACACAACGATCGGAATTATCGCCTCGAATGCGATACTGACCAAATCCCAGGCCACTAAGCTGGCCTCTATGGCACAAAACGGCTATGCGAGAACCATGCGGCCTGCACATTCCATGTTCGACGGGGACACCATATTTACCATGGCGACGGGACATGTCGAGGCGGATTTGAGTGTTCTCGGCCTGCTGTCGGCAAGGGTGATGGCGAGAGCTGTCATTTCGGCCGTAAAGAATTCCCGTCCTCTCTTCGGGCTTAAATGTGCGGCGGATTTGGAAGGATCGAGACGTGAAGGCCAATAAAGGGTTGGCTGAGCGGGTTCGGGAGTTGCTGGAAAACGAGCCCGGCTTTCAAAAAAAGAAGATGTTCGGGGGCCTCTGTTTCCTGATTCAGGGGACGTCGGCGGCGGCGATGCACTGGCAGGAAGCATTGGAATACGCCGAAGGACTGACCCTTGCGGATTACGACGACTGGCGTCTGCCAACGCTGAAGGAGCTTGGATCCATCGTTGACTACGACAGTTTCAGCCCTTCGATCCATCCTAAAATCGGTCTGCCGGAGGTGATCTACATCCTCCAGAAGGCAGCGGGGATGAGATAAACGAAATTGAATCTTTCGAAGGGTATTGATCGACAAGGTGATTTCTATTGACAGACGTGATGATTTTCCTTAGGCTTTTCGCGAATATTTTCATGTGAGGAAAAGATGATGAGAGCCGTAAAACGTAAAGTAACGGATATGACGGTAGATGAACTTAAAGGCATCATCCATGAAGCGATCTCCGAAGATATGGAAGTTTGGCGGGAGACCTTCGAGATCATGGCGGACGGCAAGTTGATGGGACAGATCCGGCAGGCAGATCAGGACAGGGCAACCGGTAAAAAAGGCGCCTTTGTCGCCTGGGACGATCTGAAAAAGACAGATCTGCTCGCCCGCTTCGGAGGGGAGCAATAGCTTGGCCCCATTGCCTTCGATAATTGCAGAATATAAAATCCCGTGGTAGGCTCATATTGAAATTATGGAGGTGTTTTATGCACAACACAGAGGAGATCATTCAAGAGGCCGCCTCGCTCCCCGTAGAAGAGCGCATCATCGTGGTCGACTCCCTCCTTCGCACCTTGAATATGCCGGACCCGGACATTGATAAGGAATGGGCCGTGGTTGCCAAGCGTCGGCTTGCCGAGCTCCGGTCCGGACGAGTCAACCCCGTCCCTGGTGATCGAGTTTTTGCGCGAATCAGAGAGCGGTTCGGACGATGACGCTTGATTTTCATCCGGAGGCAGAAACAGAATTCCTTGAAGCCATCGAATCATGGAGTCCGATCGCATCTACATCCTTGCGGTCATGCATCTTCATCGGCACCCGGACTACTGGAAGTCCAGGCGATAGACGGGAAGAACCAGAGTAAATAGCGATTATTCATCTACATGCTGAATTTTCCTCCGAAGATAATTTTTCATGGAGCAAGCCGGAGCGTTGAAGTGAGGCTAAGCTTCCTCCTACCATGAATTCGTATAGAATGATGTATAATGGGTTTGTGCGGATTTAGGTATTGTTCATGGGAAGGCAGGAGGACTCCGTGCTTCCTGGGCGATAGAGCCCTCACTTCAGTATGTCCCAAGCCTCTGTGAACCATAATCGGTTGGTTGGATCATTGATCATTGAATCCTTGTCACGCTGGAGGATTGGTCTGGAGGCTTCGGCACCTGCTTTTTCCCTCTTTTGATTGGAGGTGATTCGATGTCAGGATTAAAAGGTAGCTTTGATGGTTTTGTCGGAATTGATGTTTCTAAGGATAAGTTTGATGCCTGTGGGATAACAGGCGATGAGGCGAAGATTTTTCAGTTTTCAACGACCATGGATCGAAAGGGTTTTGAAAAACTGAAGGGACATCTTGCCGCGGTGTCCATCTCGTCTGTGTTAATCGGGATGGAATCTACGGCATCCTATCATGTCAATCTCTTTTCCTACCTTGTTTCTGAGGGTTACAGGGTCATTCTCATCAACCCTCTACTGATTTCCAATTACGTGAAGATGCAGCTCAGGAAGACCAAGACGGACAAGAAGGATGCAGTTGTTATTGCCCAGTTTCTTCTTGCCAATGGAGATACCTTGGTTCAGCGGGCGACCCCGGCTCTGATTTCGGATCTTCGGGATCTTTCCCGTCAGCGAGAGAGCCTGGTTGACGAGATGACCTCTCTGAAGATTGAGATCAAGCAGCTCCTGAATATCACCTTCCCGGAACTGGAGCATATGGCAGGAATATTCACAAAGTCTATCCTGAAGCTTTTGCAGCAATACCCTTCTGCATTTGCGCTTAGAGATGCAGACCTTGGTCAATTGTCTCAGATGTTGATTGCAGATTCTTATGGACATAAAAGAGAGGCGTTTGCAGCAGAGTTAATCAAGGCAGCTCATTCGTCGATAGGCAGCAAGAGTCCCGCTAAAGAGATGATTCTGAAGCAGAAGATAGCGTTGCTCTTTCACCTCGAAGACGCCCTTCATGAGACAACAAGCATGCTCATTGAAATGAGCCGGAAACTGATGGACGAAGATATAAACATCATGACTTCCATAAAGGGCATCGGGGACAAAGCCGCCGCCAATTTTCTTATTGAGATGGGTGGCGCCATCAGTCAGTTTGAACGTTCCGGAAAAATCATTGCCATGGCGGGATTGGATCCGGCTGTTTACCAGTCTGGTAAGCATGACGGCAAGGGCCGGATCACGAAGCGGGGTAATCGTCATCTGCGGAAGGTTATATGGTTGATGACAACCAAAGTAATCCAATATACTGATACCTTCAGCGTTTATTATCTCAAGCGCAGAAAGGAGGGATTGCCCTACAAGATGGCGGTGTTAGCAACTGCTCACAAATTGATCCGTGTCATCTATGCCATGCTGACACATCGGACAACTTTTTGTGCGCAGGTGAATTCATGATAGTTGACTGAAGTCAATGAAAATGATATCTCCCTCGATATGCAAGCTTTCCAACGTCAATAAATGAAGACCTTAATATTTTGGATTTTTTTATCAATGTTAGTTTAGTTAAACTCAGATCCAGCCCGCTTTTCCTGATAGAACATATATTTTAGGTGCGCCAAGCGAAGCTTGGGCGAGGAG
>CAYSSF010000022.1:0-3111 GCA_964433455.1 uncultured Syntrophaceae bacterium
CAGGACTTCTCCGAGGACACCTACCGGGTCCTCACCGCCGTGGACAGCGCGCTGATGGTGATCGACAGCGGCAAAGGGGTCGAGCCGCAGACGGAGAAGCTGATGGAGGTGTGCCGGATGCGGAACACCCCGATCATGACCTTCATCAACAAGCTCGACCGGGACGGCATGGCGCCGATGGAGATCCTCGCCAACATCGAGGACAAACTCCAGATCGAATGCGCACCCCTCTCCTGGCCGATCGGCATGGGAAAGGATTTCAAAGGGGTCTACAACCTCTATCGAAAGTCGCTCCACCTCTTCACGCCGGGGAAGGACAGCCGGAAGGAGGCGGGGATCACGATCACCGACCTCATGGATCCGCAACTGGATGCGCTCTTGGGAAGCCAGGCGGAGCGGCTCCGGGAGGAGATCGCGCTCATCGAGGGGGCCTCCAATCCCTTCTCCCATCAGGAGTACCTGAAAGGAAACCAGACCCCCGTCTTTTTCGGCAGCGCGATCAACAACTTCGGGGTCCGGGAGCTGCTGGACGCCTTCGTGGAGATGGCCCCCGCCCCCGGTCCGCGGCCGACGACCACCCGGATGGTCTCGCCGCTGGAGGAGACCTTCTCCGGGTTCGTCTTCAAGATCCAGGCGAACATGGATCTGGCCCACCGCGACCGGATCGCCTTCTTCCGGATCTGCTCGGGAAAGTTCACCCGCGGGATGAAGGTGTTCCACCACCGGATCGGCCGGGAAATCGTCCTCTCAAACGCGACGATCTTCATGGCCCAGGACCGGACCAACGTCGAGGAGGCGTGGCCGGGCGACATCATCGGCATCCACAACCACGGGACGATCCAGACCGGCGACACCTTCACCGAGGGGGAACCGCTGCAGTTCACCGGGATCCCCAATTTCGCCCCGGAACACTTCCGGCGGATCCGGATCAAGAACTCGCTTAAGATCAAGCAACTCCAGAAGGGGCTCGCCCAGCTCTCCGAGGAGGGGGCGGTGCAGGTCTTCCGGCCCCTCTTCGGCAATGACTACATCCTCGGTGCGGTCGGCGTCCTCCAGTTCGACGTGACGATGGCCCGCCTGAAGAGCGAATACGGCGTGGACGCCTCCTATGAGACGATCGAATACGCGGCGGCCCGCTGGATTGCCTGTGACGACCCCAAACGCCTCGCCGAATTCGAGAAGCGCTGCCAGGCGAACCTCGCCCGGGACGCCGACGGCCATCTGACCTACCTCGCCGCAAGCGAGTGGCGCCTCGGCTTCATCATGGAGGAGTGGCCCAACATCCAGTTTCGCAAGACCCGGGAACACAACTGAGATAGTATGAACATGGCATAGCTGGCAGTCAAAGAGGAAATTGCACGACGCTATCCCTTGCGCTGGATGAAGCTCTTCGGGTCCAAGGCCAGGGGGGATGCGGATATCGAGTCGGACTTGGATGTGGCCATTGTGATTGAGGAATTGAACTGGGAGATCGAAAAAGGTGTTTACGAAATCTGTTTCTATGCCGGCCTGGAACACGACGCCCTGATATCGCCGATTGTTTATTCCGGACATGAACTTTCCCAGAGCAGAACCCGTTCTACCCCCTTCTTCAAAAACCTGGAACGGGAGGGGCTGCTAATATAAATGACGAACACAGAACATTCAGTTCTCACATCGGCCGCAAAAGGGTTAGGCGTACGAATGCTTCTGTCATATCGACTCATCGAACCTGCATGATGCCGCAAATAGAAGGCTTTCTGCCCCCTCTGGAACTTTATTCGGATCAGGCAGCAACCCCCCCAGACTTGAATCCTTTTTCCGATCGTCGCATACACGCCGAATGCTCACGGCAATTGCTTTGTTCATACTACGGGGATCTAAGATTGCCTGCATTATCGAGACAAACTCGCGCTGTACTCCGATAAGCGCAGACTTCCTATCAGGGAAAGAAAACAAGTTCGCTTTCCCACTAAGAATTTGTTCAGCGGCTACAAGGGCATCCAACGCCAGGTGGCGGTAGCCCTTGTACGCTTCCGGCTTGTGATCACCATATTCTTTCTCGTGTTCATTGGGTAAAAAAAAGCGACCACGGTCGATCAGGCCACGCAAGTTATACCGACAACGCAATATTCGATTTTGCTCCTGTAACGCGGACGCCGTATCATCGCGTTGACATAGGTAGCTGGCCTCAGCAAGCACATCCACGGCCTCGGAAGCCCAAGCTCGTAAATCGCGCAGCCAATCAGCAGCAACAGTCGTGGCAGTGAGACGGTTCTGCTGAGTAGCGGCATAGTAAACTGCGAGTGCACCCAAACCTGTGAGTACCCCAGTTAAACCTCCCACAACAAAACTCATGAATTCTTGATTCATAGCCCTCCCATCACAGCGTCTAAAGTTATGTGGTCCGTAACCTGTTCCCTGAATTTCGCTGTCTAAAGCTCTCCTAAGGCATTATTTGATTTTCAACTGGCCTTCTTTTTCCATAAAAGCTGCGAATTTTTCTAATGATACCCCTCGCCATTTCTTCTTTCCTGATGGGCACCAGTGTATGCCACTGGGTTTCACTCGGATATGTCCTACAATGGCTGAGGTTTCTTCATCAACAATCGTAAAATCGTAAAACTTTTCAGGGTTAAAACGGTTATTTGACATGTTCACTTACCTCCATAATAGATATAAAAGTCTCTTAAAGGGAAAACGTTCTGCTGTATCCGTTCTATTTCATTGGGCCGTTATCTTACATTCGTCATTGTTTGCAGGATATAAATTACCTCTGCCATATCGATTTTTTCATCCCCATTAATATCGTATTTCAATTTTTCATCAGCTACGGCCTTGTCCAGTTGGGTCTTTGTAAACATGGAAGCTATGGTCTGATCTTTCTCGGTAATGACCAGATCCTTGGCAGCATTGGCATCAGCCACCGCCTTGTCCAATTGGATCTTTGTAAACATGGAAGCTATGGTCTGATCTTTCTCGGCAATGACCAGATCCTTGGCAGCATTGGCATCAGCTACGGCCTTGTCCAATTGGGTCTTTGTAAACATGGAAGCTATGGTCTGATCTTTCTCTGCGATGACCAGATCCTTGGAATCATTCGCGTCGGCCACGGCCTTGTCCAGTTGGGTC
>CAYSSF010000022.1:3211-22108 GCA_964433455.1 uncultured Syntrophaceae bacterium
TGGTGAACATGGCGGCGATGGTCTGATTCCTTTCGGTAACGGTTGAATTTAAATTGGCTATCGTCTGATCTTTCTGAGCAATAACTTGATCTTTTGAAGTGGTAGCTGCGGTGACTTCCTGATCGAGTTGCGCCTGGGTGTATAATATTGGCGCATAGTCGGCTTGGGTCGTTGATAATTCATCTTGGATAATAGTCATTGTCTGGCTGGCGGGCTTAGTCCATCCACGAATATCATTGAAATCGATAGTCTTGCTTCCAATGGAAAGGCCCGTTAATGTCGTTCCGCTATTTTGCCAAGTACCACCATCCACCCGCCACTGGGCACCTGCCGTTACCACGTCCGCAGGTGTAATGGTTACTCTAAGAGAACTGGTCGGAGGCGTCTGGCTGTAATTGGCGCTTATCGTTGTCAATTCTCCACTATTGATCAAAACCGTCTTGGCATTCGGAGGATACCACGACGCAATGTCCTTGAAACTGACGGTATGGTTTCCGGCGCTTAAACCGGTAAACATCGTGCCGGTATTTTGCCAAGCGCCGCCATCCACCTGCCACTGAGCCCCGGGAACAAGACCGGAAGGGCCGATGTTAACTTTCAGAGATCCGTTAACGGTGTAAGTTCCTTCGGCGACTTCGGAATCCTGCAAGCCGCTTTTATAGGCAATCGTTTTTAAGGTTGTTGTGCTGCTGATGGCAACCGTTCCGCCCGATGATATGGCCGTTCCATTCGTTGCTGTCGGAATGGAACCGTCGGTGGTATAACGAATCCCCGCGCCCGCAGTTGTAGTATTGATCGTGACCGTTTGGGCGCTGTCGTATGTACCGCCGGCGATACTCAAAGAAGGTTTGGCCACCGTGCCGACATAAACCATGGTCTTTGCGGAAAAAGCTCCGTCAACGGAAGTGACGGTAATCGTGGCCGTTCCATTTGACAAAGGTTCTATTATTTTATTGGCTAACCCGCTAACTTCGGTAATACGTGCCACTTCAGGCTTGTCTATGGACCAGATTAACTCTTTTACCGTGGCATCAGTCGGACTGAGTGTGTGCATCAGCGATCCTGGATCACCGCCGGCCGTAAGGTTCAGCTCCGATTTGTCCAGAGAGATACCTGTAACTTCTACAATTGGAATTTCCATCCCATTGACGAAGATCTTCTGGGGGTTGCCGGTGACCACCCCATGCCCCCCGTTGGTCGAAGGACGGACGTGCTGGCCATAGGTATTCGTATCAAGATTCCAAAGATTTCGTAAAGATTGTTTGGCTAAACGTCCATCGGAGTATGTCCAACCAAAATTCTGAATTATCAATAAACCTCCCTGTCCATTCTCGCTTGGGGTAGCGTAACTCCCTAAACCTCCTCTTTGACCGGAGACGAGGAATTTGGGTGGACTTGACGAGTCTGAAACGAAAATAGTGTTTGTAATAATCGAAAGCACCCCAGCCCCATAACCGCCACCGCCGCCACAATTAACATCGTAACCATCTCCGCCATTGCCGCCGCCACCACTGTCGGAAGTGTGTGAAGTAGTCCCAGATGTCCAAGTATACCTCCCACCCTTGCTGCCAAGGTCTAAAGCTCCGCCATCAATCCTCCCAGTATCCACCGATAGACCGCCATTATTGTCGAGGCCCGGTTGACCACCACCAAAACCACCGCCACCCCCTTTATCGAAGTTAACTAGGGTAATGTTATACCGAGCCGAACCTCCATCGCCACCCCTGCCGAACCTGTCGGGATAAACAACAACTCCTTCAGGGCTGAGGGTTCCTTTCGAAGTCAGGTTGACGGCATTCAATTCAGCGATAGGATTAGTCGGTGCTGCGGGATAATAACCGTTCCGCACGCGAATGACGGCGTTCTTCCCAGTGTGAGCCTTTCATTCACCTTGATCACGAGTTGGGAGATGCCGGAGCTGGTGATTTCGACATTGTCGCCCAACGTCAGATTGTCGAACACATAAATGCCGGCAAAGGGATAATCACCGTTCTGCCCCAGAACCTGATTGGTCGTGAACGTCACGTTGCCGGCGCTATCCACTGCCGAAGCCGCCAAAGGAAATGTAAAATAGGAGAAAAAAAGAAATCCGCACAGGATAATCCAGTTTAGCTTTCCTGACCGATTCATTCCCTTACAAAACCCAAATAAATTCTTCATCGGATCTGTCCTCCTGTTTTTCAAAGCGCCGCAGGGGTTTGGGGGGTTATCCGTTCATTAAAAAATATTATGCCGGCAGAATAGGTTTTTAATAATCCTCTGAGTTGGCTTTCCTGAGCAGTGGTGCACCTGACAGCTTGTTGATCTGATTATAGTTTTTGAAAAGATTGTTTTGTGATCGGGTGGGTCGCGCGGCTCTTTCTCGCTATCCAAATTGCTGCTTTTGCTTGATACAAGAGATTCAATCATAATCATCTCCAGATAAGAAGCGTTGAAATTCTGAAAGACCCCCGCAAGGCGATAAAGTAAGCATCACATAAGTCTAATGCACCGTTAAAGTCAAGATAAATGAGTGCATTGGATTATTCTATCCGCTGAAGAATTTTGCAATGATGCAATTATTGAAACCCTTGGGAAGAAGACGTGAACATCAAAGAAAAAATAGGCGCTCGCATTGCGTCTCTCCGAAAAGCAAGGAGAATGACGCAGGAGCAGTTGGCTGCCAAGATGGAAATCAGCATTCCCTATCTCAGCAGCATTGAGCGCGGCAGGGAAAATCCCACTTTGAACACGCTGATCAATTTGTCCCGGCGCTTGGATTTGGATTTGAGCGAGCTGTTTTCGAATATCGAAATTGAAGACCCGTCGCAGCGCAAGGCCATCCTATCTTCCTTGCTCAACAGCGCCGGAGACGAGCAGATGAAACAGGCATTGAAAGTCTTAACGGCCCTTCTCCGATAATAATCAGATAATTGAAAAAGCGCCTGTGGCGGCTGTCCAGAAAAATTGCAACTAAATCTGGTTTTTTGTTTGCCTTTTCTGTGGGCCTCTGCTATCCGCTCCTCAAAGAGGCATTTATGAGCAAGTATGACAAGCTGGCAAGATGATTTCTAACGCATCAACTTGATTTAACATGTGAATAGAGGGGAGTTCGTATGAAAGACACGATGAAATACAAGGGGTATTTCGGGTCTGTCCATTACAACGATAACGATAAGGTTTTTTACGGAAAATTGGAGTTTATCCGCGCGTTGGTCAGCTATGAGGGAACGGATGTTGTTTCGCTGCGAGCGGCTTTTGAGGAAGCCGTCGACGAATATTTTGAATTTTGCAAGGAGACGGGGAAGCAACCGGAAAAGCCGTTCAAGGGCTCCTTCAATATTCGGTTGGATCCCGCCCTTCACCAGCGGCTTGTTTCCCATGCCATGGACGAAGGAAAGACCTTGAACGCCTTCATCAAGGATATCCTGGAAAAATCCACGGCGGAAGGTCACCGCGCCGGATAAGGGCGTGTGATTTCTACCGGGGTGCGCCGGTTCCTTCCAGCAGATGTTTTCGACCCAGCAGAGCGGCCCCCTTCATCGAGGATTGCTCCTCGAAGAGATACCGGCATGCATGCATCCATTTGGCCTTCGCGCGGATCAGCGACGGATTCAGCGCCCCGCCGGTGACGCGGATCTCGTCGCTCAGGGGGGTTTCCAGCGCGATCTCCTTCAGGTGCTCCCTCTGATAGCGACAGAGCCCTCTCACGAGCGCCGCCAGCATCTCTTCACGGGAGCTCTCCTGGGTCAGGCCCAGAAATTCCGCCCTCAGGGGGTCGAGGGAATAGCGGGAACCCATCAGATAGGGGACATAGGTCACCCCCGATTCCCGATCCAGCCAACCGTCAATGGCCTTCGGCATGAAGTCCCCGTAGAAAGCCTCGGCGGAGAGCTCGCTGCAGAAGAGCTTCCGGAACCATTCATAGGCCATCCCCAGCGCATTCATCACATAGAGGGTCAGCCAGCGGCCGGGAACGACGTGGCAGCGGATGTTGTAGTTCCGGGAGGGACGGCACTTCGGCAGGCAGACCAGCGTGATCTCGCAGGTCCCATTCACGTTCATCGTCTCGCCCGGGGCTTCGATGCCAAGCGAGTAGGCCGCAAGCACCGCGTCATTGCCGCCGATCACCACCGGCGGCTCCCGGGTCAGCCCCAGTTCGGCCGCCAGTTCGGGCCTCAGGCGGCCCGGACTTCCATGGGCGGGAAGAACCCGGGGCAGCCGTTCCGGCGGGATGCCGAAGGCGCCGGCGATCTCGCCGTTCCAGGTCAGATCGTTTTTGACCGTGTTGTACAGGGCCGTCAGGGATGCCGAGGAGGGATCGATCGCAAAGGCCCCCGTCAGCCATTTTGCCATGAAGGTGTTGGAGTGGCCGAAAACGGCCGTTTTCCGATAGACCTCCGGGAGATTGTCCCGGATCCAGAGGAGGCTTGCCAGCGAGCAGCCGCCGGCCACGGGCATGTTCGCCGTCTCGGCCAGCAGCGTCTTCATGCCGATCACGTCGATGATGCGCTGCGCCTGCTGCCGGGATCGCTGATCGAGCATCAGGATGGCGGGATACAGGGCACTTCCCTCGGCGTCCATGACCGTAAACCCGGGGGTCGTTCCCGAGAGCGCGATCACATCCACGGCGGCCAGCAGCCCTCCGAGGGCCTTGCATCCGGCAATAAAGGCCTGCTGCCACTTTTCCGGTTCGATGTCGCTGAAAAGACCATCATTGTACGTATTGATCGGATATTCCTTCGAAAACTGCCTGACGAGCGTGACGGAATCGCCCTGTTCGTCAAAGACGCCCATCTTCATCGAAGTGGTTCCGACATCGACACCGAGGATCCTCATCATGGTCGCCGCCCCTGAACCGAGAATGGTTTGTCGTTCTTCATTAGAAGCCCTTCCAAGATGACCGTTCGGACCAGTTCGAGCGCTTGCGGGTCCTCCAGCGGATTGCCCTCCACGCCGATGCAGTCGGCCCGTTTCCCCTTCCGGAGCGTCCCCGTGCGATCAGCAAGACCGCACACCCGGGCCGCGTCGGCCGTGGCGGCCTGAAGGGCGTCGGCCGGCGCGGCCCCCATCTCGACGAGGTAGGCGATTTCCCATCGAACAGCACATCCCAGGGCTGCCCCGTCCCCCAGGCGGTGAACTCATTGTTCCAGGGTCGCTCCACCCCGCTGAAGTAGTAGTTTCGGAGCCATTCGATCCGAGGAGAGAGATTGCCCGGTTCTTTGAGCGGGAAGCGGCTTTTCGCGACCGGCGAAGTTTCCATGACACCCTCCTTAGCGATCATGCCTGAAACGATATAGCGGCCACTCCGAAAAATCAAATATAAAGAACGGAGGTAATTGCAGAACTCATATGTTTCCCCTCCCTTGACGGGAGGGGGTTAGGGGGTTGGTGAAGCTGCAATACGAAATGAAGTATTGCATGGGAATCGAAAAAAATTGATAATGCAAGAAAGAGAACCCTGAAACGTAAACCGGAAGGAGGAAGCGCATTATGAAAACGCTCATCACCCGCAGACTGGGCCGGACCGGTCGGCAGGTCGCCACGCTCGGCCTCGGCGGCCAGGCCTCGATCCAGTGGCCCGCGGCAGGCGTGGATTCCGCGGCCATCATCGAGAAGGCCTATCGGCTCGGCGTCAACTACATGGACACCTCCAACATCTACGGACCGAGCCAGCAGCACTTCGGCGAGGCCTTCCGCCGCCTGGGGCTCTCCCCTGCGGCGGCCAACTACGATCCCGCGGCCCACGAGCGGATCTACATCGCCACGAAGACCCACTTCCGCACGGCCCGCCACCCGGCGGGGCACTACTTCCGCACCGACTACAGCGAGGGGATGCTGGACGGCTTCCATGTTTCGACGGCGGTGGACGACGTGCGCCGCTCCCTGAGTCTGCTCTTCGGCGATGGGAAAGGGGGCTATCCGGACGGGGCCTACCTCGACGGCTTGCAGTTTCACGACATCAACACGATGGACGAAATCGACATGCTTTTCGAGGGCCTGAACGACCCGCGGCCCGACAGCGACTGGCTGGGGGCGCTCCCGGCGATGGTCGATCTGCGGGAAGGGACGAACCGGACCGGCTGCAACCCGAAGAAGGAAAAACTGATCCGTCACATCGGCATCACCGGCCACTGGAACAGCGCGGCCCACATCTATGCGATCCAACGGGACAGCCATCGCCTTCTCGACACGCTTCTGGTCACGATCAACCCGAGCGACGGCAAGTATCTGGCCCACCGCCACAACGCCATCGCGGTGGCGGCGGCGGCCGACATGGGGGTGATCGGTATGAAGGTCTTTGCGGACGCCGCCTACTATCACAAGGAGCCGATGTTCTCCGACGATCCCGACCATGTCTATCACGACGTCGGCTCACCCGAGCTTCCGAGCGACGGCCTGATCCGCTACGCCCTCTCCATAGCGGGGGTGAGCACGATCATCGTCGGAACCGGCCATATCGACGAAGATCCCGCGAAGTGCCAACTCACGCGGAACCTCGCCGCCGCCCAGTTGGCCGAACCGCTGGATGACGAGGCGATGGCGGCGATCGAGGCGCGGGTCACTGCGGCGGGCAAGGATGAGGCGAATGCCTATTTCCAGAGAAAGGCCCTCGGCCTCACGCCGCCCCGGAACGTCGGCGCCGAGGCGGACAGCTCCATGCCGATGCTCGGCCGCAGGGCCGTCCGCGTGACGTGGGATACCGCCTATGCCGGGGCCGTCCCGATTGTGCGCTACGAGGTCCTCCGCGACGGCGAGTTGGTGGGGAGCGTCCCGCACAGCCCCCAGTTCACGGCGCGGCGGTTTCACTACGACGACATCTTCCCCGACGGCGCCGCGGGCGGGAGCCACAGCTACCGCGTCCGGGCCGTCGATGCCGCGGGCGCCGCGGCGGAGAGCGCGACTCTCATGGCCGATCCCGGGGCGGCGGCCTGAGTTCACGCCTATCACACCGTCTCCGCAGACGCCGGATATCCGGGGATGCAACGCTGGCTTTGAACAGGAGGATCATATGCCCAAAACGACCATCGAAGAGCGCGCCGCCGGCGCCATCATGGGGGCCCTGATCGGCGATGCGCTGGCCCTCGGCCCGCACTGGTATTACGACCTGGCCGAACTCCGCCGCACCTATGGCGCGTGGATCACCGGCTACACGGATCCCAAACCCGGCCGGTATCATGCCGGGCTCAAGGCGGGCCAGCTCTCCCAGGCGGGGTTCATTCTCACACTGCTGCTCCGGTCTCTCGTGGAGCGCGGCGGTTACGACGAGGCGGACTTTTGCCGTCGGATGGACGAAGAGCTTTTTCCGCTTCTGGACGGCACGCCGGTCAGCGGACCGGGCAACTACACCAGCCAATCGATCCGGGAGGCCTGGCGGCGACGCGTCCAACAAAAGCTGCCGTGGGGTCAGACCGGCGGCCATGCGGACGACACGGAGGCGATCGAACGCACCCTCGTCCTGGCCGTCCGCTACGCGTTGCATCCCGGTCGGCTCGCTACGGCCATCGCGCGAAATACCGTTCTGACCCAGAGCGATGACACCATCGTCTCGATGACGGTCGCCTACGGCGCGGTTCTGGGTCTGCTGGTCCAGGGAGAGCCCTTCGATGCGGGAATATCGAACCGGCTCATGGGGCTGGTCAATGCCGGAGAGCTCCCCTTTCACACGGTGACCAGCGCCGATTTCCAGCCGCCCCGCCCCGGCGATCCCGACCCGCCGCGCGCCGGCCGCTTCGCCTCGCCGGACGCGCTGCTCACGCCCTCCTACATGGCCAGGGCGGCGATGGATCCGGACATCCGCATTGAGCCCGCCTGGAAGGTCTCCATCGTTTACGGGATGCCCTGCGCCATCTACCATCAGCTCCCCGCCGCCTACTACCTGGCCGCCCGCTTCCGCGACGATTACGAATCCGCTGTGCTCAACGCGGTCAACGGAGGGGGTCAAAATCAGGCAAGGGCCATCCTCACCGGCGCGCTGGTCGGCGCGCAGACGGGCATGGCCGGCATCCCGCAGCGCCTCCTCGACGGGCTGGAAGAGGCTGGCAATCTCATGGGTCTGGCCGCCGGTCTCGCCGCACAGGTCAGCGCCGGCGACGCCGCATGGATGGAATAACGGATACCGGTTCAATGAAGTGAAGATCTTCGACGCGTCATGCGATCTTCAACGTATGGATTGCGGGACCGCTTCACGTCCGACTTCCCTGATTAAAAGCCCCGTCGTGGATACCCTGATCTCAAAGTATGCGGGTTTGTCCGAATGGATGAATGAAGCAGAGCCATATTCCGCATCCAGCAGCGGCTTGAGCAGAACATAGCGCTGCCTCAGCGTGAACATGTCCAGCGGTTTGTCCCGGGAAAGGAGAAAGACCGTGCGGATCCTTTCGCGTTCCTCTTTGAGATCCATGTACCGGCCCGCGACACGGTCGAGTTCGTAAGCCGTATGCAAGCCCAATAGATTGACAATGGGCTTCCATTTGAGAATGTGAGCATCCACGTACAGGGCATCCCCGGCCAACCTGTATGACGCTTCCCTGCCGTCGGAAAATAGAAAATGGGCCGTAAATCCTTTTGCTCCGGCAGGTTCCGTCTTGACGACCGCAGCGATCTCTTCATAGGTGAGCGCACGATACCCCGCTGTTGCGATGACGATCATCCCCAACAATCCGGCCAATGACAGAGCCAGCAGTGCAAGTAAAAAACGAAATGCCGAACTGAAGAGTTCTTTCTTTCGCAAAGCGGATACCGTTGCAATAAAAAAAACCAGGCTCAGAAGGGCAGCGCATACAATGAATATTACAAGTATGTTTGGCATCGTGATCCCGCTGATCGATTAAATGTCAGAACTTGAACATTACAAATTTTTATTGCATATTTTTTTGGAATTCACCAGGAATATGTTGAAAATGGATAATTTTCGTATATACTTATATCATCGCTGCACCGGTGGGAGCGTTTAAAGACAAAATAAGGAGGAAAGGTCATGGCAAAGTCAAAGCAAGGAGATCTATTGAGCTGTTCAGCGTGTGGTCTGGTCGTCACGGTAGATGAGGTTTGCGGATGTGCCGAGACTGTTTTGGTCTGCTGCGATCAACCGATGGAAAAGGGCAAGCTCGCTGCCGCCAAGGCAAGAAAAAAAGCGGCCGTCAAGGCAATCCCGGGCAGCACTGTCAAGGGCGCGAAAGCGAGCGGAACGGCCGCGGCAGCAAGCGCCAAGGCAAAGATTGCTCCCCCGAAAGCGGCGGCGAAGGCGCCTGCAAAGCCGGCAGCAAAACCAGTGGCAAAACCGGCGGCAAAAAAAGCGTCGAAGGTTCCCAAGAAGTAATCCGTACCGGTCGGCGAAATTACATTACGAAACCCCGCGTTATATAAGAAGTAACGCGGGGTTTTGTTTTGGTGAACAAGTTTCTCACCCCTTCAGGTGCTTCACGATCGCCTTGAACTGGCTCTTTCCGTCGAGCCCGGCCTCGGCCAGAACCATCCGGGCCTGGCCGCTTCCGAGGTAGCTCCCGCTCCGGAAGGGGTGAAGCGTCATCTCACGCCCCCTCTCGGAAAGGATCCAGCGGTACATCGTCGGCAGCGTGAAGCCGGTGATGCCCATCGCCCGTTTCGCATGCTCCTCGGGGAAGATCTTCTCTTGCCTCCGGCGCGGGAGGAGGTC
Source organism: uncultured Syntrophaceae bacterium (assembly GCA_964433455.1). Lineage (GTDB taxonomy): Bacteria > Desulfobacterota > Syntrophia > Syntrophales > UBA5619 > UBA5619. The sequence continues at coordinate 12,849 of CAYSSF010000022.1, forward strand.
GAAGAGCTCGGCGCTGGCCACATAGTAGACGAAGAGGTCGATGCCCTTTTTCTCCAGCAGCGGCAGCGCCTCCTCCACGAAGGCGTATCCCACCTCGCTCCCCTGGAGAACTACGACACCGGCGTTTTTCTTTGCGGCCCTGCGGAGCAGGTAGACCCCGTCGGCAGCGGCATTGGCCGGAGGAAGTCCGAGAGCTTCCCGATCGATCACCCGCTCGGTCGGGCGGGTGACGAAAGGGGCGATGATGGCCGGGCGGCGGTTCAGCGCCGCGGCCGTCAGCGGCCAGAGCTCCTGCGGATCCCAGGGCGTCAGCGTGACCATCGTTCCCCGCGGAAAGTTCTCCTGGAGGATCTGGAGCGGCTGCGGGTCCGCGTGGGTGGGTCCATCCTCCCCGGTCTTCAGCCCCACGTGGGCGCAGACGAGGATGATCGGCCGGTACGGACCCTTCTCCAGCGTCTGGCGCGCCTGGTTGCCGATGGCGTGGAGGCGGGCCGCGATGTGGCCAAGCGGCGCGAGGAAGGCGCCGTACGAAGAACCGGCCCCGCTGTGGCGGCCGAAAGAGGCGAGTCCGGAGAGGATCGCCGTCATCGCGTCCTCACAGATCCCCCCCGTCGCCAGGAGCCGGGAGCCCGGGTTGGCGGCGGCATTGTAATAGCCGCCGGGAAATCCCGCTCCCGCTGTGATCAGGCTCGTCGAGCCGAGAAGGTCGGCGGCCGCGACAAAGAGTGCGCCGTTGCTTGCCCGGTTGTAGTGGTCGAGAATGCGGCCGAACTCCGCGCGAAGCGTTGTGGCAGCGCCGGCGGTCAGTAAAAGCTCTTTCGGGGTTGTTTTGGCAAAGCGCCGGGCGACTTGATAGAGGGCGTCGATCCGCGGCCCGTTGCCCCTTGGTTTGCGCCTCTTCCGGTCGAGCCTCTTCCGCGCCGCCTTGAGCCTTTCGACGATCATCGTTACGAGAGCCCGGCTCCCCTCGAGTTTCTTCCGGACAACGAGCAGCGATTCCCAGAAGCACTCCTCCAGGATGACCGCTTCATTCCCGCCCCGGCACCGCTGGGCGGCGCTGTCGCAACGGGGCAGCGATCCCTCCGCGGAGTCCGTAAACGGCGCCAAGGTTTTGTGGAAACCGTCGGCGCAGAGCTTGTGCCCCCCTCCGTGGGCGGCCTTTCCTTCGATGCCGTACCGCCATCCTTTGACCGTCCGGTAGACGATGGCCGTAGGCTGGCCGTTGGTCAGCTCCAGCGCTTTCTTCTGGGCGGTGAAGATCTGCTGCCACTCCTTGCCGTCGGGGACAAAGATTACATTCCAGTCATGGAGATAGGCCAGTTCCATCGGCGTCCACTGGACATAATCCCCGGGTGTGGAGCCTTCCCGGCAGACGCGGTTGCTGTCGATCGACGCCTGGTTCCAGTCGATGTGCAGGATCACATTCCCCATCGAGGCCGTTCCGGCGGCGGCCAAAGCCTCGCTGACCCGTCCGGGCGTCAACCCGCCCTCGCCCTCGACGATATGGACCCGCGGCGCCTTGTCTCCGTAATAGTCCAGCGCACCCAGCGCGAGGCCGATCGAGCTCCCCATGCCGACACCCGAGGCACCCGTTGCGAGGCGGACAAAGGGCGTTGCCGGCGTCGGATGGCCGTCCAGAACCTTTGCATGGAACTTCCGGAGAAGGGGCGTCTTCGCGATCGGGTTCCTCCGGAAGCCGAGGAGGTCTTCCAGACGGATCTGGAGCCGCTCTTCCTCGGGCAGAAGTTCCGGCGCCGCGATCCGGAGCGCCTCGTTCCGCATCGCCCAGAGGGAGTAGAGGCCCATGGTCTTGTGGCCGGCGGCAAAGGAGATCATGTCTGCGTCTTCCCGCTCCGGATCGGAGATGTCATAATCCATCGAGTCAAGGAGCAGACCCGCCAGAAACCGCCCGGCGGAGATCGAGCCGCCCGGGTGGCCCGAGGCCGGAACGTAGTTGAAAAGCAGCGTACACAAGGTGCGGTAGATCAGATCGAACTCTTCAAGCAGCTTTACCCGATCCGCGGAGACGGGAGGTTTTCCGTTCCGCAATTCCTCCGTTACATCGAAATAGACGCCCCTCCTCGGTCCGAAAGTAAATGCCATCGTCTTTTCTCCTGATTCGTTGATGAAATCCTGCTTCTATTTATGGTCCTTCTCCAGGTTCAAACAGCCGCTTCAGCGACGCCAGATACGCGGCCGAAGATTCCTCGCCCTCTCCGGGCGCCCATGCCGCTTTTTCAGACCGGGTCAGCGGCCTGTAAGGACCTGCCTTGGCCTCGAAAAAGACGCTCCGCTCCTCCAGCGAGATCCACGCATGAAATGTCCCGTGGGGAATATTGACCACCATCCTGTCTCGCGCGGGTCCCAGAAGGGCCTTGCCTTCGATGTTTCCCTGCTCATCAAACAGGATCAGGCCCATTTCCCCCCGGAGGACGATCAGTGTTTCATCCTTGTCCTTCTCCAGATGCCGGTGCGGCTGGATGTACGAATCCGGTTCCATGGCGTTGAGCAGGCGATGGCAGGCCGCTTCATCGGAGTGGTGAAGATTGTAGTTGATCCGCTTTCGGGGGGATTGTTGGGCCTGAAGGGAGAGCTCGTCGAGTTTTTGGAGGCCGATGAATTCAGCGCCGGCCATTTTTGAGATATCGGACATGGCTTCCCTTCGAGTTGATTGATTACGGCAGTAAGACTTCGCAAGACGGGGGCCATCATCATCCGATAAACAAAACCTGTCAAGCGAAAAACAGAGGCTCATCATTGAGCATTTGACGGATGGTCCGGCCAGACTAGGGTTTCGGGGAACGCGGATGACGGCGATTCCGCTGCCCTGCTCAGGAGGGAATCGTGTCACGTCGGAAAAATCAAGGTCCAGTGTAACCAGACAGCGTCGCTCTTTGCAGCAGACGTCGTAGAGATGCCGGTCGGAACAACCCTGCATCCCTTCATCCAAGGTGGTCTGGACGTCGTGACCGGCGGCCTGAAAAATGTTCAGCGTCCGTTTGCCGAAATTTTCGTCGAGCTTGAATCTCATCCCACTGCCTAGGCGGGAATATCGACGTAGCGTTCGCGGGACATCTCGGCGCCATAGGCGATGGCCGCTCGGATGTCATCCTTCGTCAATTGCGGGTATTCGGCCAGGATCTCCTCGACCGTCATCCCGTCCGCCAGCAGATCGAGAAGCAGGGAAACCCATATCCGGGTTCCCCGGATACTCCGCCTCGTCCGCCGGCTCCTCCCCGTACAGGCTCATCTGCTCCATCACCCGGGGCGCGGTCAAAACCGGCGCCTCATCGACCGGAATCCGGATATCGTCGAAGAAGGCCAGGCAGAGGGACTCCAGGACGGCCACCTCGGGAAAAACCGAGGTTCCATTGTTTCTTCAAGAAATCCCGGTTCAGATTCTTCTGCTATACGGGCGGATGGAGGACGAACATTTAGGTGGCAGGCGATAACCTGATTGCTAACTGTTTCCAAGTCCGCTAACCCCCAAGATTGTGCGCCTTTTATAGATCTGATTTTTGTAGATTAGTGAAAATGCCTGTCGAATTAAATCATCTCTCGGAATTGGTTCAGTTAGCAAGTCAGGCTGGTCTTTGTACCGTTCTGGAAATTGGACCTGTAATATCCACCAACTTGTCTCGTTCTCGACCATTAATTCCTCCTTATCGGCCATAGTTCAAAACTGTTTGCTACTCCTTCTGCCGGCGATTGCAAATCGGGCCATTGATGCATTTCGAACATTAGGTCCGGCCCCTTCGTGACCCATGGTAGTACTGCCCGAAATCTGATAATGAAATCGGTTAGCTGATGCCATTCAATCTCTCCTCTTTGAGATTCGGGAATCGTTTCAAGTATGTTGTTGCAGGAGCAAGGTATTTGCATTACTGACGGTCAGCAGGAATGTGATTGACCGTCAAGAGCTGTTTACCGTGGCGGACTGTCAAAACGACGATGCGGTTCATGTCCAGCCTGCAAATGATCCGGTAGTTTCCGAAGATAATTTCACGGATGTCACCGCGTTTCAGTTCCGGGACAACCCTTCCGCTGCCCGGAAACCGCTCCAGTCTTTCCACTTCGGTAAAAACGGATATGGCCCATTTTTCGGCGGTTTCGGGACGGTCCCGTCCGATGTACCGAACGATTTCTTTCATCCTTTCAATAGCCAGCGGAGACCAGACGATCGTCATTGACGGATGCTTTCCAGAACCTGCTTCGCGGCTGCATCATGGGAAACGCCGAGTCCTTCCTTGATTTGGGCCTCTCCTGCCTGAACATCCCTCAGCAGTTCAAGCTGTTCAAGTAGCGATTCGTATTCCGCCACATCCAGAATGACCGCCGCGCTTTTCCCCCGCTGCGTGATCACCAGGGGCCGCTTCGTCTCGCGGACCTTGTCGATAAAAGAGGCCACGTGAGACCGGAATTCTGACAGGGGCCTGATATCTTCGTCCAACTGTATCCTACGCATTTCCATCCCCCTTGTACGTATTTTTGTAATCATTATCGTACAGTATTTGGCCAAAAATCAAGCAAAACCTTTATTTACTCCTCCGCCATGAGAATACGCAGTGACTTCCGGGAACGTTCACGAGGGGAACAACACGAACTTCTTTCTTCGGCAGATATTCGGGTGGAATCAGATCGGAGACGGACGCCAGGGTCGGGGCGTTTTTCGCAACGTGATACAGAGCGATCAGGTTGTGGGTCTTGCCGCCGCCGAAGGATGTTTCCAGGCGAATAACGGGGCTGTTGCCGGGCTTTGCACCTGTCAGACGGCCAAAGGTTTCCCGGAGAAGCGTTCGGAGACCGTCGGTGCGGTAGGTGTTTTCGAAGAAGACGGAAGCGTCCTGATAGACAGCCTCTGCCCTGTTCAGGTGAACGTCTACGAGACTCGCCCGAAAGACCTCATCCTTCAGTTCCCGCTTCAGGACCTCGGGCCTCGGTATACAGGTTTCAAAGATGGCATTCATCGGTTCGCTCCGACAATTATTGTGGGGTGGGAAAAGAGCGTCAAGAATTAAATTTAAGCAGGCAAGCGAAACTAACCGAAAATCAGGTATCCCGTCAAAGAGTATTTCCGGGAGGCAGGAGGGGTCCAGTGAAACGCCCGACTTCCGACAAACAGGGGGAAGACACGGCGCTCTCTCGCGGGCCAATCTCTCATTGACACGCAAGGCCGTTCCGTTTATACTTCCGTCGCCAAAAAGCAATGTAATATCAAATATTTGACATGATGCGGTCCGGAGAATCGGGTTGGTGAGCGGAGTGCCCGGTGTTGAACCCATTCATCATGAGGGATTTTTATGAACCGAATTCTATTGGTAGAACGCATTCATCAGGCCGGCGAGGCCATGCTGGCTGAAAAGGCGGAGCTGGTCTATCCGCAGCCGCAAAATCTTGAAGGCATCCTGGCCGCGATCGGCGATTGCAATGCCCTCGTGGTCCGGAACACGAAGATCACGCGGCAGATCATGGAGGCCGCGCCGAAGCTTGACGTGATCGGGAGGCACGGTGTGGGTTACGATACCGTCGATATCGCCGCCGCCGCCGACCTGGGGATCCCGGTCGTCTATACCCCGGCGGCCAATACGGAAAGCGTGGCAGAGATTTCCATGGGATTCATCATCTGCCTCGGCCGGAAAATCGTCGAGGCCCATGCCGCCATGCAATCCGAAGAACTGCTCAGCGATACGGTGACGATGGCGATCATGACGCGGCAGAAAGGACTGATCAACGCCGATCTGTGGGGAAAGACCCTGGGCGTGATCGGGGTCGGCCGAATCGGTTCCGCCGTATCCAGGAGGATGAACGCGGCCTTCAACATGCACGTCCTCGGCTACGATCCATACGTGGATGCGGCAACGCTCGCGGGTTATGGCGTGCAGAAGATGGACCGTCTGGAGGAGATGCTGCCCCGGTGCGATTTTGTCGCCATCCATTGTTCCGGGGGCGCGGAGACGAGGCATTTGATCGATGCGCGCACGCTGGCCCTGATGAAACCGGGCGCCTACCTGATCAACACCGCGCGGGGCACCATCGTGGATGAGTCCGCGCTGATCGACGCGCTGCGGAAAAAACAGATCGCCGGCGCGGCCGTCGATGTCTATGATCCGGAGCCGCCGCGTCCGGGCAATCCGCTGCTGCACATGGAAAACGTCATCGTGACGCCCCATTACTGCGCGATGACGGAGGAGAGCCTGTACAACATGGCCACCATGGTTGCCCAGGGCGTCCTGGATGTGCTGGAGGGCAGGCGGCCGCAGTACCCGGTCAATCCCTGATCGACGGACGCCCGCTCCCCGTCGGCTTGCCCATCGAGACCGAAATTGCTGTTCTGCCGGTCATTGCAGGGAGCTCTTCTTGTCATTGCGCGTGGAGCGGCGAAGCAATCTTATTGTTTTTCGAACGGTTAGGTGATTGAGGTGTGGCGCATGGAAACATCGAATCATGTTTCCTTTCTTGTCATATCCCGAGGTCGCCTGCCGGTATGCATGGAACCCTTCGGATCGACGCTACTCTCTAAGAGCCGCGGATTTTTTTCTGCGAAGCGATGGAATCAATTGCAGGAAGACCAGGAGAAGCGCCGCGGTAAGAAATGTGGCCGCAATGGGACGTCTGATAAAAACCGAAAGGTCTCCGTCGAAAATGAGAAGAGAGTGTTTGAACTTATCTTCCACCATGGGTCCCAAAACGAAGGCCAGAATCAGCGGCGTCGGATCGTAATCGAGTTTTTTCAACAGATACCCCCCAACCCCAAAACCGACCATCAGATAGATTTCAAAAATTCTATTGTTCAGGGAATACGTTCCAATAATACAAAACATCAGAATCAACGGGAATAAAATCCCATAGGGAATGAGCAGCATTCGGACCCATAGTCCGATCAACGGGAGATTCAAAACCAAGAGAAGAAAATTCCCCAGGTACATGCTCGTGATCACACCCCAAAAAAGCTCCGGGGTTTTGGACATCATCAACGGACCCGGTTGAACGCCATGGATCATCAATACCCCGACCAACATGGCCATTACGGAATTGGACGGGATTCCCAAAGTCAACAGCGGGATGAATGCGCCCTGCGATGCGGCGTTGTTGGCGGCCTCCGGACCGGCCACGCCCTGGATCGCCCCCTTGCCGAAAATCGAAGGATCTTTGGCCAATTTCACTTCCGTCATGTACGAGGCAAAAGAGCCTAAAACAGCCCCGCCGCCGGGAAGGACGCCCAGGAAAAACCCAAGGATCGATCCCCGAAAGATAGGCCCGATGGAAAGCGACCAATCCTTCCGCGACGGCAACAGGCCGGTAATGCTTTTTGTATAGACTTCCCGCTGTTCACGGAGGGAGGTTTCGACGTTGATCAGGATCTCGGAGACCCCGAACAGTCCCATAATCACGGCAACAAAATCCAGGCCTTCCTCCAACTCGAAAATGCCATAAGAAAATCTGGGATAGCCGGTCATCATATCTCTGCCCACCGTGCTCAATATCAGGCCCAGGCATATCATGGCCATGGACTTCAACATGGAACCTTGAGATAAGAAGGTCACGGCGACCAAACCCAAACATACCAGCGCAAAGTATTCGGGGGGACCAAGTTTGAGCGCATATTTTGCCACGGGCGGAGCAAAGAGGGCCAATCCGAATGTGGCGAGCGTGCCTGCAATAAAAGAGCCGAACGCGGAAATCCCCAGCGCCTGTCCGGCCCTTCCCTGTTTGGCCATCTGATACCCATCCAGGCATGTGATTACGGATGCAGCCTCTCCGGGAATGTTCACCAAAACAGAGGTGGTGGATCCGCCATACATGGCCCCATAATAGATGCCTGCCAGCATGATAATGGCCGAAACCGGCGCCAGACTAAGGGTTATGGGCATCAGCAGGGCTATGGTTGCGGTTGGGCCCAATCCCGGCAATACGCCGACGAACGTCCCCAACAGAACTCCAAGAAAGCAGTACCATATATTGACGAACGAAAGACTTGTGGAAAAACCTAAGAGGAGACCGTCAAAGACATCCATTTTTAGAACCCCATAAATCCTTGTGGGAAGGGAGTGCCCAACCATACTTTAAACACCAGAAACGTGATGATCCCCGTCGCCGCCCCCCCTCCGAGGGGCATCCACCATCGGTCGGGATATCCATATTTAAACAGCCAGAAAGAAAAGAGAAACGTGGTCAGGAACAATCCCAGATATTGAAGCAGGAAACCATACGCCAGGGTCGATCCCGCCACAATCATCAGACCCGACCAACTTTTAGGCCTTTTGAACGGTTCTTCTTTTGCAGGATGGACAAGTGATTTTATGAAGATCACCAAAGAAAACAGGGCCATTAAAACCCCTAGGGCCAATGGGAAAAATCCGGGACCGATTCTCTTAAGACTGTTTCCCATCGGATAGAGGCTCGCCTGAAAGATCACGGCGAGCGCCAACAGAAACAGCGCAATCGCACCATAACTCTCGCTTCGCATAGGGGGTCACCTCGTGAATCGCCCCGCCCGCAGGGCGGGGCGTCTTTTCCGGGTTTTATTGCGGCGCACGGATGTTGCTGGCCTTTGCTATGCCCATATATTTATCATATTCTTTCTTGACAAACGCCTTGAATTCACGCGGCGGCATATAATCAGGGATATTCAGCAGGGAGGTCATCTTCTTCTGCACGTCCGGGCTGTCCATCGCCTTTTTGAAAGCATTCGCCAGTTTCTCCACGATTTCCGCGGGGGTTTTGGCGGGCGCCGCCACCCCGATCCAAGAGACGACCTCGTAACCGGGGAAGCCGGATTCCGCTATCGTCGGAACGTTGGGCAAATCGGTCAATCTCTTTGACATGGTTACGGCCAGCGCGCGAAGCTTACCCGCCCTGATATGTTCGATCACGTCGGAAGCATTGATGAAACCTGAATCGATGTGTCCACCCAGCAAATCGATAACGCAAGGCGTGCTTCCCTTATAGGGGGCATGCGTGATCTGCACGTTGGCAATTTTCTTGAAGATTTCCAACGAAAAATGCTGGGAGGAGCCGATTCCGGAACTGCCGGAAACGATCTTGTCGGGGTTTTTTTGGGCTGCCTGGACATACTCGGCGACCGAAGTGATTTTGCTGGTGGAAGGGACGACCAGAATGTTGGCCAGCGAAACGAAGTTGGAGACGGGTTCAAAATCCCGGATGGCGTCCCAGCCCGTGTTGAATTGTATTGCATTCAGGATGCATGAACTGATGTTAAAATGCGTCAAGGTATACCCATCCGGTTTCGATTTGGCCAC
>CAYSSF010000022.1:22208-27785 GCA_964433455.1 uncultured Syntrophaceae bacterium
ACCGACAACGCACTCGATCGGTTTCGTTGGAAAATCAGCCGCCGGGGAATCAACTGCGGCCATCCCGAACAAGCAAAAAAAGATCCCTCCCAAAACGAAAAGCTTTCTCATGGCACTTCCCTCCTGTTTAAAAGATTTTGTAAATCAGATGGGGCGATCCCCCTCTTGAATCGTCATCCGGACCCGGGCATCCACCGCCGGCAACATCCGGGCCGGGTCCCGCGTGACCACCACATCGATCACGGTCGGCAGAGACCTTTCGGCGACACCCTCTTTTATAGCCCCGGCAAGATCCTTCGGGTCTTCGACCCGGATTCCATGGGCGCCCATCTCCCGTGCAATGCGGGCGTAATTCATTTCCTTCAAGTCTGAAGACTGATAACGCCCCTGGTAGAGGGCATGCTGAAGTCCCTTGACGTATCCGGAGGCGGCATTGTTGACGATCACCCAGACCGCCGGAATGCGCTCGCGAATCGCAGTCTCCAAGCCTCCCATGGACATCAGGAAGCCGCCGTCTCCCGTCACGGCGACCACGGGGGCTTCTTTGGCGGCGAGTTGGGCGCCGATCCCCCCGGGGACGCCGTAACCGATGGAGGCATTCCCGCGGTTGGCGACGAAGGTTCTGCCGGCGGCCGGGGCGTCATAGAACAGGCCGGTCCAGTGGGCGGCAAATCCTCCATCGGCCAAAAGGATTCCATTCGGGGGCATGGCTTTCGTCAATTCAGTACACAGGCGGACCATGTTGACAGGCTTTTCATCGCTGATGAACCGTTCCCGGTTCTTCTCCTGCCATTCCTGCTTCTTCTGCCGGATTTCAGCCACATAACCCATGCGCATCGTTTTTTGGACTGCCGCATCGCTACGGGTCTCATCCATCAAATCAACCAAAGCGCTGCGGGCATCCGCCCAAAGGCCCACTTTTACCCGCTGGTATCGACAGATTTCCTCCGGCAGGATATCGATATGAACAAGATCCACCCCTTTCGGGATCAGGGTGTAGCGGACCGTGGCAACTTCGCCGAATTTGCAACCCAGCCCGATCAGGAGGTCCGCACTCTTGATAAAGCTATTCGCGACCCGGTCATACCGCCCGAAGAGGTTAAGACACAGCGGATGAGAGCAAGAAAGAGCCCCCTTCCCGCTCAGGGTATGCGCGACAGGGACGTTCAGCGTTTCGGCGAAATCCCGGAGATCGGCATATGCGCCGGAGAGATGGATCCCTCCACCCACCATCAGAACAGGCCGTTTTGCCTTCCGCAGCAGCTCGGCAACCTTCTTCAATTCCCCGGCATCCGGACGAATGCGCCGGGAAGAGAGTGAACAGGCATGCTTGTCCACGTAGAAATCATCCAGGGGGAATTCCCATTTTTTATGGGCGATGTCTTCCGGAATATTCAGGATGACCGGGCCCGGCCGGCCGCTTGTGGCTGTGTTGAAGGCCCGGCGCAGCAACTCCGGAATCCGCTGGCCTCGCTCCACAGGGATCAATTCCTTGACGATGGGGGTGAGTATTTCCGCTTGCCGCGTCTCCTGGGTCATGTTTTTCCCCGAGTAATCCCGGTTGGAATCGCCGATGAAAGCCACCAGCGGAATCCCCGCCGTTGCGGCTTCAACCAGGCCGGTGGCAAGATTCGTCGCACCAGGCCCCAGCGTCCCGTCGCAGAAGCCGATTTTCCCCGAAACCCGCGCGAACGCGTCGGCGGCAAAGGCCCCACTTCGTTCATCGTGCACCAGGATGTGGCGGGGACTGCGGTTGCCGGTTCGGGAAATAGCATCATAAAAGGGCAAGAGCTGAAAGCCGCCCATCCCGAAGGCGATCTCGGCGCCGGCCAAGCGGAGCATCTCGGCAAGGGCTTCTCCGCCGCTCATGCGAACCACACCTTCATCATTCATACATCACCTCATAAATTAGGAAATTTCATCCTTAACGTTATGTAATCTAACCGACGCCAAACGAAAGGCTCCCCGATTTGGGTTTTGAGGCTACTTAAAAGCAATAGGAGTGCCAATTTATAACAGACCAATAATACTGCAATTATTCTGAATGACCCTTTAAGGCGAGTCCATAATTAAAACACTTTTGTGGAAAAGCGTTCAATATTTGGATAAAAATCCATCCATTCGCGATGCTTCGGATGGTTTCAGTGGCTGGTCGTCATTGAATTGGAATGGCTGCGCTTAGACTTTGCGAATTTTGCTCCACACGGAGCTGCGGCTGACACCGAGCAGCAGGGCCGCTTGTTGCTTGTTCCCTCCGCACCGGCCTACCACGTGTTTGATGATCTGCTTTTCCATGTTTCCCAGGTTGTCGATTTTAAGCGTCAGCGAAGCGGCATCCGGGCCGATGGACGCCCCTTCCTCGCTTTCCATCCCGAACTCCTGAAATCGGAGCGGATGGGCGGCTTTTGTTTTCTGACGAAGCACCGCATATCGTTCCACATAATTTTCCAGCTCCCGGACGTTTCCCGGCCAATCATAGTTCGAAACAAAATCCACGAATTCCCCGACGGTGCATTTCACCGCGCCGTGGGCTTGGACGAAGAGTTGAAGAAAATGGTCGACCAAAAGCGGGATATCCACTTTGTGTCTGCGAAGCGGGGGCAGCCGCAAATTGAGAACATTGATTCGATAGTAGAGATCGCCCCGAAATGTCCCGGCGTTGATTTTTTCTTTCAGGCTCTCGTTCGTCGCGACAATGATCCGCACGTCCACCGGGATAACCTTTTCGCCGCCGAGGCGCAGTACCACCTTTTCCTGAATGACGCGGAGGACCTTGCCCTGAAGCTGCAACGGAATTTGATTAATCTCATCCAGAAAGATCGTTCCTTTGTGGGCCAGTTCGAAGAGACCGATCTTGCCACCCCGCTTGGCCCCGGTGAATGCGCCTTCTTCATAGCCGAACAATTCGCTTTCCAAAAGATTTTCCGACAGCGTGGCGCAATTGATCGCCACGAACGGACCGGATTTTCGCAAACTGGTGTTGTGAATGCTCTGGGCGAAGATCTCTTTGCCGGTGCCGGTTTCTCCCTCGATCAGAATCGTGCTGTCAAATTCGGCGTATGCTTTGGCCTGTTCGACGGCCTCCTTGATCAGCGCGCTGTTGCCGATGACATCCCTGAATCCATATCGGGCGATCAGGCCCAGCGTTTGCGTCGATCGGTATTTATGTTCCAATTTCTGGATTTTGGCCAAGTCCTGCAGGGTGCCCACCGATCCGATCACATAGCCGTTTTCGATGATGGGCTGGCGCGTGGAAAAAAATTGGCTCTTTTTATATTCCATCAGAACATCCGTTTGCTTGATCCCGTGTTCATAAACCTCCTTCCATGTCGGGTCGTCGGCAATTTGATAAACTTTTTTCCCCAGTACCTCCTGCTCCGTCAGGTTCAGGAGATTTAACGCGCGAGGATTGCACATCGTCACATCGCCGTTGCGGTCGGTCGCGATGATCCCATCCGGGAACATATCGATGACCGTTTTCACCCGTTGTTTTTCCTCCCTGTCCTTGCGGATCAGGGATCGAACCTCCTTGACCTTGTTTAGGGCCTCCGCGATGGTTTCCTTGCCGAAGGCGATCTGATGGGCATTCATTCCCAATTGCTTGGCGTAAAACAGGGTTGTCGGCCCCCCGACCAGCGCCTCAAAATCTTTTTCAAACAACAGTTGTATGATTTTGCGCAAATGGTCTTCATCCTGAAATGGAAAAAACGACATGTGGTTTTTCAGGTAAGGTTGAAGCCGCTCCATATTAAACGAATTTGCTTCATGCAGGATCAAGCCCACCTTTTTTTCCATAACCCCCAAACTCTCGACTTCCTTGAGGGCTTCCAAGACATCAAAATAGGTAAGCTTGGCCACGATGACCGGCACGGAGACCTGTTTTCGCACCTCCGGCGCGTTTCCGGCCGTGGAGATAATGGCCCCTGCTCCCTCCGATTCCAATTTGGCCGCCAACTTGCCGGCCTCGGACATTTTGATCTCTTCGAAAATCGTAACGCCACTCAAATCGATCTCTTCCAAATTTCTGATCTTGCCCGAGCAGACAATGGCTATGGTCTTTTCCATAAATTTCCCTCATGAAGTTACCGATATCCGACGATATAACCTTCAACCCGAATGATCCACCGAATCCGGCTTGAAAAAGCTGAGAGATCTTTGAATTTCTGCCGTTCTGTCATTGCGAGGAGCTTTCGTGGCGAAGCAATCCCATGGTTTTTCGATCGGTTAGGTGATTGTTTCGTCGGCCTTCGGCCTCCCCGCAATGACAAATAGCATGTTGTTCGAGGTTCTCCCCAACGACATCCGGATCGCCGGCGGATGATTTCAGCCGCGATGGATCAGGCGCAGCGGTTCGCCGACTGCCTGCCAATACGGCAGCGCGACGAACAGCACCACGAGATAGGCGGCAAGGGTCATCCACAAACCGAAACGGAAGATCTCCGCCGCCGTCAGATGGCCCCGTTCGTAGACGACGAGCGACGAGGCGCTCTGCGCCGGATAGTAGAGGACGGCGTCGCCGGCGATCATCACGGAAAGCCCGCAGATGACGGGGTTCAGCCCCGTGGCCGCGCCGATCGACATCGCGATCGGGATGGTCGTGGCCAGAAAACCGGTGATGTTTGGGATCAGCAGGCGGAGCGGAGCGGCGGCCAGCAGCAGCACGATCACGACCAGGACAGGCTGCTGCGAAAAGGCCGGCATGCCGCGCACGGTGATCTCCGCGATCCAGGCGCTGGCGCCGCTGCTGCCGAGCGCGCGGGCCAGCGACAGCGACGAGGCGATCACGAAGAAGTTGGCCCAGCCGAAACCCCGCTCGAACTCTTTCCAGGTGAGCACCCCGATGCCCGGCGTCAGCAGGCAGGCCCAGGCCAGGATCGCCGGCAGCGCCGGATTCCAATGATGCCACGCATCGGTAAGCCACAGCAGCGAAGCTCCGATGGTGATCGCGAGTGTCCGGATCTCCTTTCCGGATAGGGGTTTCGGTTCGATGGCCGGCAGCGGGGTCAGCGGCATTTCGAACCCCTTGCGGAAGAGCCCGTAAATCAGAACGGCGCCGAGGGCGAGCAGGACCCCGTAGGGCACGCACATCAGCATGAGCCAGCGGCCCCAGGAGATTCCGCCGATCAGGGAGGCCGCCAGGACCGGGGTGATACCTCCGGTCAGCAGCACGGTGGAGGCGAGCCGGTTGATGGAGTTGAGCGCCAGCATGATCGCCTTGGCGAGCGGTGCGCCCCTCGGCACATGGCCGAGGTCGAGCGCCTGTTCATAGACGAAGACGAGAATGCCCGTGCGGGTCGTCGCCGACGGGAGCAGCAGCGTGAGCAGCGGAAACGACAGCAGCATCTCCAGGTAGAGGGCGCGCGAACTTCCGTCGCAACGCCGGAGAAAGAAACGGGCCACCCGCTCGGCCAGGCCGCTGTGCAAAACCGCCATACCGATCGTCAGCACGCCGATCAGGAAATAGGCCACCGGTTCGGCGAAACCGGCCAGCGCCTCAGGGAACCCCGGCACGCCCCGGGAGAGCACGAGTGCGGTGACCAGCAGGATTCCGGCCACCGCGGCAGGGATCGCGTCGGT
>CAYSSF010000022.1:27795-29554 GCA_964433455.1 uncultured Syntrophaceae bacterium
CCCCGCCACAGTGAGACCGGCGGGCGCCGGCAGGGCCATCAGCCCCACCGACAATCCGGCCAGAAAAACGGTGATCCGGAGCGCCCGCCATTCGCCCTTGCGTGTGTTCGGCCCGCCGTTTTGCGTTTCGTCGTCTTTGTCTTGCCGTGTCGATTCCATGCGAGCTGCCCTGCAGATCTTCGGCCGGATGGCCTTCACTCCAATTCCACGGTTTCTCCGCAGCCGCGGCAGCGCTTCGCGCCGCGGAAGAGGGCAATTCCACACCGGGGACAGTGATAGCGCTTCTCCTCCTCTTCCATGCATCGTTCGGTTCCCAGCTCCCGCCGGGCGGGGACAGAGCGGAGCATCACTTTCTTGCGGACGGGAAAAGGAAACGTCTCCTCTCTACTCCTCACCACCGCCCTATGATAACCATTATGCCTCATGTCAGTCGAACCACTCCGGTTTCATCCGCACCGTAATTCCGTCGCCGCTCTCCTTCAGCCGGGCGGCGAGGCCGTTGATCTTCGGCAGCTCGTAGGCGAAGAAGTAGCGGCAGGTCTGGATCTTTCCCCGGTAGAAGTCGGCGTCGGCCGCCTCGGGGCTCGCTCCGAGGGCCTTTGCCGCCGTGACGGCCTGGAGGAGCCACTGCCAGCCGATGGCGACGATCCCGAAGAATTCGAGGTAGAGCGTTGCGTCGGCGAGGAAGATCTCGATTTCGCCCTTCATCGCGAGGCCCGTCAGCGACGCGGTGACCTCCTTCAGGGTTTCCACGGCTTCGGCGAGGGCCCGGGCGCAGCCGTCACACTCCGGGATCGCCCGCCCGGCCGCAATGGCCTTCTCGACCTCGGCGAGGTAGAGCAGGAGGGCCATCCCGTTTTTCATGACCACCTTCCGGCCCAGCAGGTCCATTCCCTGGATCCCCGTCGTCCCCTCGTGGATCGGGTGGATCCGGACGTCCCGGTAGTACTGCTCCAGCGGGAATTCGTCGCAGTAGCCGTAGCCGCCCAGGCACTGGAGCCCCTGGCTCACGGAGAGGATCCCCATCTCCGACGGGTAGCTCTTGGCGATCGGCGTCAGCAGGTCGAGAAGCAGCTCATAGCGTTCCTTCTCCTCGCCTTCGGTCACCAGCGCGAGGTCGACGTACTGCGCGCACTGGAAGATCAGCGCCAGCGACCCCTCCACGACGGCGCGCTGGAAGAGGAGCATCCGCTTCACGTCCGCGTGTTCGATGATCGGCACCTGCGGCGCCAGGGGGTCCTTTCCTGCAATCGGCCGCCCCTGCGGGCGCTGCCTGGCGTATTCGAGGGATGCGTAGTAGGCGGCCGATGCGATCGCCGCCGCCCCCATTCCGACATCGACCCGCGCCTCGTTCATCATCTGGAACATATAGCGGAGCCCCTTGTGCGGTTCGCCGACGAGCCAGCCCCGGCAGTCGTCGTTGTCGCCGAAGGAGAGTTGTGTGATCGGCGCGCCGCGGTAGCCGAGCTTGTGGTAGATCCCGATGCAGGTCACGTCGTTCCCGGCAAGGCCGCCCTGGCCGTCCGGGCGCTTTTTGGGCACGACGAAAAGGGAGATCCCCTTCACGCCGGGAGGCGCCCCGTCGATCCGGGCGATGAGGAGGTTGACGATGTTCCCGGTCGATTCATAATCGGAGCAGGAGATAAAGATCTTCTGCCCTTTGATCCGGTAGAAGCCTTCCGTGGTCGGGAACGCCGTCGTCGCGAGGTCGGTGAGCGACGAGCCCGCCTGCGGCTCCGTGAGGGCCATCGTCCCCTGC
>CAYSSF010000023.1:0-28216 GCA_964433455.1 uncultured Syntrophaceae bacterium
TTGCGGTGGTCGCCGACGAAGTGCGGAATCTGGCAATGCGGGCGTCGGAGGCGGCGAAGAACACGAGCAACCTGATCGAGAACACGATCAAGGCGGTGCGCAAGGGCAATGAATTGACGAACGCCACCCAGGAGGCGTTCAAGGAGAATGCGGAGATTTCACGGAAGATCGGCCAGTTGATGGATGAGATCGCGACAGCATCCGAGGAGCAGTCGCACGGGATTGCCCAGGTGAACATCGCGGTCACCGAGATGGACAAGGTGACGCAGTCGACGGCGGCCAATGCGGAGGAATCGGCGGCGGCCTCCGAGGAGCTGAGCGCCCAGGCGGAACAGATGAAGGTTTTTGTCGAGGATCTGGTGAGGGTGGTCGGCGGCAGCGCGACAGGTTCGAGAGGGAATGGCCATGGATTACCGAAATCCCGGATAACGGCCAGCAAAGCACCGGTATTACAGAAAAAGATAGCAGGTCGACAGCTTGCCATCGCCGGAAAGCCCCCCAGGAAGAGTCCCCGCCCGGAAGAGGTGATCCCGATGAACGATGGGGAATTCAAGGATTTCTAACCGACACCGATGGTTCATCCCGCTTTTTTGGGAGAAGCGCGGATAGACGGTATAAGCCCTCTATCCGCGCTTCATTGCGCCTATGTCACATACCGACCGTGACCCCGCCGTTGACGCGGATCCGATCTCTCGGGCGGGGAATCCGATCGTCTACCGGTAGGCCTCCTGGATCAGACCGTTCAAATATTCTTCCGGATTCTCCACGGCCCGGGCGGAAATAAGGAATTGCCGTTTCCCCGTTTTTTCCCGGATCAGCTTCAGCCCGTGGTCGTAATTATAGAGCGCGCGTTTCAGGTAATCCGCCGGATCCTGGGGCTCCTTCCAGACCTTTTCCGCCAGCGTGTCGACGGCGTTGTCGCTGAAGGAGGCGTCCAGATCGTTCCTCTGGGAGAATTGACAGGCAAAATCCTGAACCGACTTCTGGATGGCATAAAGCTCTTCGGCAGCTACCTCCACATCGGTCTGCTGATCGAGTGCATGCCGGATGATGAGTCTGACCCGGTCATCGGCAAAGGGCGTCCCATAGGCGCTCTCCCATTCCGGAATCCTCCGGGCGATCAGCTTTTCCAGACGCCCCTCCTCAGCTTCCATCAGGCTGCGAAAGGCCGCTGCCCTCTCCGGGTCGGCCGGATGGGCAAGGATCTTCTCGATTTCCCCGGCCGGATCGTCCACCATCGCCGGTGTGACCAGCAGGCAGCGGATATCGGTCGAGGGGAGCGTGTGTTCGAACTTCATCAGGACGCGCTCCACGGCGCTGACCAGGCCGCGGGCCCCGGTCCGCTCCTTTGCGGCATTTTCCGCGATCTTGTGGAGCGCCCCATCTTCGAACTGAAGATCGATGCCGTAGGCCTTGAAATCCCGTTTCTTCCCGATCAGGATCGGGCTCTTGGGGTTGCACAGAATCTTATAGAGATCCTCCGTCTCCAGATACTCGAAGACGGTCACGACCGGCAGCCGGCCGATGAACTCCGACTCGAAACCGTACCGGATCAGATCCTCCGCCTTCAGGTGTCGCAGATGCTCGGTTTGTGTGTCCTTCTCCGGCATCTCCGCCCCGAAACCGATTCCCTTCTGATGACGACGTTTTTCGACAATCTCCTCCAGGCCGTTGAACGCCCCGCTCATGATGAACAGGATATGCCGGGTGCTGATCTTCTTCTTCTCCCGCTTGCCGGTCCGCTGGTACTCCTGCACGGCCTCCATCTGGGAGATCGGATCGTGCGGCACCTTCAGCTCCACCTCGGTCTCCTCCAGCGGCTTCAGCAAGGCGCGCTGCACACCCGAGCGGGAGACATCCGGGCCGATCAGCCCCCGCGACGCGGCCAGTTTGTCCACCTCGTCCAGATAGATGATCCCGTACTGGGCAAGCTCGATATTTCCGTTGGCCTCGTGCACAAGATCCCGTACCAGATCCTCCACATCGCCGCCCACATATCCGGTTTCACTGAACTTCGTCGCGTCGCCCTTGACGAAGGGGACCCCGATCTTGCTGGCGATCAGCTTGACCAGGAAGGTCTTCCCCACCCCAGTTGGACCGATCATGATGATGTTGTTCTTGATCTCGCCTACGGTATCCGGCCGCTTTTTCATGCGGTTCAACTCGAATCGTTTGATTCGGTTGAAATGGGTGCAGATCTTCGTGGCCAGAACCTGCTTCGCGTCATCCTGCCTGACCATGTACTCATCCAGGTAGGCTTTCAATTCCCCGGGCTTCATGTCGAAATGGATGGAGGCCAGCTCGTTTTTGCTCTCCTTGGCTTCGGCCTCGCCCTTTTCCTTTGCCGCCTCCGGAGCCGTCCCGAACGCGGCAACCTTGAATTTTATCCCGTACTTCCTGGAGACATAGTCGCTGATATCCTTTTGCATTTCTTCGATGTCTATATTTTTTCCCATCATAGGTTGTTAACCTCTCTTCCTTGGATTAGCCGTGGAATAAATATAATCACGATTTTTCAATAATCAAGATTCCCACGGAACCCCCTTTGTTCAGGTTCGTGGGCTATTTGTCCCATTTGGTTTTGACGCAGTGCCCGTTTTGGGGTATTTTGACGCAAAAGGTCCGGATCCGCGAAAGGGCGTACGACTTGTGAGGAGATCGCTTGCACACGGCCAGGCGGTGCCGTCCCCCAGCGCTTCATTCCCAGGCTGATCGATCTCTACCGGGCGGGGCATTTCCCTTTTGACCGCCTCGTGAAGTTCTACCCCTTCGCCGGCATCAACCGGGCCATCGCCGATGCCCGGAGAGGCGACACAATCAAGCCGGTCCGGAGGATCGGAAACCCATAATCCATTACTTCCACCCGCCTGCCCATGCCGCTTTCCGTTTTATCCGGCCAGAAACCACGGAAGAACAAGAAAATCATCGCGCACATAGGCGGTATCGCCGCCATGGATGAGAAGGCCCGTCATGGAGGCGGGCGCGCCGAGGGCACAGAAGAAGCGGAGCCCGTCAAAAAACGAGGGGACCACGGTCTGCCCCGATTTGATCTCCAGGGGAAGCAGCATTTTTCCGGCATCGATCACGATATCGACTTCATGCCCTGTCCGATCCCGCCAGAAGAAGAGGGGCGGCGTTTCCCCCCGATGGGCAAAAGACTTGAAAAGTTCGGAAAAGACAAAGGTCTCGAAAATAGGCCCTCTCATGGCATGGGTCACGATTTCGGACGGCTGCTTGATTCTCAGCAGGAAACAGAGCAGCCCTGTGTCGATAAAATACAACTTCGGGCTTTTGATCAAGCGCTTGGAGAAGTTGGCATGATGGGGCGGGAGGAGGTGGATGATAAATCCGGCCTGGAGGATGGAAATCCATTGGCGCGCCGTGGTATGGGAAATCCCGCTGTCGATCGCCAGGGATGAGAGGTTGAGCAACTGTCCCGATCGCCCGGCGCAGAGTCTCACAAACCGCTGAAAGGCATCCAGATTGCCGATATTGACGATCTCCCGGACGTCTCTTTCCACATACGTCCCGTAATAGGCGGAAAGCCAATCCTGAGCGATGAGTTCTTTGTCATGGATGCGGGGATATAACCCTTTGTAAAGGATCGTCTCCAGTTCAAAAGGAGGCTTCTCCCGCATTTCCGGAAGTCTGTCGATCACCAGGGGATCACGGGAAGGCCGGTTCAGCAACTCGGCGAGGCTAAAGGGCAGCAGATTGACAATGGCCGTTCTCCCGGCAAGGGTCTGGCCGACCCGGCTCATGGGCGGCAACTGCTGCGAACCCGTCAGGACAAACCGCCCCGGTAAATCCTCACGATCCACTATGCCTTGGATATAGGAAAGGAGGAGAGGCGTCCGCTGGATTTCATCCAAAATCACGCCTCCGGCAAAACGCCTGAGGAATCCTTTCGGATCGGTCAAGGCAAAATCCCGTTCATCCGGTTCTTCCAGGCTGATGTATTCGTGGCCGGGAAAGGCTGCCTTGGCAAGGGTCGTTTTCCCGGACTGCCGGGGACCGGTCAACGAAACTACGGGAAACTGCCGGGCGAGGGAGATAATTTTATCCGTGAGCGTCCGCTTTATCATTACGGAACCATAAAACAAAATAGGATCTTTGTCAAATTGAAAGTTTAAGTTTCAATCAGCCATGCTCATCTTCAGGGAGTCTAATTTTTAGGATGCATTCCGCAGAGGTGATTCATAACGACGACGCTCCCGTCACGGTTTTGTGATTGACTCCGGCTGAATTAATCATACTTGCAATATGTATTAAAATATATATAAAGAAGTCATGACATACGGAAACACCGGATAAAATTCATATTATTTCCATGAGAAGGGCTGAAAAAATGAACAAAAAATCTTCTTCGAAAATCTCTGATGACACCCCCATTGTCACTCAAGCCGATCTTGACCGCGCCCGGTTTCGCGTCAACCTTCAGGACGCTCCCCGAAAGCAGAGGGTCAACATCATGCTGGATACGGGAGTGATCGCCTTCTTCAAGTCCAAAGCCGGGCAGCGCGGTTATCAGACTCTGATCAATCAGACGCTGAAGCAGGCGATGCAGCAGGAAGAGATTGAAACTACTCTGCGGCGTGTTGTGAGGTAAGAGCTTGCTCAGTATCGGTGAAGGCTCTCTCACCGTAACCGATTGCCTGTGCAATCTCCTTTCGCCTTCACCCCTTCAATGTTTCCGGCCGGATCGGCAGGATGCGGATGCGCTTTCCCGTCAAGGCAAAGACAGGTCATATGCACATAAATGCCCCCATCCTCAGCGAGCAAATCCCGCATCAACACCAGCCGCTCGCTTATGCCCGAGTTCTTCTTTCATGCTGGCGGGCACCCCCCAGCGTGATCATCTCCGGCCGATCGTGGTGGCTATGCGCGCCAACGACTGACCTCAAAAAGTTGGGACTTCGTAAGTACCATAACCTCGCCTGCAAAGTTCGATTTTAAGTTTTCGCTTCTGCTTCGCGTTGAGGGACTCCAATCGGTTTCCGAGGTTGCGAAAACTACGCCGTCAACACCCGTCTGGCTGATCAGCTTCTCGTAAAAGCCGAACTGTTCAGCCCCGATTTCGTCGTTGCTCTTTGCCTCTCCGATGAACACGCGGCCATTGAGCAAGCATGAGAAGTCAATGTTCTTCTCTTTGCCATCATTGGCAATGGCTATGTCCGAATCGAGACCATACTGGAAGCTTTTTCGTGACGCTTCTTGCAGGTAGTGAAGGGCAAGCAGGGGAACGTCGGCGTTGTTACAGAATAATTGAAAAACCACTTCGGGCAGCTTGTAGAGCCAAAGTGGATGGGATCTTACCTTTTGGTCGGAATAGCACCGGCGGCACCTGAAGGATTGGCCGACTTCCTCTGCCGGATACCATGATTTCGCAGAACAGGACCTGCACAATAGCTGGAAGCCCCGCTCCAAGAGTTGGAGGTCAATGAGAGCGACGGCTTCTTCGGGCAATGACTCGCCAGTATTGAAGTAGTCATTGGTCTTGCCAGGGAGATTCTTGCCAAATGCCGAATACAGTGTGGCTTGGTGAAGCGCGCGTCTTTTGGGCGGGTCCTTCAGCAACCATCCAGATAGGTTTTGATCTTTTCCATTAGACATTAAACTGAAGAATTCTCGATAGCGTGACGACCCCAGGAAACGGCAAGCATGGTCAAGGGATCCTGCTCGTTTTATGAACGTCTGTTGGTACTGGGAATGTTGCCCTTCCCGCAATCGGTAACCTTTTTCTTGAAGCATTGCCGTCAGGATATTCTCGAGTGAGGGAACGCGAAATCGCACTGGAGAATCATCGTTGATCTGCAACCTTGGATATCTGGCGTTTGTGATTCGAAACCTCAGCAAGTCCGACCGAGGTTGGCCGTTGTCTGTCGATCCGAATGCGGACGATACCGTCAGCTTTTTCTCCCCGGAAATCAAAGCTGCATTTGTCTGGCTGCGGGGAGACATCAGTGACGGACATTCAATCGTAAGACCGAGAGTGCCAAAGGTTTTTTCAGGATACTCAGGTAAGAAGGAGCAGTCATCGCTCTCCTGGATGATCGGGACGTGATTGCGCTGCAAATGAGGTCGTTCAAAATCATAGAGAGTCATGGCCTCGTAGTTAGAAAGCTTCCACTGCCAATGATGGCTTTTCCCGTTCTCCGTGAGAGTTGAGAAAAGTCTGCTGAGTCTGATCTGGTCAGTTGCGCTTGAAGCAAAGGCGATATCCGCTCCGGAAGTGAAAAGCACACCACCATAATCTGAGATTAACCACTCACGAATCGCCGGCATTTCCTCTTCCATCTGCGAAAACGCCAGCCAGCTTGCTAGGACACCGTTGGCGCGGAGGTTCCAAAACAGAACAGCCTCTTGAAACCCGAAATGGTCTGAAACGAGAATGGCCATTCCGGGTATTCCCACTATGTGAGAGAAGTTCCTGACGGGCGTTCCGCCTCCACCGTGATAGGGCACAGATCTGCCAATGAAAGTACGTCTCTCTCTCGACCAATGTTGGATCGCGCAGCACGCCTTTAAAATGTCCGCAGCCCCGGTGAGCGGGAATTTGTTTTCGTCCCTTATGATAAAAGCTAACTCAGTACGATTAGGCGCCGGAATCACATGATCCTCAGGTCCAAGTCTCGCGCCCACATGGTGCGTCCGATCCTCGCGGGCGAATTGCCGGAGAATCATTTCTCGATAGCCGCTTACATGGAGAGAAACACCACCGTCAAATGGTTCCCATTCCGGTTCTGTGGGAAGCACATCTCCGCATGCCAGGAGAGCGAGCCCGCTGACATCCGGGTAAGCATCGTCGGAAACAGCGACCAGATTACTTACCAGCGAGTCAGCCTGTCGTTCGAAGGTATTCACTGGAGATATGCGAGCGGCATGAAAATTTGAGCTACCCATCGCATCCGCTGGAATTATCTGAGATGCTTGGTCCCAAGTGATGACTCCATAGGGATTCGGAGCCGCAAGAGGATTTTCCAAATCGAGCTTTGACATTCCAGGAGCTAGAATCACATAATCTGGGTCGTACAAGAACAAAAAAGTCTCAAAACTAGGCCAGATTTTCCCATCATTTGAAACGGGTATTAAGACGTTGTAGTAACCGCCCAATATGATGCAGTTATGATGGATGACCCGTTCGAGATGAGACCAGTCATCGGTCTTAACAAGCCAAGCAATTGCCCATGGCGAGAGTTTCGTGACAGCAAAGGGCTGGACTGTATTACTCATAGACCCCTCACTTGCTCCTGTAGTCTTTCAGGTTTGTGCAATCGATTAGTCGATCAAGATTCCGCAACGTAAACACCTTGCCCCGCGTCGCGGTGAGGATCTTTTTCATGTCCTCGCGGCGGACGCCGAAGCCACGGCCGGCGATGCAGGCGATCACTTCGTATTTGGGCTTGTCCGGCGGTTGACCGGCCATGCTCAACTCGCCCAGGTGCTGGATGCGGGTGGCCTTGTCGCGGGCTGTGCCATCGTCCTCGGTGATCTTTGCCTCGATGATGATTTGGGGGTTGAATTCACTCGTCGTCCCGTTCTCCATAGAAGGTCTCCTCCTCGCGAATCTGCGCATAGCGACGCAGAGGCGCCTGCGCGGCATCCCCAGTCAGATGATTTTCGATAATTTCCAGTGAAGGCCCTCGCCCCAGTTCCAAAGCTATGATGGCGAGCTTCTCCGGAACCGGCAGGGTTTTGTCCCAGGCGGTGCGGAGCCGCCAGATCGCGAGGCGGGCAAGGTGGCCATAGATGATGCAGCGGATGTCTCCACGGGTCGGGTTCAAGCCTCCGATTTTCAGGTTCTCGAGATCGCCCTGGATCAGCGCGGCCAGTTGCTCCGGCGTCTCCGCAAGCCATTTTCGCGGGATCACTCCGGTGGAACGGCAGACCAAGACCGTATCCACGATCGATGAACCGGTGCCACTGATATGGATCGAGGCGCCCATCTCCGCCGGGCAGGGGATGGAGGCGGAGCACGTAAGGCCGGCGTCCAGAATCGCCACCATCACGGGATGATACGCCTCCAGTCGGTTGTGATGGTAGGTGAAGGCCAGCGGTTTGCCCGGTTTCAGGGCCTTTGCCATGTTCCGGAAGATCGCGGACATCCCTTCGGTAAAATGGTCGAGGCCCCGCTCCATCGTGACGTTGCCGGTCAATTCGTCGACATTGCGGGTGGAACGGCTTTGGAATGCCGGGTTTTCCGGATCGACCATTTTTCGGACCCAGACATAGCAGAAATCCATCAACTCGGCATACTGGACGTTGCCGAAATAGGGAGGATCGGTAAAGACGCCATCCAGGCTGCCCACCGGCAGAGCGACGCTTGTCGCACTCTGACAGAAGAGACGAACATCTCTCGGTTTCGCCGCTGAATCGCCGTTCTTCCGGTCGCCGATCCATTCATTTTTGATAGGCACCTGGATTTTTCGGTTTCCTTCCTGGCGGGTTTCGAAGGGGGCATCGCAGTAGGTCTTGGCCTTGACGTATTTTTCCAGGATATTCGACCAGCCGCCGCTCCCCACGCTCTGGCCGCCGCCGTTGGCGATGCCGAGGAAATTGGATTCGCACTGGATCAGCCCGACGGGAAAGCCGTGAACGGAGAAGATATCGAGGGATTTCAGGGCCATCGTATCGTACCGGCAGAGCATGTTCTGATAACGCAACAGATCAGAAAGGTTGGTGATCAGGGCGTTTCTGACCCTTTCGTCCCGCTCTTCGGCGATGGTTCGACAGCTCAGTTCCAGGCCCAGCAATTGGCGGTCGTTGAACATCTCCCTGTATTTCCGGTAGCCCCAGCGAATGAGGCGGTCGGTTTCGTCGCCCGGAAGGATCTCGTCCTCGGGGACGTGAGGCGTCCCGATTTCGGAAAGGAGCGCCCCGGCCTTGGCATAATTGAGCAGGTCGGCTTCGTCGGGGCGCTTGAAGAAACGTCCCTGGTGGGTCGGCTTGCAGTGGCGGCAATGATACTCGATAGCGAACATGCGGTGGCGGGGAGACCCAGCGACGGCATCGGGATAGGTGGCGATCATCCCGCAGTGGGGACAGGCGCAATGGTTCCGTCTGGCTGGTCCTGGGAGGACAAGCCGACTGCCGCAGGTCTTGCAGGCGCCGGGCTGCTTTCTGTCCTTCACACCATTCAGGTCGCCACAGGCGGCACAGATGAACACGTTCTCCGTATGCCGCCGGTCTTCGGCAAGAAGATAGCCGGAGAACAAGTCGATTTCATGACCGCAATGGCTGCACGTCTGCTGCTTCACCCAGAGGAAATACTTGACATGGGCCTCCCGAGAGCCGCATTCCAGGCAGCGGGTGCGGTAGAAGGTGCCGATCTCCTTTTCCAGACCGAGTACAAGACTTTCCGCTGATTTTCGATAGGCACTCAGATCGACATGCTCGATCTCGCGGCTCACGATCCAGCAGGCCATCGGATTGATGTCGTAGCCTGTCACATCACAACCGACACGGTTGGCCTCGATCAGTGGCGTGCCGCCACCCATGAAGGGATCGGCAATGGCGATCCCTTTCAGGTCGTTGGAGCTGTAGAAGATTTCCCGCAGGGGTCTGTCACCGAACTCGGCGAGGAGCAGCCCCCGGAAGAGAGTACCCGGCCGGCGGGAAAACCACTTGTGAACGGCGATGATGGGCCGGTAGTTCTGCTGGATCTGCTTTTCCCGCAGGGCAAGGGCGGAAATGAAGGGGATGTCGAACCTTTTTTCGATGGACATGGCTCATGTATAGCCTGTTGCAGCTGTTAATGCAAACGATTGGCTGCACCCGTTACGGATGTGAAAAGGGCGAGGCTTTGCACCTCCTTCTGCATCACCGACCA
This sequence comes from uncultured Syntrophaceae bacterium, assembly GCA_964433455.1. GTDB lineage: Bacteria > Desulfobacterota > Syntrophia > Syntrophales > UBA5619 > UBA5619. Next base: position 9,830 of record CAYSSF010000023.1, read on the forward strand.
GCGTTCGGCGGTGGGAATGTTCTTGCGCCAAGCCTCCTCGCGGGTGAGGATTTCGACGTTCAGTGGGGCTGCTTCCCGGCCATCTGTTTCATCCTTCACCTTTTCCGATCACGTCCCAATGCCCGCCTTTGGCCGGCGCGGCGCGTTTTCATGAGGTCTGAACGTTTGACGGATACTCAATTTTCACCGCTTTTGCTTTGACAATTGAGAAAATGTTCTGTAGTAATGCCGCTCCTTTGGCTTTTCGCTCCCGGAGAGGCAGTCTGTTCGCGGAAGCAGGCGCGTTATCTATGGGGAGTCAGGGAAAATCAATGAATGAATTGGCTCGGCTGATTGCCGTAAATGAGGATCGGTTTCGGAATGAAGGACCATGACCGCATTGCCCGGAAGATCACCATCGTGCTGTTCCTCTCCCAGAGCTTGAGTTCAGCCGGGTTCATCGCCGCGTTCACCGTCAACGCGCTCGTCGGCGTTGAATTGAGCGGACAGCGGGCGATGGCGGGCGTGCCCGGCGCGGTCTATGTGGTCGGGCAGGCCTTCGGCGCCCTGGTCTGGGGCTTCAGCATGGATCGAATCGGCCGGCGAGGGGGTCTCGCCCTGGGGCAGATTTTTGGAGTGATCGGATCGGTGATTGCTATGGGCGCGGTGGTCGGCCGTTCCCTGCCGCTCTTCCTGATGGGTCTGGTCCTGGTGGGAATGGCCCGATCGGCTGTCGACCTGGGCCGCTTCGCCGCGGCGGAGGTCCACCTTCCCTCGGAGCGGGGGCGGGCCATCTCCTACGTGGTGCTGGGAAGTACGGTGGGTGCGGTATTCGGACCTCTGTTGGTGGGTCCCACCGGAACATTGGCGCAGTGGGCCGGTTTTCCGGAGCTGGCCGGGCCCTATGGCATCGGCTTTATCGGCTTGATCCTTGCGGCCATACTGATCTTTGCAGGACTGAGGCCGGACCCTCGCGACGTCGGGCGCGAACTCGCCCGACGCTATCCGGAATCGGTCCCTCGCCAGGAGATCCGCTCCCTCCCGGAGATCATCCGGCAACCGGGGGTGATCGTCGCGATGGTCAGCGTGGTCTTTGCCCAGATGGTGATGATGGTGCCGATGTCCATCACCTCCGTCCACATGAAGGCCCTTCACCACCCCTTGGGCGCGGTGTCGCTGGTGATCTCCGCCCACACCCTGGGGATGTTCGCCTTCTCCGTCCTCTCCGGGCGGATGACCGACCGGTGGGGACGCGGGCAGGTGATCATCCTGGGAGCGGCTGTGATGTTCGTCTCCTGCCTGATGGCCGCCCCTTCGACCGGCCTTGCGGCGCTGATCGTCGCACTCTTTCTGCTGGGGCTCGGCTGGAACTTCGCCTACGTGGCCGGTTCCGCGCTGCTGGCCGACCAGCTTTCGCCCGGCGAAAGGGCCAAGACCCAGGGATTCAACGACCTGCTGCTGAACCTGACCTCGGCTGCCGGCCAGGTCATCAGTGGGGTGGTATATGCCGTCGGCGGTTACGGAGTCATGGCGCTGGCAGCGGCGGCGGCATCACTGGCGCCGTTGGTCCTGGCCATATGGTGGCAGACGGCCGGTCGGCGGATCAACGCAGGCCCACGGGATAGGACGGGAGGTTGATTCGTAATTCCCGAACCTGAATGAAGTCTTGCGCCCCCGAAATTCCCGGCCGCCGGCAACCGCTGACGGAGTGGCTGTTTCTCCCGGCGTTGAATCGCGGAGAGCCGCCTCAAGCGGACGCGGGTCAGCGCCTCCTGACCAGCGGGGGGAGCTCTCCGGCGAGACCCACATGGCCCTCCTTGACGATCATCACGCCATCGACGCCATCGATGGAAACGATTTGATTCAGCGCCGGCTCCACATCGCGGACGGCCTTGACGAGATTGGCGGCCAGCGTCGCCGCGGCATCCGCCAGTGCGGCATCCTTGGCAACGACGGTGGCCAGATCGCATTGGCCCAGGCTCAGCGAATGGCCCATTTTTCCCGAAGATGAACAGATGGAGAGGGGGGTATAGCACGCCTGCAATGAAAAGGCCAGCCGGCCGATCGGCCCCGATTCGCCCGGATAGAGACCGATGATCACGGGTTCGACCGTTTGCAGATAGATGTCGCCCCCGTTATCCACAATCACCTCTTCGGCGCCGGCCCGCAAAGCGGCCTCTACCGCAAGCTGGGCCATCGCCCCGGCGACGGCGGCCATCGGTCCGACACCCACCCTGTTCGCGGCATGGACCATCCGCCGGGCAACTTCGGGGGCATCGGCTCTGGCCGCAACGGGTTCAAGGGCGTGCTGAAAATCGGGATGCCGCCGGAGATACTCCTCCAGGATCGCCCGTTGCCGGACGATCTCCTGCGTGACGGCTTCAAACGGTTCGCAGCAGATCCGTAAAACCGCTTCTTTGTGGATAAATGTTCTGTAGACGCGTGTGTTTTTTTTCGGGAACGTCATCATTGACGACCTTGTAAAAAGTCAAACTTCCCTCTCCCTGCTCCCCCTCCCTCAATCCCCTCCCGACAGGGGAGGGGAAGAAAAGCACCCCAGTATTCAGCCAAGGGGAAGAGAAACGTGACTTTTCACGAGGGCATCATCCTTAAAACGCCGATGTGCACGCGCCAAAGGGGCAGATGCGGATGCATGCGAGACACTCGATACAATCGGATTCATTGTAGGCAACCCTGCGGGTGGCGCGGTCTTCGATCTTCAGCGCCCCGGGGGGACAGTATGGAACGCAGTAACCGCAATGGGAGCAGCGCTCCTCGTCGCGCACGACCCCTTTCCCGGAATAATTGACCGTGACGTTGAAGGTCTTCACAAAGTCGATGGCGCGCTGGATCGCCTCTTCCGAGCCCGTGACGTCCAGCACCAGGTACCCTTCCTCTTCCGGCGTCACCTTTGCCCGATAGACATTGACGATGAGCTGATAATCCTTCACCAAGTGGTAGATGATCGGCTTGTCACATTCACATTTGGGAAAGTAGAACATCAGTTTTCTGGTTACGACGTCGTCATTCATCGGGGCTTCTCCCTCTTCACCAGCGCCTTCATTTTTGCGTCTTTACATAGAGGGGCGATCGGAGCGGCCAGCAGGAAATCTCCCCGCCGGATTTCATCCGCCAGCAGATTCGCAATCTCCAGCGCCTTGGGATAGGAAGACAGTGAGCCGACTTCGATCGTCTTGCCGTCGATATCCATCCGGCCGGTCCGCAATTGCTCATAGCTGACGTGGCCGATGACGTTGCCCGTATTCTGCGGATAATCGTCGCCGTAATCCACTACCGGGGCAAGGATGTCCCGGTCGCGCACGCAGGTTCGCTTCAGGACTTCTTCATTGAGGATGGGAATGGGGATTCCGATCCCCAGCGCAAGCGAAACCCCATATCCGATGAAGCTGACGCCCCGCACGAACTCCTTCTTCATCTGCTTCATGTCGCCGGTCAACGCCAGCGTTCCCGCCCCGCCCATCGGCACGCCATCCGGCGTTCTGGCGCCGCCTCCGGCATGCTGCGTTCCCTCCGCGTAGACATGTCCCTGGGCTCCGGCCAGCCAGACGCGCGTGCCGACGCCGATGGTTTCATAGAAGGGGTCGTTGAGCAGAGGGGAAAGCTGGCCAGCGGAACAGTAGTTTCCATTTTTCTGACGGGGTTCCAGTTTGCCCATGTAGGTGTAAATCGTCCGGTCGGAACGGTTGATCGCCACATTGTAATTCTGATAGCAGTTTCGTGGATTGACCATGATCGCCTGGTTCAGATCCTGGATGGTGAAGTAGGTGCGGATCTCCCGGAGGGGATAACAGTCCGTGCCGTAGGAAAGGGCGAAGAGCTGGAGCGTTTTCCCCGCCACGAGATCCTCGATCACATGACCGCCGCCGTAGCGGAACTCGCCCGGCGGATACATGTTGGCCGGGTCTCCGTGGCGAAGCTGCGTGCACCCCAGGTAGACGTCCACGGCGGCGAGGCCGGTGTAAACCAGAATATCGGCGACCCACGCCTCGGACATCCGGATCTTCGGCTTGGAATGGCCGAAGTTCAAAAAGCAGCCGGACGAACACATCGGGCCGAATGTGGCCGTTGTGACCACATCCACCTCTTCGGCCGCGGCGCGAAGCCCCTTTTTGTCCACGTAATCCATTACCTCATCGGCCGTCAGCACGACGGCTTTCCCGGACGCGATGCGGTCGTTGATCTGCTCGTAGGTTTTCATGGTTTCATTTTCCAATCGGAGATCAGGCGCCCTTCCGTCAACTGCGTTCCAGCAATTCAATCCGGGTATTTTCAGGGCCGCGGATAAAGGAGATCTTGAGGCCGGGCCGTTTCACGAACGGTTCCACCACAAATTCCACTCCCCGCCGCTTCAACTCGGCCGCCGCCTCATCCAGATTGTCCACCCGCAGCCCGAAGTGATCGAGGCCGATGTAGCGGCCGGCGGGGCCAACCGGGAGGTTTTCGTCAGGGCCGACCGGGAAGATGAAGATGAGAAGGCCATTCATCTCCACGTCGAACCTGGGGGTTCCATCAGCCTCCGTGCCTTCGACAATTTTTGCATCGAACATTTTGTGGAAATAATCGGCGACGGCCTTCGGATTCCGGCTCAGGATATGGACATGTTCAAAGTAATAGATCGGCTTCATGGGTGCTCCTTTGATGTTTGTATTTTGGGACGCGTGAATGTACGAAATGCGAAGCCGTATGTCAAGCAATACCAAAGGAGAGAGCGGATTGCCGCGGGTAAAGGCGATAATATCATTGACATCCCACGCGATATTCCCTATGGTTGCCGCAAATCGACTTGAAAGGCTTGCACGCATGAACATCATTGTTTCCGGATCGTTGGCCTATGACCGAATCATGGATTTCCCGGGATATTTCTATGATCATATTCTGCCTGACAAAATCCGTTCCCTGAACGTCTGTTTCCAGGTAAACGGCATGAAGGAAAAATATGGCGGCACGGCGGGCAACATTGCCTACGCGCTCAGGCTGATGGGTGAAAAACCCGTCATCTCCGCCACGATCGGCCATGATTTTCAACCGTACTTCGGATGGCTGACGAAAAACGGGATCTCAACAGAAACTATTAAAGTCATCGAGGATGAATTCACGGCGGGGGCCTATATCACCACCGACCGGGCCGACAACCAGATCACCGGATTCAACCCCGGGGCAATGAGATATTCCTCCGGATTGGACTTTGACAGGCTCTCGCCCAAAGAAACCCTTCTGATCGTCTCTCCCGGAAATCTTGAAGACATGATGAATTACCCGCAGGCCTGCAAAGTTAGAGGAATCGATTACATCTTCGACCCCGGCCAATCCCTTCCCATGTGGGAGGCCAAAGAGCTGGTCCGGGCCATCGAGGGGTGCAAGATCCTCATCGTCAATGATTACGAATTGAACCTGATCGTCAGCAAGACCGGCTTGAACAGGGAAGCACTGCTGGGGCTGACCGGAACGATCATCACCACCTTGGGAGAGCTGGGTTCGCAGGTGTGTCTGTCGGGCAGTGAAATCGGCATTTCACCCGTCCAGGCCAAGAAGGTCGAGGACCCGACAGGCGCCGGCGATTCCTACAGGGGCGGCCTGATCTGCGGCCTTGTCCAAGGCAAGGATATCGAGCAATGCGCCCGAATGGGCAGTGTCTGCGCCTCCTTTGCCGTCGAATGCTACGGTACGCAGGAGTACCGTTTCACGCCGGATGAATTCCACGAGAGGCTGACCGGCTGACCATCAATCATGTTCATCGGCCAGGTGTTGATGCATGTTTTTTACAATCTCGGTCGCCTCCGCCATGATCCGGTCGATCAGTTCCTGAACCCTGGGCAGATCCTTCACCCGTTGCGCGCATTCCCCCCCCGCCATCATCGCATTTTCCCGGTCGCCGGTGCAGACGGCCTTGATGCCTTCTCTTTCATACTCGATCAATTCCGGTGGAACCGTGGACCAGTCATCGGGAACGCCCGTGAAGACGCCGGGAGACTTCACGACCGTATTTTGCAGATGGATCACGGTGGATGGGGTTTTCAACCACCGGGCGGGCCCCACAACGCCGCGGGCCACCAGCGTTCCCCGGTCCCCAGTCGCGACCACATGCTCCTTCCACAACGGGTGGAAGTCGCTCTCTTCGGTGGCCAGAAGTCTTGTCCCCATCTGAACGCCGGCGGCGCCCATCGCAATGGCAGCGGCCAGGGTTTTGCCGTCACAGAATCCACCGGCACCCACCACCGGGAAATCCGGATCGGCAATCGCATCGATCACGGCCGGCAATAGAACCATCGAGTGAAGCGGTTCCCAGGCAATGTGAAAGCCGCCTTCATGCCCGGAGGCCACGATGCAGTCCACACCCGCTTTCTTGCATCGCAGCGCCCCCTTGACCGAGGGGACGACGTGCAGCCAGGTAAATCCGGCGGACTTGATCTTGTCGCGCCAGGGGACGGGGTCGCCGGCCGAGGTGAAGAGCACCTTGAAATGGTCCTTCATTCCGGGGTTCTCCTCCCGGACCCGGATGGCCGTATCGATCAGGATCTGCGATTTGTCGAGCAGTTCCGCCGACACCATCACGTTGATCCCGAAGACTCCGCCCTTTCCCTTGGTCAGGCGGTAGGTCCGTTTCAGCACCTTTTCGAGCACCTGGGCCATATCGTCCTCCATCGAGGCCTCGGCGCTCTCGACGAATGCATTGTAGATCCAGGGTTGCCCCTCCTTGTCGAAAAGTCCGCTGGTTGAAAGCAGTCCGAGCGTTCCGGCATTGGCCGCGGCAACGCAGAGGTTGTTGTTGCTGAACGGCCCCATGCCGGCCTGGATGATCGGGTGTTTGATTCCGAGTAACGCGGTAAGTCTGGTTTTCAGCATTTTCATCTCCTTGCTTTTATTTGACAATGCCCCTCTCCTGTATCCCTCCCCCTCGACGGGGGAGGGAGGATGGGGTGATGGATTCCTCGTTGTTCTCCACCTTGGTATTGATGGGTTATGGGTTGAACGTCTTGCCTTCGGAGGCAAGTTTGGCCAGGAGCGGCGCGGGTTTCCAGTACTGCCCGTGACGGCCCCGGGCGTATTTCTCCATCGCCGCGACCACATGGGGCAGCCCGACCGTGTCGGCATAAAACATCGGGCCGCCGCGGTGCATCGGGAAGCCGTAACCGGTCAGATAGATGATGTCCACGTCCGAGGCCCGTTGCGCGATCCCCTCTTCGAGGATGTGGGCGGCTTCGTTGACCAGCGCGTAGACCAGCCGCTCGACGATCTCCCTGTCGCCGATCTCGCGCCGCTCCACGCCGATCTCGCGGGAGTGGTTGATGATCATCTCGTTCACCCATTGCGACGGATAGGGCTTGCGGTCGCCCGGCTTGTAGTCGTACCAGCCGGCGCCGGTCTTCTGTCCGAAGCGGCCCTTCTCGCACAGCAGGTCCGCGGTTTTGGAGTAGACCATCTCCGGCCGTTCGATGTAGCGGCGCTTGCGGATGTACCAGCCCACGTCATTTCCGGCAAGATCGCCCATCCGGAACGGTCCCATCGCGAATCCGAACTCCTCCATCGCGCGGTCCACCTGCTCCGGCAGGCAGCCTTCATCCAGCAGGAAACCGGCCTGACGCCCATACTGCTCGATCATCCGATTGCCGATGAAGCCGTCGCAGACACCGGAAACAACGCCGATCTTCTTGATTTTCTTGGCGAGCGCCAGGGTCGTGGCGAGGACGTCCTTTCCGGTCTTTGCGCCGCGCACGATCTCCAGGAGCCTCATCACATTGGCCGGGCTGAAGAAGTGGGTGCCGATCACGTCCTGCGGACGCCCGGTGAAGCCCGCGATCTTGTTGACGTCGAGGGTGGAGGTGTTGGAGGCGAGGATGGCGCCGGGTTTCATAACCAGGTCGAGCTTCCGGAATACCTTCTCCTTGATGCCCATTTCCTCGAACACCGCCTCGATGACGATGTCCGCATTCTTGATATCGTCGTAGGACAAGGTGCCCCGGATCAGCCCCACGCGCTGATCGAACTTCTCCTGCGTGAGTCTCCCCTTCTTGAGTGAATTCTCATAGTTGTTGCGCACCGTGGCCAGCCCCTTGTCCAGCGCCTCCTGATTCACCTCCAGGACCGTGACCGGAATGCCGGCGTTGGCAAAGTTCATCGCGATGCCGCCGCCCATCGTTCCGGCGCCGACGACCGCGGCCGTCTTGATCGGACGCTTCGGCGTCTCTTCGGGGACGTCGGGAATCTTGGCCGCCGCACGCTCGCCGAAGAAGAAGTGGCGCAGGGCCTTGCTCTCCGTGGTCTGCACCAGCGCGAGAAAATGGTCCCGCTCCACCTTCATCCCCTCCTCGAAAGGCATGGTAACGGCAGCCTCGACGCAGTCGACGCATTTGAGCGGCGCGGGAAAGTGCTTCGACGCGGCGCCGACGGTATCGCGGGCGGCCTTGAAGAAGGCATTGGGATCGGGAAGATCGATCCGGATATCGCGCACCTTCGGAAGCGGCCTCTTTTCGGCAATCTCTCCGGCAAATGCGATCGCGCCGGCCATCAGGTCGCCCGCGATCATCCGGTCGAAGAGCTTCGTTCCGGCAAGCTTCTCCGAAGGCGTCGGATTGCCGGTAACGATCATGGTGAGCGCGGTTTCGACGCCGACCACGCGCGGCAGGCGCTGGGTTCCGCCCGCACCGGGCAGGAGGCCGAGCTTTACTTCGGGGAGCGCGATCTGCGCGCCCGGCGCCGCCACACGGTAATGGCAACCCAGGGCCAGTTCCAGGCCGCCGCCCATCGCCGCCGAATGGATCGCGGCGACCACCGGCTTGTCCGCGGCCTCGATCGCCTCGATGACCATAAGCAGATTCGGTTCTGCAAAGGTTTTGGGCGTGTTGAATTCCTTGATGTCGGCGCCGCCGGAGAAGGCCCTTCCCGCACCGGTGATGATGACCGCCTTGACGGCGCTGTCTGCGAGGGCCTTGTTCAGCCCGTCGAAGATGCCGCTGCGGGTCGCATGGCCGAGGCCGTTGACCGGCGGGTTGTTCATGGTGATGACGGCGACGTTTTCCTTTACTTCATAGCTCGCACCCATAATGCCTCCTGAAAAGAAAATGTTCGCTGTTAAGGACGGGAGTCGATCGGACCGATTTCTCCGGATGTTGCCCGGCGCAACCATAGCTCTCTTCTGTGGGCGGAAGTATAGGAAGAAGAGACTGGTTCGTCAACATAATAATCTCCGCGCGCCGGCGGTCCCGTCATCGCGGACATTTTCTTCCGGCAGTTGATTGCCGACGCTCCCTTCGATCCGGCAGACGAGGGGCGCCTCTATTATCGTGGACATTTTCTCCGGCGCGCAGCCGCTGATGCCGATCCGGATCTTCTCCCATCGCATTTCATCTATCCTGATTTGATTGCGGCGCCTCACGCAGGCGCTGATGCCGCGCTCACGCACCGCCCGTGCCGCCAACCCGAAGTTTGAGCGCCGCGTAGATGAAACGGCTCATCGGAGTGGGCACGCCCAACGACTCGCCGAGTCGCACGGCGGTGCCGTGCATGGCTTCCAATTCCAGGGGCTTGCCCCGTTCGAGATCCTGGAGCATCGACGCCTTCGTTTCCGGCGGATATCGGTCGATGGCGTCCATCAGGCGCGCCACAATGCCGTCCGGCAAGGCTACGCCTGAACTTCGCGCCAGAGCCTTCACCTCCTCCATAACGCCGACGTACATCTTGCGTATGTCACGGTCGGCCAGGGTAGGTCCAAAACCGCGCCCGGTGACGGACTGTAAGCCCATCGTAGCCATTGCCGCCGTGTACTTGATCCAGATCTCCATGCGGATGTCATCCGGGCGCTCTGCCCGGATGCCGGCCCGCCGAAACACCGACAACGCGAGGTCGGCTGCCGCGCTGTCTTCGTCGCGCAGCGGACCGAGGAGCAAAGGCTTCTCTTCGCCGCTCTGGCGCACCACGCCGGGCTCCTGTACCGACACCGGAAGGTAAGAGAGCCCCCCGAGGATGTGGCCGCCGGGGCCGGTCGACATCACGAGGCGTTCCGCGATGTCCACGCCATTCTGGAACGGGATGACGATGGTGTCCCGACCTTTGAGCGCCCGGAGCGCCCGGCCCGCTCCGTCGAGGTCATAGCTCTTCGTCGTGACCAGCGCAAGGTCCACCGGCCCCACATCCGCTGCGTCTGCCGTGGCCCGGAGAGGCGACACGGTGAATGTCTCCTCGTCCCGCGCCACGGTCACTCCCCGGCTGCGCAGGGCGTCAAGCATAGCCCCGCGCGCGATGAAGTGCACCGTCTCGCCGGCGCGCGCGAGCTTGGCGCCATAGTAGCCGCCAAGCGCCCCGGCGCCGATGATCGCGATCTTCATAGCGCTCCTTTCTTGTTGGTCATCTTCGCCTGCATTGGACTTCCGGCCATTCAGGCACATATACCCGGCTACCCGATTGTACGATCATATTCCGACGACCTCGCTCCTGCGCTCCATCAGAACGTTGTCTCTCCATTTCCCCTGGAATGGACCATGCGTCATTTTACCGATCCTGAAGCGTACCCCGACTTCTCGAAAGCCGTGCTTCTTGTGTAAGTCAATGCTTCGAGTGTTCTCCGGGAACATCTGGCCTTGGAGGGTCCAGATGCCCTCGCGCTCGGATAGCGCAATCAACCCGTCCAGCAGGATGTGCCCCACACGCTTCCCGCGGTGAGATTCGGCTACGTAAACACTCACTTCCGCCACTCCCCGATACACGTGCCGGACAGACACCGGGGTGAGGGCTCCCCATCCAAGAATTTCGCCGGCCTCCTCGCAAACGATACAGCATTCCCGCAGCCACTTCGAAATCCATTCATCCCAGGCGGCCGGCGGGGCGGACTCGAACGTTGCAATCCCGGTGCGAATTCCTTCGGCGTAGATTCGGGAAACGGCGACCCAATCAGATTCCAACATGCGTCTCGTTTTCATATGCGCGACGTCCATGCTTAATGACTCGAAAAGGCAAGAATTTTTCATAGCGCCCGTTTTCGAAGACGTTGCCGGGTCGTACGCAGGCTCAGGCGTTCCATCGATAGGGGTAATCCATCTGGGCTGCGATCCGGACGCGCGCATCCGGACCGGCCAATCGCTCGACGACGTGCAGGCCTGCGTCGATCGCGGAGGAGACGCCGCCCGCAGTGATCACCTCTCCCTCGTCGACCACCCGCTTGTGGAGAACCTACCGGCAGTACGGCACCAACTCCTCGAGCGCGTTCGGATGGGTCGTCGCGCGCACGCCCCGAAGAAAACCGGCGGCGCCGAGCAGCAGAGCGCCGGTGCATACCGACACCTTCAACCGCGCGGAAGCAGCGGTTTTCAACCAGTCAACAAATTTCCCGTCATATTGGAGGCTTCGGGTGCCGAATCCCCCGGGAATAAAAAGGAGGTCGCAGGAACCGAGCGGCTCGGCTACCGCGTCCGCTCCGATCCGGAGGCCGCGATCGTCAACGACGTTTTCGGTGACAGCGCAGATGCGCCATTCGAAATCGTCCAGGATCTTCATCGTCTTTAGGCGCGTGACCGGGTCGTAGAAACCGATAAAATCGAGAGAAGTCATGCGGTCAAATACGACAAATGCGGCTTTCATAGCGTAACCCTCCTGCGGCGTTTTCACGAGAGATCGATGGGATGCCCCCGCCGCTGCGCCTTCATTTCATCCATCCGTAATAATCGGTGTCCCTCGAAAACGTCAGGGGAATCATCGTTTCGGTTCCAGCTTCAAATGGGTAATGGCGTGGCCTTCCATTTCGAGGAGACGCTGCTTGACCGGCAGGCCGCCACCGAATCCCGTAAGGGAGTCGTCCGATCCGATGACCCGGTGGCAGGGAATGATGATGGAGACGGGGTTGCTGCCGATGGCCCCGCCGACGGCGCGGACCGCGGCGGGACGGTCTATGGCCCGGGCCACATCCCCATATGTCCGGAGCTCCCCGTAGGCGATGGTCCGGAGGCTTTCCCAGACCGCTTTTTGAAAGTCGGTTCCCGCGACTTCGACAGGAACCGTGAAACTCCTCAGTCGGCCTGCAAAATAAGCATCGAGCTCTCCGGCGGTTTCGAGGAGGAGGGCATGATCGGCCTCCCTTGCCTCCTGCCACGGACGGCGGCAACCCTTGAAGGGCCGGCTTCCCATGAAGAGCCCAACGACGCTCCGGTCCGTGGCATAAACGTGCAATTCCCCGATCGGTGAGGCGAGATGTTTAAGATAGAGATCCATCTGATTTCTCCTTTTCTTTGCAGGGTACAGATCCTGGTTTGTCTCCATAGACGCTCGGTATCAGAAGCTTGCCGAATCCCTGCATGGCTGGATGCGGGGGCCGGGGGAGAAAAACCCCCGCTACCTGATTCGCGGACGTCTATTCGCCAATTTGCACACTACTGCTTGTTCTGCCAGGGCCATCTGCCTGTTATCTCAACTTCAAGCGCTAAACTCAGGAACGTACGGATGAGTACAACGATGGCCAGAACCCCGATTGTCTGAAAGGTCAACTCCACTGTCACCGTATAAATGATGTCCGCTGCAATCAGAAACTCAAGTCCAAGCAAAATGCCCCGGCCAAGCAATTGACGGAGATCCTGAAAAATTGCATCTTTCTCTTCCTTTTTCAGCAGCCGGACTACGGCATTCGTCAGTGCGTATAGCGCAAAGAGCGTAATAACGCCAATTCCGATGGCTTCAACAATTGCTGCGCACCAAGCGGCTACAGGTTTTATGAACTCGCTCACATGATCTCCCTTCGTACCCGAACAACGTTCCGCATAACCAGCCGGCAATGGAGCGCAGCGGGATTGCCCGTCCGAGTTGATGCGGTTGTTCGGCGCAGGTCATTTTTATCTCGCAGCCGGAGTTCAAGGATGACTTTCATGAGTTTAAAATGGTTATCCAGTGAATCAATGCACATTGATTTTGTTTCGCGTTTTGGATAGCGATTAGATCATTGAATGCATATCATGTCAAGCCGAACACCGAACGCCAAAATCGCAAAAATAATTCTTGACGTCGCTCATATTTGGGAATAATATCCCAAATCATGAGCCCATCCATTACCAAAACATTGAATAGCGCCATCCTGAAACTTCTCAAGCCACTGATTCATATCCTGTTAAGCAACGGGATTCCATACCATGTCTTCTCCGACTTGGTCCGTTGGGTATATGTGGATATTGCCTTTAAGGAGTTTGGGATTTCAGGACGCAAGCAGACATCCTCACGGGTTTCCGTGATTACAGGACTGTCCCGCAAGGAAGTGCAGAGATTGCGCGATCTGGATATGCCGATTGATGATGACACCCCTGGACGATACAACCGCGCCACCCGGGTCATCAGCGGCTGGATTCGCGATCCCCTGTTTTTAGATCATGACAACAATCCGTTGAACCTTCCATTGGACGGTATCGCTGCTTTCAGCAGCCTGGTAAAAAAATACAGCGGCGATATGCCGGTCAGAGCCGTTCTTGACGAGTTGCTCAACATCGGTGCGGTTTCGATTCAGGAAGACGGCACAATCCAACTCATGACCCGCGCATACCTTCCTGGAGCAGATAAACAGGCAAAGATTGATATCCTCGGGGCGGATGTGGCGGATCTGCTTGTAACGATCAACCACAATCTGGACCCGAAGAACATTCACCCCTTATTCCAGCGCAAGGTAGCCTATGACAACATCCCTGAGGAGTTCCTGGAGCCGTTCAAAACGTTAAGTGCTGAAGAATCCCAAGCCCTCCTGGAGAAATTGAATACATGGCTGGCGGCCCGGGACCGCGATGTAACCCCCGGCGTGCAGGGAGGCGGCCGCAAACGGGTGGGACTGGGCATATACTATTTTGAAGAAGATATGGAAAACATCTCCACCCAAAAAGCAGAGGGAGGCAACAGATGAAAAGCGTACAATCTTTTATACATAAAAGAGAGTTTTTTTCTAAAAGCCAGTGGCGATACCTGCCTCTCCTCTTTTCGTTTCTGGTCCTTTTCGCCTGTAGCGGCGGCGGGATTGGCGGCTCCGGCGTTTCCGCTGGCCCCGCGGTTGGAGGCAGCGGGACTGGAGACATCAGCATTATCAGTGTCGGCCCGATTACGGCATTGGGCAGTATTGTTGTAAATGGCATCGAGTTTGAAACAACCGGCGCAACGGTTACCACGGCAGGTGTCAACAGCGATGCAAGAGATCTGCAGGTCGGCATGGTCGTGAAGCTTGAAGGGATCCTCCATGCCGACGGCAAAACAGGCAAGGCCAATGTGGTTGCATTTTCCCCCAATGCCGTGGGGCCGATCACCGGCATCGACCTTAGCAAAGGTTCACTGGAGGTTATGGGACAGACGGTTTTGGTTGATCCGCAAACCATGATTGCAGGTCTGCCGGGCAACTCTCCCGGCCTGGCCGATCTGGCCACCGACGATCTGGTCGAAATCAGCGGACTGCTCGATGTGGATGGGAATATCAGAGCCACCAGGATTGCCCGAAAAACCGTGAGTCTCACACCGCAAGTCAGCGGGCGGGTCAGCAGCCTGACCGGTGCAACATTCAATATCAACGCGCTCACCGTCGACTTCAGCAGCGCGATACTCAGTAAATTTGGATCTGGGGGTATCCAGCCCGGAGATTTCGTTGAGGTAAAAGGAGATCTTACATCACCGATAGCATTGCTGGTTGACACCATTGAAAAGAAGATTCCCGATTTCAAGGACGGCCCTATTGAAATCGAAGGTTTCATCGACAGCCTCTTATACGCAGGCCAGTCGATCAGCGGCTTCGCAATGATCACACCGTTCGGTCTGCAGGGGATTGAATTGTTTCCCTCAACCGTATTTTCGGGCGGACAGCTCGATCAAGTTAAGGCAGGCACGAGAGTTAAGGTGGAGGGCGTAATTCTCAATAATATGATGTGGGCCATGAAACTGGTGTTATTTTAGAAGGCATCCGCGAATATTGGGGCAACATCATACAAACATACGGCAGGTCAAGGCCGGTAAATCGTGTTCATCATGATCTCCGACTTCTTAGCTCATGGGGAGGTGCATATGTATAAGACGCTGATGATATTAATAATCGTTTTATTGACTGGTTGCGGGTCCGGTTCAGGTGAGCCTGCAGAAACAGAAACGGGAACATTGGGCACCATAAAAAGGCAAGGAGTAGCAACATACGGGTACGGAACACACATTCTATCAGATGATGCTGGACGGACGATATATGCCTTAAAAAGTGACACGATCAATATGGATAACTACCTAGACCGGAAGATAACGGTAGATGGCGATTTAATAGACGGTTACCCCGTCGATTCCGGTCCGGAATATCTGAACGTAAAATCAATAGGGCTGCCCTTTCAAACGATTCAAAATGGTTTGGCTGGCATCAGCTTCGATTCACCCCAGACTTCACCCCAGACGGTTAGGATCGAAAGTCAAGCGGGGTGGGATGATTTCTGGATCAGAATCAACAGTCATATCCAACCGGTCCCTGAACAGCCCGCTGTTGATTTTTCTAAATACAATGTCGTAGCGGCGGTTGATATCGTACACAGTAACGGCGGCTTCGGATTGGCAATCAAACAAGTATTGGATCAAGGTGACAGGTTGGATTTGCGAGTCACAAGAACACAAGCAGGTCTTCATTGCATGGTGACTCAAACGTTCATAAAACCTTTCCACATCATACAGGTTGAAAAGAACCTCCTTCCGCTGCAAATGGTACTGACAACAAGAATATATAATTGCCCGAATTGAAGGGCAGCATCACACCTTTTCGATCCGCGCATTAAATGGGGTTTTATGAGGACATACTCGGATCACCCAACATAACCTTCTTGACGAGTATGATTAAACATAACGGAGGAATGAAAAATGAATCCGTCGATCATTGCGCGAAGCCTTTTGGTCAGTCTGATTGCCCTTTCTTTTGCCGGCTGCGGAGGAGGAGGTAACGGCGGGGACGCATCGGCAACCCCGGCCCTGAAGACGGGCGTATTCCTCGACAGCGCCGTGGAAGGGCTGAATTACAGAACCGCCACGCAATCGGGAGTCACCGAAGCCGCGGGTATTTTCCGATATCTGGACGGTGAGACGATCACATTTTTCATCGGCGAAACCGTTATCGGACAGACCGCGGCCAAGGAACGAATCACGCCGGTTGATCTGGTTTCGGGAGCCTCGGATGAAACCCATCCCAAAGTGACCAACATATGCAGACTATTGCAATCCCTGGACAGGGACGGCGTCCCGGAAAACGGCATACAGATTCCTCAACAAATACATAATGTGCTGATAAACCATCCTGTGGATTTGAACCTCAGCACCGTTGAATTCGAGACCAGCTCCGCCGTAAAGAACCTCTTCGGCGAACTGAACAGACAGGTATTCACAGACCAGGGTGAACGGGTCTTGTGTGCGGTGGATCAGGCGAGGACCCATTTCCGGGAGACGCTGCGTTCCCTTGCAACCGGGACACAAAGGCCCGGCATGAAGACGTTCGCCACCGCCTTCGAGCTCGAAGCGTACCTCAAAGAGCAGTACGCCTCCCGTGTGCTTTCGAGTCCGGTGTATCAAGGCGATATGGAATCTCAATTGGCAGGGGTGACCGCTGCCGCTTCGATGGGCGAAACCGCCGCAAATTATTCCAGCACCACCATTCAGGAGGCGGGCGTGGATGAGTCCGACACGGTGAAAACGGACGGAACCTATCTGTATATTGCCGGCAACCGGAAAATGATCATTCTGAAAGCCTTGCCCGCGGATGCGATGGTCAAAACCGCCACGGTGGATATCAGCGGAACGGTAAATTCTCTGCAGCTTTACAATAAAATAGTGATCGTATTGTACACCCCGGCTGACGGCGGTGGGAATATCTGGCTTCCTGCTCCCGGAATGGGCGGCCTGCGCGTCGGCATGCCCTACTGGATCCCCGTCAAGGCCCAGACGGGCATCCTGTTGATTGACGTGTCCAATCCGGCCAACCCGCAGATTAAAAAGGACGCGGTGATCGACGGGATGCTTGTCTCGTCGCGGCTGACAGCAGGAAAACTTCATGTAATCCAGCAATTTCTTCCCAATCTGCCGCCGCTGAAACTCTGGTATGACGGTACGGAAAAAGACCGGGCGGATACGATGGCAGCCAATATGAGAGCCCTGTCGTCCTTAACCCTCAAGGATTTGACACCCGGTGTCCAGATCACCGATAATCAGGGCAAGCATGCCGGAGCCATGCTGGTAGCGCCAGAGAATTTTTACTGCCCCGATGAATCCGGCGGCGGTAGCACGGTAACGGTAACGACATTGAATCTGGATGACCCGACCTATCCATTGCAAAGCGTCGGTGTGGCGGCAGACGCCCATACGGTCTACGCGACAACCGGTAGCCTTTATCTGTCGGCCGGACAGCGGAACTACATGCCCGGACCGCTCAGGACCGATGTTCCTGCAACAACCGAAGAAACGGTCATCCACAAATTTGATTTAAGCGGCCTCAAGGCCCAGAGCATGGGGTCCGGCAGGGTTCCGGGAACCCTCTTGAATCAATTTTCGATGGGAGAATTCGAAGGCGTGCTGAGGGTAGCCACGACGACCGGTTATCTCTGGGGAAACCCTCCCACATCCGCCAATCATGTCTACTGTCTGAAATCCGGTACAGAGGGGCTGGAGGTAATCGGCAAGCTGGAAAACCTTGCCCCCGGAGAACGGATTTACTCGGCCCGGTTTGTCGGCAAGCGCGGGTTTTTGGTGACCTTCGTCCAGATTGATCCGCTCTTTACACTGGATTTGTCCGATCCCGCCGCGCCCAGGGTGGCCGGCATGCTGAAGGTTCCCGGATACTCGGATTACATTCATCCTTTGGACGAAAACCATCTGATTACGATCGGCAAGGATGTGAAACTGGAAAATGGCATGGCCTGGTATCAGGGCGTTCAGCTTTCAATGTTCGACATCACGGATTTTGCCAATCCGAAACTGTTGCACAAGGAACTGATTGGCGTACGCGGGACGGAATCGGAGGCCTTGCACAACCCCAAGGCATTTACGTTCTGGAATGAAAAGAAGCTCCTGGCGTTCCCGATCCAACTCAATGAATATCAGAAACCGCCTGCCGCCGCTTCGGATTCCGGCGCGCGAACATTTATTGGCTTGTACGGGTACAGGGTCAGTGTAGAGAAAGGTTTCGAACCGCTGGGCAGAGTTCCCACCGTAATGGCGGATACAGCCAATCCATATTTCCCATATTATTATTATGCCTGGATGCGGGGTCAATTTATCGGCGATTGGGTGTATGCAGTCCAGCCGGATAGTGTAAGTGCTGCGCGGATTGACGACATCAGTGGAACCGTCACGCGGGTCACGATCGATAATTAGGATATAAGTGGTCGAGTAGCCGCGCACCTTTCGGTGCGCAGCCCTCACAGATCCGGACGTGCC
>CAYSSF010000024.1:0-11468 GCA_964433455.1 uncultured Syntrophaceae bacterium
CTGAAGCAGAAGCAAAACGAAAACCGCAAGGCGACCGAAAAGGCGGAAGACCTGAAGGCCTTCATCCAGCGGTTCAGCGCCAACGCCTCGAAGTCAAAGCAGGCCACCTCCCGGAAGAAGCTGCTGGAGAAGCTGACCATCGAGGACATGCCGGTCTCCTCGCGGAAGTACCCCTTCATCCAGTTCAAACCCGAGCGCCCCTGCGGGAACACCATCCTGGAGATCACGGGGCTCGGCAAGGAGATCCAGGGGGTATCGGTGTTGAACAACCTGAACCTGACCGTCAGGAAGGGGGACAAGATCGCCTTTGTCGGCGGCGACGGTCTGGCCAAGACGACCCTCTTCCAGATCCTGGCCGGGGAGATGGAGCCGGACAGTGGAACTTTCCGCTGGGGGGCGACGATTACCCATGCCTATTTTCCGAAGGAGAACAGCGCCTACTTCCAGGGCGACCTGAATCTGGTCGACTGGCTCTGCCAGTTCCCCCCCTGCGACGGGGAGAGCTTCGCCCGGGGCTTCCTCGGAAGGATGCTCTTCTCCGGGGAGGAGGCGCTGAAGAAGACCAGCGTCCTCTCCGGCGGGGAGCAGGTCCGCTGCATGCTTTCCCGGATGATGCTGACCGGCGCCAACACGCTGATCCTGGACGAGCCGACGAACCACCTGGACCTCGAATCGCTCACCGCGCTGAACAACGGGCTGATCGCCTTTCCGGAGGTGCTGCTCCTGGCCTCCCGCGATCATGAACTGGTATCGACCGTCGCGAACCGGATCGTCGAGATCACCCCCGACGGGGTGACGGACCGGGCGATCGGTTTTGAAGAGTACCTGAAAGCCGGATGAGCGACGCCTCCGTTTTTGGACCGATTATTTCGCTTTCATTTTCCCGAACCGGATGATAGATGTCCCATCGGAAGCGGCGATACCGTCTCTTCGGGTGGAGGAAAACCGGGCGGGTAGGAAGAAAAGGGAACGACCTTAAAAGAGATGACTATACAACAGATACCCATGCCCCGGTACAGCCCCCGTGAGGAACTGGCGAACTGCATCACCCACGGGGTCGGTCTCCTCTTCGCGATCGGGGCTCTCGGAATCCTGACCGCCTTCGCGACGCTGTTCGGAGATGCCTGGCACATCGTGGGCTGCAGCATCTTCGGGGCCACGCTGATCATTCTGTACACGGCATCCACCCTATACCACGGCATCCCGACCCCCCGGATCAAGACACTCTTTCGGGTCATCGACCATTCGGCGATCTTTCTGCTGATCGCCGGGACCTATACCCCCTTCATGCTGGTGAATCTCCGCGGCCCCTGGGGCTGGTCGCTGTTCGGCGTCGTCTGGGGAATCGCGCTGATCGGGGTGATCTTCCAGGTCTCGCTGCTCCGCCGGTGGCCGATCGCCTCGGTCGGCCTCTACGTCGGAATGGGCTGCCTTGCGGTCGTCGCCATCAAACCCCTGCTCGCCTCCCTTACGCCGGCCGGCCTTTCACTGCTGATCGCCGGGGGGCTCGCCTACATCCTGGGCCTCGCGTTCTATGGCTGGCGCCGGCTGCCGTACCACCATGCCGTCTGGCACCTCTTCGTCCTGGCCGGCAGCACCTTCCACTTTTTCGCGGTCCTTCTCTACGTCATCCCCGTGGCTGCATAAAAGCACTCACAAAGAATCCAGTTTTCACAGTGAAGTAAAGCCGTTTTTCTCATCTCTTTTTCACGGGCGAATGGTCGGTTGTTCACGTTTTGCCTTGACGGGTATGGATTCCGTAGCTATACTCAAGCCCAGCATGTGTGTTTACGCGAGGGGGGCATGACATGAAGAAATGGTGGCTTGCGTTTTTTCTCTGCGTAGTCCTCCTGGTCGGCTGCGGCCAGATGGAAACGCCGACTTCGCGGCAGCCCCCTCCGGAGAAGACGCTACTCATCGGGTTGATTCCTGAACACAATATCTTCAAGCAGGTCAGGCGATTCGAGCCGCTTATCGACTACATTTCGAAGAAAACCGGTGTTCGGGTCAAATTGAAGGTTCTCACATACCGTGGCAATGTCATCGAAAACTTCCAGTTTCTGAAGCTCGATGGGGCGTTTTTCGGAAGTTTCAGCTATCTGCTGGCGAACGCGCAACTGGGCGTTGTGGCGCTTGTTCGTCCGGAGTATCCTGATGGGCGCTCCTCGTACCATGGGGTCATCTTCGTCCGGAAGGACAGCGGCATCCTCACGGTCCGGCAGATGCGAGGGAAACGGCTCTCCCTGGTGGCGCGGGCGACCATGGCGGGATATCTTTTCCCGTCGATTTTTCTGAAGAGGGCCGGGGTCCACAACCCCGCCGCCTTTTTCAGGGAGATCTACTACGCGGGAACGCATGAAGGGACGATCGATGATGTCCTCGACCGGAAGGCGGACGTCGGCGCTGCAAAAAATACCGTTTATAACCGGTTTGCCGCCGAGAATCCTCGGATCGGCAGGGAGCTGGTGATCCTGGGAAAATCCGCCGATGTGCCGGAAAACGTGCTGGCGTTGTGTAAGGACATTGAAGAGCCTGTCAAGAGGAAGCTGACGGACGCGCTGATTACGATGCACGCCGATCTCGAAGGCGCGAAGGTGCTGCAGGCCTTCGGGGCGCGCCGGTTCATCGGGACGACCGATGCCGACTACAGGCCCGTTATGACGTACATGAGGGAACTCTGGATCGACCTCGCGGACTTCAAACTCCCGACCGAAGAATGAAGAAGAAAATCCTCATCGGCGTGGGCATCCTGTCGCTGCTCTTCGTGCTGAGCGGCGCTTACATCATTATCACTATCGAGAGGGCGACCTCGCGGCTCGACCGACTCGTCAAGCTGCATCAGGTCGAGATCCTGCGTGAACATCTGTTGCTGCAGATCAAAAGAGTGCAGTCCGACCTCGCCTGGCGCGGCACCCGATACGCCAGCGGCGTCGACACCATTGTCTCGCATGGCATCGAGATGGGGAAGGTGGTTGACCATTGCTTCCGGTGCCATCACTCGCCGCAGGTAACGGAAGATCTGGTCGGCCTGAAGACGCAAACGGAGCAATACGAGGATTTTCTGAGCCATGTTCTGACGTTAGAAGCAAACCGCGCCAGACGGGAAGCGGAGAAGGACGAGGCGATCCGCAGGGGGCAGGAACTGATCGCCAAGGTTAACGGCATCATCGCACTGACGAGCAGAAACCTCGAGGCGAACACCCAGGCGGTATTCCGACAGATCGCGATCACCAAGACCATGCTCTTCCTCCTCATCGCCATGGGGCCGCTCCTTCTGATCAGCCTTGGTTTTCTCTTCAGCCGGGCGTTGACCCGCCCGGTGAACATCCTGCTTGTCGCCGTGCGACGTTTGAAAGGCGGCGCCTTGGACCACCGCGTAGAAGGATTGAAGGACGAATTCGGGGAACTGGCTGCCTCTTTCAACGAGATGGCAGGCTCGCTAAAGGAGCAGATGCAAAAGATGCAGCGTACGGAACAGATGGTGGTCGTGGGTGAGCTTGCAGCGGGGTTCGGGCATGAGGTCCGAAATCCCCTGGCGGGGATCAAGGCGGCGGTGAACCTGCTTTCGGAGGAATTAACCCTGACTCAGGAGGACCGGGAGCTGTTCTCCCAGATCGTGGAGCAGGTGGGCCGGCTGGATGCCCTGATGAAAGGTTTCCTGAACTTCGCCAAGCCTCCCAAACCGCAATGGGAGAAGGTGAACATCAACGGGGTGATCGAAATGACCATCGATTTTTATCTGGTTACGCACCGGCCTTCCTCTCAGGCAAGCGGAGGCATTGACATCCAAAAGAGCATGGATGACGATCTGCCCCGGACGATGGCCGACCCCATGCAGTTGCAGCAGGTGTTCTTGAACCTGTTTTTGAACGCGGGCGACGCGATGCCTCAGGGCGGGGTCTTGGCGGTAAGAACCTGGTACGATGCGTCTGCGAATTCGATCCGGATAGATGTCAAGGATAAGGGCATCGGGATCGAGCCGGAGGTTCTGGGGAGAATCTTCAGTCCCTTCCTGACGACCAAACCGAAAGGCACCGGGCTGGGCCTCGCGATCTGCAAGCAGATCATCGAACAACACGAGGGATCCATCGGTGCGGAGAACGATCAGGCGGGGGGTGCCCTGTTTCGCATCGTCCTTCCCGTCAAGAGAACAGAGGAGGTGAGGGCGGCATGGCAGTGAAGGGGAGGGTATTGCTCATTGACGACGACGGCCTGATTGTCACCACACTCACGCGGTCATTGAAGAAACAGGGGTACGAGGTCCTCGCCGACTCGCAAGGCCAGGACGTCCTGGCTTTGGCCAGATCCTTTCACCCCGACGTCGTTCTGTTGGATATCAAGCTCCCCGGCAAAAACGGTCTTGAGATTCTGAAGGAGATCACGGAGAGCAGGATCGATACGAAAGTGATCATGCTGACCTCCGACGACACTGCTGAGACGGCGATCAAGGCCATTCGGTTAGGCGCTGTGGACTATCTGGCCAAGCCCTTCAATCTCGAAGAGGTCGATATAGTCGTCCACCAGGCGATCGAAAAGGATCGGCTCGAGCGGGAAGTCCAATGCCTCCGGTTCGCCAGCTCCGATTTTGCGGACAACCATTTCATCGGAAACACGAGCGCCATCCGGGAGATCAGGGAGGAGGCCGAAAAAATGGCTGCCGCCGGGGTTTCCACGTTGCTGATCACGGGGGAGAGCGGCACGGGAAAGGAGGTTCTCGCCCGACATATCCATCGGCTCCTCTATGGCGAGGAGGGATCGCGGTGTGCCCCGTTCCTCCCGATCAATTGCACCGCCCTGCCGGAGTCCCTCCTCGAGAGCGAACTCTTCGGATATGAAAAGGGCGCCTTCACCGATGCGAAAGCGGAGAAAAAAGGGGTGTTCGAATTGGCGAACAAAGGATCGATCCTGCTTGACGAGATCGGCGACATGAAGCAGAACCTACAGAGCAAGCTGTTGCGGATCGTGGAGAGAAAGGCGGTCCGACGCATCGGCGGAGGAGTGGAAATACCGGTCGACGTCACGGTCATGGCGACGACGAACCGGGACCTGTCCCGGGCGATCGAATCGGGGGAGTTCCGGATGGACCTCTATTACCGCCTGAATGCCTTTTCCATCCACCTCCCTCCGTTGAGGGAGCGAAAAGAGGATATCCCCGTGCTTGCCGGGCATTTCCTTTCCTGGTTCTGCAGGCGGTACAACAATACCGCCTTGAAAGGATTTTCGAGGGAAGCCGAGGAGATGATGTTGTCCTATCGTTGGCCCGGAAACGTGAGGGAGCTGCGAAACGTGATCGAACGGTTCGTCGTGCTGGGAAAATCAGGGATGATTCTGCTTGAGCAACTGCCAAAGGAGATGATCCGACCGACAGCGTCCGAAGGAGGCGGACCGAGCGCGCGGTTCCGGTTGCCCGAAGCGGGAATTTCCCTCGACGCTGTGGAGAAAGATTTCATCATCCAGGCGTTGGAGAGGGGAAAACGGAACAAGGCTGTCGCCGCGAAACTCCTGAACATCACGTATCAGTCCCTTCGATACCAGATCCAGAAATTCGGACTGGAGTAAATTCCCTTTACTCGTTCGGCAAGGGGGAGGAAGCCGGTTGCCGCAACAGGGTCGCTTCGACTACTGCCATTACCTCTGAAATGTCGAACGGTTTCTCCATGAACCTCAGGGCGCCCTCCGCGAGCGCCCGCCGGACGTTGTTCTCCGATCCGTCCGAGCTGATGATGACGATCTTGGTGCCCGGCGAGATCTTCCGGATCTCCTGCATCAGGTCAAGACCGTTCGCATCGGGCAGATGGATGTCCATGAAAACGAGATCGTAAAAGGTTCCGCGTACCTCGGACAGCGCGTTTTTGCCGTCCTCCACGGCCTGATGGACAATGTTCCTCTTGGAGAGCATCCTCCCCATCCCCCAGCATAATAGTCTGTTGTCGTCCACGATCAGGACCTTTATGGAAGCCATGTCGGTAATGAACGCAATTAACGTGCCGCATCGGCAATTTCCCTTCCGCGGGTCCATCCCGTCCGTCCGATCCCTGAATCCGGTGTGCAAACGATATGTCGTCTCTTGTCGAAAACAACAATGCGTTGGTTGATTTCAACAGGCGAAAAACGGGGGCGACGGCGTCCAACCTTCGCTTCTCGCGTGCCATAAGGATACCCCGCTATTCTGCATTTATGAATAGCGAACACGCAACGATCAAAGATATGAAGTTCGTGGCGGATGGCAAGCCGCGCGTCGAGAGGAGGGTTAAGGGCACGGACGGAAAGGTGTATGTCCTTGACGAGACTTTTGCCGGCAACGAGGCTGACTGCGCACGCTGCCATATCAATACCAATTGCGGCACCTGCCACTGGAAAACCCAGATCAAGCAAAAGAAGGCGGGCAACGTCATCGATCTGTGGAACAAGTTCGACAAGGAAAGCGACGCCGCCAAAGGACGCCTGCGTGCTGCTGCCCGTCATCCCCCCGGGATAAAATGCGCGGAGCTGATTTAATGACACCCTGTCAGAACCTGATTTTGTGTTGACAAAGCCTATCTAAGTTGCATAAACAGATTATCCAGCACCGAACCAGCACCGATCCACGAAGGAGGCCGCTCATGAGAGATGTTGTCATTGTCGGATATCTGCGAACCGCCCAGTCGCGCTCCCGTCCCAGTGATCCTCCCCGCGACTGGTTTCATAAACTGAGGGCGGACGATCTGCTCGCCAGGCTGCTCCCCGAGGTGATCAGACGGACGGGAATCAGCGCGGAGGAGATCGACGATTTCATTGTCGGATCGGCGATGGGGGTGAATGAACAGTGGAGCTATGGCGGCCGCTTCCCGATCTTCCTCGCGAACCTTCCCCAGACCATTGCCGCCAAGTTTGTGGACCAGCAGTGCGGCTCGGCGATGGCGGGCATCCATATCGGCTTCATGGAAATCGCAATGGGGTTTGCCGACACGGTCATGGTCGGAGGCATGGAGCACATGACCCGGGTGGCGATGGGCGCCGTCGTCGGCGAGAAAGGTCCGATTTCCCCCAATATGCGCCTTTTCACCGATCCGGCCTACAAACACTGGGACATGATGACCACGATGAACATGGGTTTCACGGCGGAAAAACTCTTTGCCCGGAGCGGCTGCACGAAGGATGAAATGGATCGCTGGGCCGTCCGCTCGCACCGGCTCGCGGCCAAGGCCCAATATGAAGGTTTCTTCGAGGATGAAATCTTTCCGATCGAGGCGGAGCAAGGCGACGGGAAGATGATGACCGTCGACCGGGATCAGGCGGTGCGCGGCGATACGACGCTGGAACAGGTGAGGGATCTCAAACCGGCCTACAGGCCGGACGGCGTCATCACCGCAGCGGTCTCCTCCCCGCTGAACGCCGCGGCCACGTCCCTGATCCTGATGTCCGCCGAGACGGCCCGGAAAAAAGGGCTCAAACCGCTGGCCAAAATCCGGTCGATCGGGTTTGCCGGTGTGGACCCGACCATCATGGGCGCGGGCCCGGTTCCCGCCAGCCGCAAGGCATTGGCGGCGGCGGGTCTGGAGGCGAAAGAGATCGACTTCTGGGAAATCAACGAGGCGTTTGCGATCGTGGTCCTGAACTGCATCCGGGAACTGGCCATCGATCCGGAGCGGGTCAACGTGATGGGCGGCGGTCTCGCGATAGGCCATCCCCTGGGGGCGACCGGGGTTCGCCTCGTCGGCACCATTGCCCGGATCCTTCAGGCGAAAGGGGGCCGTTACGGTTTGGCGAATGCCTGTGTGGGCGGAGGCCAGGGCGTGGCCACGATTATTGAGCGTGAACCGTAATGAAACGCATCGAATGGCTGCTGGCCCGAAAAGAGGAGACGGTCCTCAACGTCTTTAAACTCAAGTCGATGCTCCGGGAGAACGATACGCTTGCCGTCCTCATTTACGGCAGCCCCGATCCGGACGCCGTCGCCTCCGCGATGGCGCTGCGGGAGATTCTCAACCAGACGAAGCCGCTGGCGAAATGTATCTTCGTGGCCACCGAGCACGTCATCCGTTATCAGAATGCGGAGTTTATCCGGGAGATGAAGGTCGAGATCCAGATGCTCGACAAGATCGATCTCCAGGAGTTCCGGCTGATTGCCGTCGTCGACGCGCAGCCGACCTTTTTCGGTGAGGCTCTGGGTGAGATCAAGCCCCAAATCGTCCTTGACCATCACCCCTGCAAGACGGTATGGCACGCCTCCCTTGCCGATGTCCGGCCGAAATACGGGGCGCTCTCCACGATCATGACGGAATATCTTCTGGCCGCGCGGGTCAGGATTCCCAAGCGGCTCTACACGGCCCTTCTCTACGGGATCCGAAGCGATACGGTCAATTTCGAGCGGGACGCCAGCCTCGAGGACATCGGCGCCTATTATCTCACTTTTTCACGGGCCAATCGACAGCTCATCCGCCGCATCGAGTTGAACCAGATTCCGGACCGGTTCCTGAAATACTACGATTATGCCTACCACCACAAACGGCGTTATCGCGACAGGGTGATCAGCTTTCTGGGCCCCGTCGAAAGCGCGGATGTCTGCGTCCAGGTGGCCGATTTCCACCTTCGGATCATCAACGTCTTCCACGTGATCATCGCCGGCATCGTAAAGGACCGGCTGATCATTGTCTTTCGGGGAGACGGCTATCGCCAGGATTGTGGTGCCATTGCCATGAAATCGTTCGGGAATGTCGGTAGCGCGGGTGGACATCGGAGTGCGGCGCGGGTCGAGATCCCGCTGGAGGTGCTCAAGACGGTTCTGGAAAACGACCTCTCCCAAGAGTCCGTGGACCGCTTCCTCGTTCAGCGGCTGCGGCGGAAAAAAATAGCGGCGACGAAGGGAACGGCAGGATAAGATCGATTATTCTTACGATGTTGTCTTCGACGGGGGCTGGCTTTTCTCCGTTTCAGAGGTTTTAGCCTCCTTCTTCTCGGTTGCCGGCTTCTCGACAGCCGGGGCCTTTTTCCCGCCGTAGTCCGTTGCATACCAGCCATTCCCCTTCAGGTGAAAGGAGGAGAGGGACATCAGCTTCTGCACGGAACCTTTGCAGGATTTGCAGGATTTTACGGCGGGGTCTGTGATTCCCTGAAACACCTCAAATTCCTCACCGCATTTCTGACATTTGTACTCGTAAATCGGCATAACCAAAAAACCTCCAAAAGAATAGCCTAATGAACCAGATCTCCGATCCGGTAAAGGCTGCTGAAACAATCCAGGACCAGATTCAGATCGGAATCGGGGGTCAACTTGAGCAGGTTCCGGGTGATCCGGTGAACCTTCTCCTCCTCATCCGATTTTTCCTCTTCCGGGGCGTCGAAGTTTCCTTCGCCCCTGTCGAAACGGATCACATGCACCAGCTCGTGCACGGCGACATAAAGGAGCAGAGATGGAAGCCGGATAAAGGAATGAGCCCGCTCCACAGCATCGAGGATACGATCGTCCTGCAGACAGATTCGGTAGAAGTGAAAATCTCTCTCTGCTCCGCCAGACTTCTTTTGGGACTGGTACTTGCACAGGTGAGCAAAGGCTCCCTCACGGACCTCATGCTTCTCCAAAAAAGCAAGCGTCTTCACATCATACCGGCGCTCTTTCCACTCCGCCGGGCCGATGTCGAAGTATCGCCCCGCCATCTTCTCGGCCTGCGAAAAGGTTCTGCCGGCAAGCGATATCTGCTCCAGATTGAAAAATCGCTCCATGGAATCTCTCTCCAGCCTTAAGCGGGGCTAATATATGCATAGACCGCCGCCTGTCAAGCGCAATGCCCTTATCCAACCGTGATCGTGTGCCCCTTTTCCTGAGGGTTTGTATCGTCGTATCTCCCCTATAGAGGTCCTTTTTTGCCGTTGTGAAGCTCCAGTGCGGATTGGATGATCCGGTCGATCAGCGCCGCCTGGGTGATCCCGCAGGCCGCCGCCTGATGGAACAGGACCGTGGAGGGCGTCATGCCGGGGAGCGTATTCGGCTCCAGGACCGCCACCCGTCCGTCGGGCCGGACAAACATATCGATCCGGGCATATCCTTTCAGGTTCAGAATCCGGAAGGCCGCAACGGCGGTCTCCCGGATCTTTTCGATCTGTTCCGCGGGAAGCCGGGCAGGGGTCTTGTTCTCCCCCTGGCCATAGAGGAACTTGTCCTCCA
Organism: uncultured Syntrophaceae bacterium; assembly: GCA_964433455.1. Lineage (GTDB taxonomy): Bacteria > Desulfobacterota > Syntrophia > Syntrophales > UBA5619 > UBA5619. The sequence continues at coordinate 10,145 of CAYSSF010000024.1, forward strand.
GCGAGAGGATGTCGTCCGTGGGGATGGTCTCCGAAGGGATCAAGGCTTCCGGCGCGCCGACGCCGAGGACGCCGCAGGTCACCTCCATTCCGGCGAGGTGCTCCTCGACGAGAACCATATTGTCCCACAAAAAGGCGTCCGCAACGGCTTCCGGGATGCCCTCCGCCGCGACAACCTTTTTTACGGCAGTGCTGCATCCCTCCCGGCAGGGCTTGACGACGCAGGGAAAGCCGATCTGCCGGACGATCTCCGCGATGACCGCCGGTTTTTCCGTTTCCCACAGCCGCCTTGGGACCGGAACCGTCCGCGGGACATCGATCCCGCTGATCGAAAGGATCCGTCGGCCGACATATTTATCCATCCCGACTGCGGAGGCGAGGACGCCGGAACCCGTATAGGGGATTCCGAGGAGTTCGAGGAGTCCCTGCATGCAGCCGTCTTCCCCGTACTTGCCGTGCAGGGCGAGACAGACGACGTCCACCCGGGTCCTCAGGGACTCATAGGGGATCGGCTTGGCCTCCTGCGCGAGATCCTCCTCGATGTCTCGCGTGCTGTTCCTCATCAGCAGCTTGACGGGGATCTCCCAGAAGGCCGCCCGGCCGTCCATGAAGATCGGAACGGGGTCATATTTGCGGCGGTCGATCTTGCTGAAGACGTTTCGTCCGCTCTCGAGGGAGACCTCCCTTTCGGAGGAGAGACCTCCCATGATGATCCCGACCCTCGTTCCTTGGACTTTTTCTTCTCCGCTTTCGCCCATCTTACCAGCTCACGGTCAAGGCCAGATAGGGCCCCGCAAAGTTCGCGTTCAGAAAAAGATCATCCCGGTCAAGGTGGACCCTGATGACCTTGTAGCCGGCATGGATGTCGAGGAACGGAAAGGGGGTCACGGAGATATCGGCCAACGCCTCGTAGAGGTAATTGCCCGAATAAGTGATGCCGGTTACCTTCGCCCGCGCCTCAAGGAGGTTCAGCAGAAGACCGATATGGGCGCCGACGCCCACCATCGGGATGGGAAGCTGGATGGATTGTTTCCCCTCCCTTCCCAGGGCGGGGGCGGCGATCTTCGCTTCGCCGTCGATATACTTGACCTGAAGGATTGCGTCCAGCGAGAAGCCGGCCATAATGTTTTCCAGGTCGAGTGCGGTAAACCGGTACTCCAGATCGAGCATCCGCAATTTCAGATCCGAATCGACCCTGGTGCCCACCGGAAAAGTCTGTCCGGCGAAATTGATCTGGGTTCCGAGCGTTGTTGATCCCGAATAGTTGATCGGCGTGTAGGTGAGACCCAGGTGGCTTCTTCCCAGTCCACCGAACACCTCGACCG
>CAYSSF010000024.1:11478-28047 GCA_964433455.1 uncultured Syntrophaceae bacterium
GGAACGGCCTCGGTGCCGACATCCAGGTTGTCTTTCAGGTTGACGTCGCTTCCGGGCGTGCCGCCGCCATCCGATTTCATGTCCGCCTTGAATCCCGGAAACCAGTAATAGCCTCTGGCTCCGATCTCGAACGCGCCGACCGGCATCGCCCAGAGAAGAAGCAGCGCCAGCGCACAAAGAACCGTCCATTGGGATTTTTTCATCGGGACCTCCTTGATATTCTTGGTTTCGTTTCTCGTCCGGCGCCTGCGGGCGCCCCTGTTTACGATGGCCTTCTATATCATCAATGATCGTCGTTTTCCAGAGGGCGGTGAACCTTTATTTTCCTTCCGCCGAAATATTTTTTTGAACCCCTCCGTTGGAGGGATGATGGCCTGTTGCCGATATCCTGGTGAGGGTGAGTCTTGAGAATGACGTTGTTCTGCCGGCGACCTGAAAGGGGATGGCGATAGAACGCCTTTTGGTATAGCATTAACAAATGGGAGACGGCATTTTCGTGAGGATCGGGAAGATGAAGTTGTGGCGGGAGATCCGGGGAAGGATGGTTGCCCGATTCTGCCGGGCCGGGTTCGCGAAGGAAGCGCTGACCGGAGAAACCGATTTTTCCGGGCTACGGGCGAAGCCGGCGCTTAGGGTATGCGCCGGCAGGGAACAGGGAATTCTCTCGCCGGCCCTCCTGGCTGGGGCGGCGGCTTTTGTAATCTCGGGTTTCCTGTTGTGGGTTCGGCCGGAGCTGGCTCTCCTTCCCCTGGGGTTTTTCATCCTTCTGTGTCTGGTTGCCCCCTTTCTCACCACCGTGGGATTCTTTCTGCCTGTGATCAGCCGGCGGGACAGGGGATGCAATGCGGTGGCTTTGACCTTCGATGACGGTCCCGATCCGGAGGTGACACCGCTGCTTTTGGACGTTCTGGGGCGGCATGACGTTCGAGCCACGTTTTTCGTCGTCGGAGAAAAGGCAAAACAGTGTCCTGAACTCATTCATGAAATTCTCTCCCGGGGCCATACGTTGGGCAACCACTCCTATCGTCATGATCCATTGCTGATGCTGCGCTCCCGAACGAGGCTTAAAAAAGAGATTGCCCATACGCAGGAACTGCTCGCAAATTTTGCCGTCCGTCCGCGGGCCTTCCGCCCGCCCGTCGGCATCACCAACCCAAGGCTGAAGGGCGTGCTGCAGGAGCTGGGCATGTACTGTCTGACATTCAGTTGCCGCGCCTTCGATCGTGGAAACAGGCGGATTCAAAAGCTGGCGATGATCATTCTCAAGAAGGTCCGCCCCGGCGACATCATCTTGCTGCATGACGTTACGCCAAAGGGCAAAGAGGGCATTGCGGACTGGCTTACGGAAATGGAACAAATTCTTTCCGGGTTGAAGAGTCGGGGGTATGAAATTCTCCCGCTGGCGGAGCTGATCGATCGGCCGGTTATGGAACCCGTTGCGGCGGATAAAGCGAATCGTTAATTTTTTCTTGACACCCATGCCTGTGGACTGTAGTGATGGCGACGACAATCCGGTATAGCACCGCCGGTTTGGGTCGGATCAGCGGAGCGATTTAAAGGAAAAGAAGGGCATCGGGATGGGCGAAGAGGATCTGAAAACGATCGGACCGTTCGCGACGCGGCGGGTGATACCCGTATCAACGTGGAAAACGGGTGAGGCATGACCCTGCGGTTCCGTCATGAGTGGCTGCGACTGTCGGGTGAGGCGGGCCATGTCGTCGCCTCGGCAAAGTTCCCGAACGATTCAGCCTGGTTCTCCGGCCATTTCCCGGATAATCCGATCGTGCCGGGGGTGGCGCTGATTGCCCTTGTGGCCGAAGCGGTCCGTGAACGGGAACGCAGCGAAGGACGATTCCCGGTGATCACGGGCATCCGCAGGGTCCGGTTCCGTTTGCCTGTCAGGCCGGATGATGAGGTGACGCTGGAGGCAACCCGGATCTCAAAAAAGGAGGGGCCGGCTTATCTTTTCAACGTCTATCTGGCCGGAGAGAATGCATGCAGCGGCATCTTGACGGCAGAAGCCGCCCGGTCTTGATCCTGATCTCGCCGGGAGAGGTATGCATCCGCCGGACGGCCCGGAATCCATCCGATCGTCCGATCGAAAACCTGATAAAAATCCCTTGACAAGTCAGGGGATTTTTTAGGAAAGTGCTGCATGTCCACGTCGCTTCCGTTATCGGGGCGACTGTTATTGATTGCGCAAGGGAGGTTGAAATATGCCCGAGAACAACGAGACCCGCGAACGGATCCTCCGTATTGCCGAGATCATCGTTGAGGAACTGAAGCTGGAAGATATCACGCCGGAGTCGTTCGATCCCGATATGGATCTGGTGGACGAACTTGGCGTGGACAGCATGGACCTGGCAACCGTGGCCCTGGTTCTGCAGGACGAATATGGGGTCTTTATCGACGAGGACGACTATCCGAAATTGAAGACCATCCGGATGATCGCCGAATACCTGCAATCCCGCCTGCAAGGGTGAAAGGGTTGTAGATGTCGGATGATCGTGAAGGCCGTAAGGGTCTGAACAATGACTTCGGAGAGGATGTATGCAGGATGGTGCAAGCCCGGCCGTGACGAGCAATGCAGCAACCAAACGGTGCGCGGCGGTCGAGTATAATGCTGTGAGGCAGGGCGTCGGGATTCCGGAGGGAACGCATGGCCGGCGATGGAAATTTTCCGAACTGCTTGCAGAGCCGGGTGTACGGGCCCGCTGGGAAAAAGTCCGGAAGTACTTCTTTCTCCGGGAATCGACCTATGACATGAGCAACCGCTGCAACCTGTGTTGCGACGGCTGCTACTTCTACGAGGGAGAAAAGCAGTTCACGGAAGAAAGCGGGGATGCCGGAGCGTGGCGGGCATTGATGCGCGCGGAGAAGGCGCGCGGCATCACCTACGTCGTGCTGGCGGGCGCCGAACCATCCCTGGTTCCCGAACTTCTCGAAGTCTGTTTCGCCGAGATGCCGCTGGGCTGCATCGCCACCAACGGCGTCCTCCGCATCGATCCTACGGTCGGCTACAAGATCCATATCTCCGTCTGGGGGAATGACGCCACCAGTCTCCGTGTACGCAAGGCAGCGGATCTGCTGCAGCGGCAGATTGAAAACTACCGCGACGACCCGAGGGCGGTGTTTGTCTATACCTTCACCCGTGAAAACATCGATGAGGCGGCAGGCGTTGTCGATATGCTCGCGGCGGCCGACTGCCGGGTCACCTTCAACATGTTTTCCTCGCCGGTCGGATACGCGGGAGCGCTTCGTCACGACGGGGCCTCCCTCGTCCGCACGCGGGAGGCGATGGGGGAAATGATGGCCCGTTATCCCCGCCATATCCTCTTCTCGCCCTACAGCGCCGTCGCCCACACACATGTACTGGGCCTTCACGGCCTGTACGGCTGTTCCTATCCCCGGATGAACGCATCCACCGATATCGGGCTCGGCCGCTCCTTCCGCCAGTTCCGGACCGACCTCGGCTGGGATCGGAGCGCGGCCTGCTGTGTGCCCGATACCGATTGCGCGGATTGCCGTCATTACGCGGCGGGGAGCGCCGTGGTGACTGCCCGTCTCTACAGGCATGTCAAGGACCCCTGGACCTTTCGCTCCTGGCTGGACTATGTCGACACCTATCTGGCCGTCTGGGTGATGGGATACGAAAAGGGGGAGAATCTCTGCCCGGAAATGGTCTCCCCGCCGGGATGCGAAGAAACCGTGAAGGAATAACGATGCAAACCGTCAGCACCCTGTTGGATGAAACCTGGCAAGAGCGTTACAAGGCGATATCCCGCCTGAATATCCGCAGCTCCATCTATGACGTCACGAACCGGTGCAATCTGCGCTGCAAGGGGTGTTTCTTCTTTTCCTCCGATGAACACAAGGTGGCCTCCGAAGAGGAGGATCCGGTCCGCTGGGAGGCCTTCGTGGGACGGGAACAGGCGCGGGGGGTCAACCTGGCCATTTTGATCGGAGGCGAGCCGACCCTCTGCTTCGACCGCGTCGAGGCCTTCTACAAGCGTCTTCCCACTTTCTGCGCAACCAACGGCCTGATCAAGGTGCCCCGCGACCGCTTTCCCGGAATGATGGTGGGTATCTCGCTGTGGGGTGATGAAGCGGACGAAAGGCTGCTCCGGGGGATGGATGCCTTTGCCGTCTCCAGCCGGAATTATGCCGGCGACCCCGACACCTATTACCTTTACACCATCACACCGAGGCAGCTCGGACGGACGGAGCGTGTGATCCGGAAGATCGACGATGTCGGGCTCAAGGTACACATGCAACTTCTGTCGAATGACGAAGGGGTGGACGGTTTTTCCTGGACCCCCTCGCAACTCGTCGATATCCGCGCCGAAATGGATGCGATGCTGGACCGGTATCCGAGGACCGTCATCTCCTGCCGCTACTACCACGAGATCATCACCACCGGCCGGATGCTCGGAAGACCTTTTACGTGGAATGAGTGTCCCTCCGTGACGGAACCGATGGATGACCGCAATCCCCAGCCGAAGCGCCTGATCAGGTTCATCCGCTGGGCGGCCGATCTGAAGACGATGCACCGCTGCTGCACCTCCGCCACGCGCGACTGTACGACCTGCAAAGACGGCGCGGCGCACATGAGCTGGGTGATGGTGAACAAAAGGGCCCATCTGCGGTCGGCGAAGGATCTCCAGAACTGGATCGAGGTATACGAGATGTTCGCCAAGCTGTACCGGTTCATTCCCTGGTAGGCCCTTTTGACGTATGAACAAGGATAGACCCGTCATTCTTGGATATGATTTCGTGTCGCCGCTGGGGACGGAACTGGATGCGCAGTGGCGCCGGGCCGCGGCGGGAGAGAGCGGCATAACCGGGCTGACCCGCTTCCCGCTCAGGGACGGATTTCCGGTCCGGATTGCCGGCCAGGTTGCAGAGATTGACGTTGGCCCCTATCCGTTTCTCCGGCCCCGCGAGATGGCCCATTGGACCTCGCCGATTTTCAAGTACGCGCTCCTCGTGGTGATGCGCGCCCTGGCGTGGGCCGGGATCGACATCACGCCGGAAACGGCCCCGAGGGTAGCCGTTACATTCAGCTCCGCGATCGGCGGGCTGGATGCACTGATCGATGCGGAGCGGACGCTTACCGCCACCGGAAGGCTTCCCCAGCCCTTCATGAATCCCAATTCCTGCATCAACATGGTCGGCGGCAAGGTTGCGATCGCGACCGGGGCGACAGGGCCCATCGCCTCCATCGTCACCGCCTGCGCGACCGGGAGCAGTTCGCTTATCCTGGGGGCGATGTTCATCGCCCAGGGGATGGCCGATCTGGTCCTCTGCGGGGCTGTGGATTTTCCGCTGGTGGAGCCGATCGTGGCCGGATTTGCGACGATGAACGGGGCGTACCGCCCCAAGGAGGGGGAAGGACCGCTGCCGCCGCAGGCCGCGAGCTGTCCTTTTTCCTTCTGCCGCCGCGGCTTTGTCGTTTCCGAGGGGGCCGGTTGCATCATCCTTGCTTCGCGGGAGTTCGCTTCCGCCCACGGTCTGTCCTATGGGATCGAACTGGCCGGTTGGGGCATGACCGCCGATGCCTATCATGTGGTGGCCCCCAATCCGGTAACGGTCCGGCGCTGCATCGAGGAGGCCATCCGCCATGCCGGCATCGATTCCGCCGACATCGATGCGGTGAACGCCCATGCCGCCTCGACGAAGATCGGGGACCGGGTGGAGGCGGACGTCCTCATGGAGGTGTTCAAAGGCTCGGTTCCTCCCGTTTCGGCCGGCAAGTCGCAGCTTGGCCACATGATGGGGGCCTCGAGCGCCATCGAATCCATCCTGGCGATGGAGGGGATGCGCCGGGGGGTGCTGCTGCCGACGATCAACCACCGGCCGGACCCGGAGATTGCGCTGGACTGCGTCGCGGAAGGCGCCCGCGCGCTCGATCAGGAGTTTGTGCTGAAAAACGCGTTCGGATTCGGCGGGTGCAATGCGTGTCTTGTATTTCGCCGCGTCAACTGATATGGAGCCCGCATGAAAGCGCCGCTGAACAGAAAGGTCTTCGTGATCGGCTACGGGGCGGCTACTCCGCTGGGGCGTACCTTCGCCGAAACCTGGGAACGGGCCGCCCGCGGCGAGGCGGGCTTCCGGAAGGTGACCCGCTGCACGGTTGAATCCGCCTGCGACGTAGTCGGCGAGATTCCGGACTGGAATCCGCTGGATCTCGATTTTGTCGACGAGAAGGAGGCGTACAACTGGAACGCCTCCTTTGTCATCCTGACCATGGCGGTCTGCTGCGAGGCGCTGGCGCATGCCGGCCTGCCGATGAACGAAGAAACCGCCCCGCGGACCGCCTGTCTGATCGGCTCGGCGATCAACGGGGTTGACGCCTTCCGGACGGCGATGGTGAATTTCCGGGAAAAGGGGCCGCTGAAGATCAGCCCCTACCTGCTGCCGAACCTCTGCGCCAATCTCCCCTCGGGGAAAGCGGGGATGCTGCTGGGCTTCACCGGACCGGTCTTTTCGCCGCAGGGGGCCTGCGCCTCCGGCAACCACGCCCTCGGCATCGGGGCGAGGATGATCCGGGACGGGGACTGCGATTTCGTCCTGGCCGGGGGGGTGGACGCCCCGATCGTGCCGGAGATCATCCACGGCTTCAACAACATGAACGCGACCATCAAGGTCCTTCCGGAGGATCGCGCCTTTGCCGATCCGGCGCAGGCCTCCCGCCCGTTCAGCGTCGACCGGCGCGGCTTCGTGCTTTCCGAAGGGGCGGGCGTCATCGTGCTTGCGGCCGAGGAGATGGTCGCCCGCTACGGGTTGACGGCGCGGGCCGAGGTCATGGGGGTCGGCTGGACCTCCGATGCCCATCACTTCACCAGCCCGAAACGGGAGACGATCATCCGGGCGATCCGGGAGGCGATCTCCGATGCGGAGCTCGACCCTGCGGATATCGGGTACATCAATACCCATGGAACCTCCACGCAGAAGGGCGATCTCGCCGAGATCGACTGCCTTCGGGCTGTCTTCGGGCCGAAGTTGGCGAAGATTCCTCTTTCGTCCAACAAATCCCAGATCGGCCATACCCTGGGCGCCGCGGCGGCGATCGAAGGGGCCCTGACCATCGAAGGGATGCGGCGCGGAATCATGCTGCCGACGATCAACCACCGGCCCGATCCCCGTTTCGACGACATCGACTGTGTGCCCGATACGGCCCGCCGGCAACCTCATGAACTGGCCCTCTCCAACGCCTTCGGATTCGGGGGGACGAACTGCTGCATCATCTTCCGGGGGAACTGACATGAAGCCGAAACCATTCCGTCCGGAGGCGTATGGCGATGACGGGCGTTATGTCCGTGACCCGGCGACGGGGCTCATCTGGCATCGCTGCGGCAACCGGACGCTCTATGCCGATACGGACCGCTCCTCCGTTGTCTATCATGCCAATTACCTGAGGTATTTCGAACTGGGCCGGGCCTCTCTGATGCGTGACGCCGCCTATCCTTACCGCGAGGTCGAGGCCGACGGCTACGTCTATCCGATCATCGAGATGGGTGTCCGCTTCCAGACGCCCCTCCATTACGACGATCCGATGTGGGTCCATACCCGCCCGGGGGAGCTCGAACGGGTGAGACTCCGGTTCGATTACATCATTACCCATGCGGAGACGGGGGCCGACGTCTGCCGGGGATTCACGCAACATTGCGCGCTGAACTCCCGGGGGATTCCGGTGGCCGTCGATCCCAAGACCGTGCATTTATGGAAAGCCTTTCCGAACCCGTAGAAACGATAGCCATTCCGCTGGTGATTTCCGTGCCGGCCTATTGGCGCGATCACCATATCGGCGGTCTCGTGGTTCTGCCCGCGGTAGAGGCGCTGCAGACCGTCGCGCGGTCGCGACCGGACGGCCTGGACGGCCATTCCCGCCGGCAGGAGCGGGCCTTTTTTCACCATCCGCTGGTGATCGATCCCGGTGCGACGGATATTCCGGCGGTGCATGAGCATACGAGGTTCGCCGACGGTCGCTGCCTTTCCCGGCTGACGACCCTCCGTTCCGGCCGGCAGATGAAATTCACCCGCCCGATGGAACACCTCTCTGTCCGGTTTGCGCCGGCGGACCGGGATGTTGCCGGAATCCAGTTCTTTCAAGATGTTCCGGTCCCCGCTGGAGTTTACCCTCGTGAAAGCGGGGGCGAGGGTGACACCTTTGGGGGCCCTTTGCAATTGCCTCGCGAGGCAGATTTTCCGGCGGACCCCGCTGATTCTGCCGCTCACGCGGGGCCGGTGTTCCGGGTCTCCGCCGACCGGCTCTACGAAGCGTTGGTCCCATTCGGACCGGCCTACCGGAATCTAAAGGGAGATGTTTTGCTTACGGAAACCTGCGTTTGGGCGACCGTCTCCGGCGGCGGCTTCCCCGAGGCCGAAGGCCCCCTGGGTTCACCCTTCCCATTGGATGCGGCCATGCATGCGGCCTGCGCCTGGGGGCAGCGATACCGGAACCGGGTCGTTTTCCCGGTCGGGTTCAACCGGCGGGAGATCTTTTCTCCGACCCGGGCCGGCGAGACCTATCTCTGCCGTATCACGCCCCTTCCGGATGAAGACGCCGTGCTCTGTTTCGACCTCCGGTTGCAGGATCTGCACCGGCGACCGGTCGAGACGATCCTCGGGCTCAAGATGCGGGAGATCTTCGGCGGGAAGCGGACCCCGCCCGCCTGGGTGAGGGAGGGACGGTAGGATGCGCCTGACGCTGATGCTCCTTCTCGCCTATTTCGCCGGTTCGGTCAATTTCGCGATCATTCTCCTTCGCCTTCTGGGCAGTGAAGACCCGCGGACGAAGTTCAGCGGGAATGCGGGGACGACGAATGTCTATCGCCAGGCGGGCATCGGGTGGGCGGCCATCGTCCTGCTCCTCGACGCCGGACGGGCCGTAGGGCTTTCGGCGCTGGCCCTGTACCTGCTTCCCGCCCCTCTGGTCCCCTGGGTCGGTACGGCCCTCGTCGCGGGGAACCGTTTCCCCTGTTTTCACCGCTTTCAGGGCGGCAAGGGGGTTGCCTCGTTTTTGGGGTTCACGATTCCGATCGCACCGTGGGGGGCCGCTCTGTCATGCCTCGTCTGGGTCGTTGTTTACGGCATTGTGCGGATTCCCTTCATCGCCTCCTTCTTCATGGTCCTGACCCTCGGAGGGACGGCGGTGTGGTGGGGCGGTGCAGAAACAATCCCGACCGCAGGAACGGTCGCAGCGGTTCTGCTGATTTTCCTCAGCCACCGGAAAAATATAGCCACGCTGCTTGCGGAGAGGCGACAAAGAGCGTAAACCAAGGAAGACATAAAAAACACGGGTCATCGCAGAAGGCCAAAGGCCGACGAAGCAATCCCATAACCATGCGATAAACCGGGAATTGCTGCGGCGCTTCGCGCCTCGCAATGACAAAAAGTACAGAAATTCAGAGTCTCTAAGGATCACCTTACACTGCCGATACGGTCGTCCTTATAAGGAGGGCAGTAATCTCCATGCGCATCGTTCTGGTCCACCCCGCCGGGTCGAACTGGGTTCCCGGCCTGAAAGACATCACCGCGACGGCGAACCGGATGGCTCCGCTGGGGTTGCTCTCGATCGCGGCCTGTCTCACGCGTGCAGGCCATGAGGTGTTTGTCCACGACTGTCTGGGTCCACGGGCGGTCGCCGGGATAGGCGCAAACGTCCACCTCGTCCTCAAGCATGACCCGGAAATCGTCGGTTTCTCCGCGACGACCTCGGGCTTTCTCGACGCCTGGGAGATGGCGGCGGCCGTGAAAAAGGCGCGTCCCGGCGTTGCGACGGTCTTCGGCGGCGTCCACGTCTCCGCGCTGGGGAAGAGCCTGCTGGATCGGTTTCCCGATATCGATTATCTCTGTCCGGGGGAAGGGGAGGGGACCCTGACCGAACTCGCTTCAGGGGAAGATCCGGCCATGATCGACGGACTGATCTGGAAAAACGGGGATGAGACGGTCGTCAACCCCCCGCGGGCGCCGCTCCGGGACCTCGACAGCCTCCCTTTTCCCGCCTACGAAAAACTGGCTGGATTTCCGCGTGGATACAACCTGCCGCTCTTCAGCTACATCCGGTTTCCCGGCGCAACGATGATCACCAGCCGGGGTTGCACCTACCAGTGCTCCTACTGCGACCGCTCCGTCTTCAAGCGGGGCTACCGCTGGAATTCACCGGCCTACATCTACGACCACATGCGCCACCTCCGGATGCGCTTCGGGGTTCGCCACCTCAACATCTATGACGATCTCTTTACCGCCAACCGGCCGCGGATCGCCGAACTTTGCGCGATGCTGACCCGGAATCCCCTTGGGGTTCAGTTCAACTGCGCCGTCCGCGTCGGCCAGACGGACCGGGAACTCCTGGAGATGCTCAAAGCGGCGGGATGCCTGATGGTTTCGCTCGGCATCGAATCGGCCGACCCGGAGATGCTCCGGCGGCACAAGGCCGGTGTGGAACTTACGGCGGTCCGCGAGACGGTGGAGATGATCCATGCGGCGTGTCTCAGGGTCAAGGGACTCTTCATGATGGGATTGCCGGGCGAGACGGAGGCGTCGATCCGCCGGACCAGCGATTTCGTCCTATCGCTTAGGCTCGACGACATGAACATGACCAAGTTCACGCCGTTCCCCGGCGCCCCGATCTGGGAGACGATCCGGGAAGAGGGAACATTCATCGAAGATTGGCGACTGATGAACTGCCTCAACTTCGTCTTTGTTCCCAAGGGCATCGCCTCCCGGGAGCGGCTCGACCGGCTCTACAACGAGCATGTGAAACGATTCTACAGTGATCCCGCCTGGCGTCGGAGATTCCGGGATCCGCCACAGCCTCTGGCATATGGCGCGGCACCTGCCCGATTTCATCGCCGCCCGTCGCCATTTCGAACCGGGCTGTATCGAACCGACACCTTGACATGCAAACCCATCCCGGATATTGTTCCCCAAATAGCGATCATGTCGATCCGGTTCTGATCGGCCCATGTTCCGCAAAATGCGGGGAAACCCACTGCGTTGCTGGGAACGATCCGATCCGATGTTGAAATACGGAGAAGTTTGATGGGATACCCGATGGCCATCTGCGGCAGATCATACGAAGATTTCCTGAACACGATAGAACGTTTCCACGGCTGGAAGGCCCCCGGTGTGGTCATCGGCGGTTTCATGGTGGATTTGGCGCAGGAGCATATCGGCCCCGATGTGGAGGCGGATGCGATCGTGGAATCCGCCCACTGTCTGCCCGACGCCGTCCAGCTCTTTACGCCGTGCACCTACGGAAATGGATGGATGAAGGTGATCGACTGGGACAAATTCGCCCTCACCCTCTACGACAAGAAAACGCTGGAAGGCGTCCGGGTTTGGCTCGACATCGGGAAGAGTCGTCGTTTTCCCGATATTTACAACTGGTATATGCGGTTGGTTCCGAAGTGCGACCTCCCCCTGGATCTGTTGTTGAAGCGTATCGAGGAGGCGGGCAGGGAGATTCTCTCCTGCGCTCCCATACAGGTTGTCCAGTCCCACGGGAAACGCGGGAAGGGAGAGATTGACGTCTGTGCGGAATGCGGTGAAGCCTATCCCGCCAACCAGGGTGACCGCTGCCTCGCCTGCCAGGGAAAGGGGTATTACAAACTGAAATGAGTCAACGGGTCATAAACGTCGAAGACGCGGCAGGAACGATCCTTGCCCATGATATCACTGAAATCCGCAGAGGCGAGTTCAAAGGTCCGGCATTCAGAAAAGGGCACAAGATCTCTGAGTCCGATATCTGTCATCTGCAAAGGCTGGGGAAACGCCACCTTTATGTCCTGGAGATCGAGGAAGGGCGCCTCCACGAAAACGATGCCGCCGTTGCGATGGCCGATGCGTTCGGCGGCAACGGCGTCACCTGGGAGGGTGAACCCGCGGAGGGCAAGATCAACCTGGTCGCAGCGCATGACGGGCTTTTTCAGGTAAACGCGGAGGCATTGACCGAGATCAACCTCCTGGCCGAAGTGATGTGCGCCTCCCGCCATAACAATTTTCCGGTGAAGCAGGGAGAGACCGTTGCGGCGCTGCGCGCCATTCCGCTGGTGATCCGGGCGGAAATTGTCGAGAAGGCCGTTGCGATTGCCTGCTCCTGCGGCGCTCTTTTCCAGGTAAAACCGCTGCGAAGGGCGAAGGTGGGTATCCTGATCACCGGAAGCGAGGTCTTCTCGCACCTGATCGAGGATCAATTTGAACCGATCTTGCGCAGAAAAATGGATAAAATAGGATCTGAGGTGATGGGGGTCGCCTTCGCCCCGGATGATATTGAATGGATTGCAGCGGAAATCAGGCGGTTCCTTGCCGAGGGGGCCGATCTGCTGCTGATTACGGGCGGTATGTCCGTAGATCCGGACGACGTCACGCGCCAAGCCGTTGTCGCGGCCGGCGGAACGGATATCCTTTACGGCGCACCCGTACTTCCCGGCGCGATGTTCATGATCGCTGCCATTGATTCCGTCCCCCTTCTCGGGGTTCCGGCATGCGGGCTTTACCACGAGACAACGATCTTCGACCTGATGCTTCCCCGGGTCCTGGCCGGCGAGCGGATCACGCGCAAAGAGATCGCGGCCCTCGGACATGGGGGCCTCTGCCTGCATTGCGGGGAATGCCGTTATCCCCATTGTCCTTTCGGGAAGGGCAGCGGGCTGTAGGCCGTCCTCCGGGTCCATCGAAAGATTACGGTGCGATGAAGGTTCCTGACCACAGGGGGTGCGATAAGACGCAGCCATACCCTTGACCGGCCATGACGCGCACTTGCGAAGTTGAGTTGTGAACTTGAAAGGGAAGCATCATGAGGCGGGTCATGCGGATATTGGTCGCGGAAGAAGATCTTGATTTCATAGAAATGGTCAAGACCTCCATCTTGCAGACAGGGGATCCATATCACGTGGAAGTGGTTTCTTCCGGCGCCGACTGCCTGACGAAACTCAAAGAAGAGAAATTCGATATTCTGCTTCTGGACCACGCCCTTCCGGATGGCGAAGGTCTTGAATGGCTCAAGCGATTCAACAAGATGGGAATCGGCATCCCGACCATCTTCGTTACCGCCAAGGGAGATCCCAAGATGTCCATCGAGGCGATGCAGGAGGGCGTTTTCGACTACATCAACCGTTCAGCGGAATGTGCGAAGGCCTTTCCTTTCGTGGTAAACCGGGCGATTCAGGGACATCAGTTGATGATCGAGAAGGTGAGGCTTCAGAAGGAGTTGATTGAAGCCAGGAATTTTCTCGAATCGATCATCGACAACGCCGGGGATGCGATCACGGTGGTGGACCTGGAAGGAAAACTCATCTACTGGAATCATGGCGCAGAAACGATTTACGGCTATCGGAAGGAAGAGGTGCTGGGCCGGAGACCGATCGATTTTCTTTTCCCTCAGGATGAGATCCTGAAGGCGAGGGAAGAAAAAATATTTCAGCGGCTGATGGCGCAGATCTGGAAGGGTGAGGTGGTCGCCAATGTCGAGGTCAAAAGGCAGACCAAAAGGGGCCGGGACATCACCGTCAGCGTGACCCTGTCCCCTCTGAAGGATGCGTCGGGAAGGATTATCGGCGTATCCAGGATCTGCAAGGACATTACGCAGATGAAAAAGGCGGAAGAGAAACTGCTGCTCTCGGAAAGACTCTCCTGCATGGGTGAAATGATCGCGGGGGTGGCCCATGAGATTCGCAATCCGCTGTCGGGGATCAAGATCAATACCCAGATCCTTGCCAGAAAGAAGGACTTTCCTGCCATCGAGAAGCAGATCCTGGACGGCACCCTGGAGGGGATTGAAAAGATCCAGAAGATCGTGGAAGACATGTTGGACTATGCGAAACCGCGGGCGGCCCAGTACAAAAGGGAAGAGATCAACGCCATCGTGGAAAGGAGCCTGGATGTCCTGAAGGTTCCCTTGAAGAATGCGAATATTTCCACAACCTTCGCTTGGGGAGAGGGGCTGCCGCAAGTGAAAATCGACCGGCACCAGATTCAGCAGGTGTTGATCAATATTATGCTGAACGCCATTCATGCGATGGATCAGGGCGGAGTCCTTACGGTACGGACTTTTTTAACGGACGGCGGGGGGGTGGGGATCGAGGTTCAGGATACCGGAGTTGGAATATCGGAGGCGCATCTGAAAAGAATATTTGACCCGTTCTTTACCACGAAATCCAGAGGAACAGGACTTGGACTATCAATATCCATGAAATTACTGGAAAATCATGGGGCGCTGATCGATGTGACGAGTTTTGAGGGGAAGGGATCGGTCTTCACCATCCGCTTCCCGGCAACCGCCGTATGAATCCGCCCGCGGGCGTTTTCAGCCGGCGGCGGTGAAGCCGGTCCAATGACATGATTTGTTGGGAATGACAGGCAGGCCGTAAGCCGGCACGGACGACAGGAACCGTAGATGCCATGATATTTAAAATCCTTGTGATTGATGATGAACCGGTCCTCCGAAATTCTCTCGATGTTGCCCTAAAGGTCTCCGGCTATGATGTCGTCACGGCCCAGAGCGGGGAGGAAGGGATCGACCTGTTTCGAAAAGAGAGTCCGGATTTGATCCTGCTGGATCACTGGCTGCCCGGGATCAATGGTGATGAGGTGCTGCGCCTGATCCGGGAAAAAGACACGGGCGTCCCGGTCATCATCATGACCGCACAGGGATCCGTTGAGCTCGCCGTAAACTCGATGAAGATGGGCGCCTTTGATTTTCTGGTCAAACCTTTCGACCTGGAGCAACTGGAAACCCTGGTGCAAAAAGGTCTCGAACGTATCCGGATGAAAAAAGAGGTGGAATGGCTCCGGGTGCAATATCGGGAAAAGTTCCGTTCCGGTGCGATCATCGCGGTCAGTCGGAAAATAAAGGATGCCTTTGTCCTCGCCGGGAAGGTTGCCCGGGGGGCGGATACCACCGTTCTCCTTGAAGGAGAAACGGGAACAGGAAAAGAACTCTTTGCCGAATATATCCATTATTTGAGTCCCCGTTCCGCCCTCCCCTTCATCCCTCTCAACTGCGGCGCCATTCCGAAGGATCTTTTCGAAAGCGAACTGTTCGGTTACGAAAAGGGCGCCTTTACCGGCGCCTCTGAAAAGGGAAAAATCGGCAAGGTAGAGGCTGCCCAGGGCGGCACCCTTTTTCTCGACGAGGTGCTGGAGCTTCCACCTGCGGCCCAGGTAAAGATTTTGAGGGTTCTGGAGGAAAAGGAATATTTCAAGGTGGGCGGTGTGGAAAAAAAGAGGGCCGACGTGAGGATCATTGCCGCCTCAAACAAGGATCTGGAAGCGGAGGTGACGAAGGGAACTTTCCGGGACGATCTCTACTTCAGACTCAATGTGGTTAAGGTGTGCATCCCTTCCTTGCGGGACCGAAAAGAGGACATCCTGCCGCTCTTCCGTTTTTTTGTCGAAAGGTTCAATGAGCAGTTCAATAAAAGATTTTTGAGGATTACCCCGGAAGCGGAGGAACAACTGCTTGCCTATCCCTGGCCGGGGAATATCCGGGAGATACGGAATATGGCGGAAAGGATCGTCCTGCTGGAAAAAGGGGAGACGATCCTGGGAACGCACCTTGCGCCTCTACAGCAGAAAATGGGCGATCAGGAGCGCGGAGAGTGCGGACCGGTCCTTTCTCCGCAGGGAATCATCCTGGACGAAGTAGAAAAAAAATACATTCGGGAGGCATTGCGAATAAAGAAGGGCAATAAAGTCCAGGCGGCCAGAATCCTGGGGATCACCCGTTCGGCCCTCCTGTACCGTATGGAGAAATACGGGATAGCGGCGCGGTAGGGGGACATTTGCGCGTCACTCCTTGCGTGAAATGGATCACACCGCAAAGCCGAGGCTCCTCCCCTTTTTGTTTGCTTATCTTCAGACAACATCTCTGAATACAGACATATCTAATATTCCCTCACCAATTTAATAGGTTATCATAATCGACGCCCATTCAATGTCTCTTTTCATGCAGTGACCGGTCTCGCAGGTGATCTTTTTTTCAGGCGGGGCAAGCAGCGGCCATCCCGCCCTGTATTCTAAAACAATTGAATATATATTGTTAATTTCCGTCTTCTCTCTATCATTTCTCCCGCCGGCAAGGAATGGCACTGCCTTTGCGTAGAAAAGTGGATAACCTGGTTTCGGCGTACGAGATCCGCCAACCGGTTTTCGGATGAAGCGTTTCCCCGTTACCCGGAAATGAAGTAGGCCTGGGGGAAAGATGGCGGATTTTTGGAACGGGAAGACGCCCTGATGGGATTTGTGGGGGTGAGCGGAACAGTTGTATTCCAATTGCGCGGCTTATCAACACCCGGAGCGGCCGTGATGGGAGATTGCCGGAACTCAGTGCAAGAGGGTTATTTTGAATGGGAGTGTCTTGACTGTAAAGTTTTTTTGCTGTATAGCCGCCGTAATGAGTGACGGCAAGAAAATGCGTTGGTGTGGGAACGGTTAGAAAAAACATGGAGGTAGGCATGAAGAAAATGGCTCTGTATTCGATTGCGCTTGTCCTGTTTGCCTGCGGCACGGCCGTTGCCGAAACGGGCGGCGGCTGCGTCCGATGCCACACGGACGAGGCGCTGA
>CAYSSF010000025.1:0-27952 GCA_964433455.1 uncultured Syntrophaceae bacterium
TGCTGTAGTAATAGATGCGGATGGGCACCCCGGGGGCGCGGTAGGTCATCCGCTCTCCCTTGGCCGGTTGATTTTTTTCAATGACCTGGCGGATGCGCTTGGTAATATCCATCTGATCGAGGATGATGGTGGGGAAAACCTCTTCCAGCCGGTAGCCGATGGTATTCGCAAGGGTCCTTTGGCCTTTTTCGAGAAAATTGCGATTCGCCGAGACAATGCACATGTGCTGATCGATCAGGAGGACGGACGAGGGGATGGCGTCGAGGAGCATCGTGTAAAGCTGCTCGTACCGTTCCGAAAGGCTGTGGCCTGCTTCTTTCAGGGTTTTGTCTTCCATCTTTGCTTTCTCCTTTACTTAACCGCTGTAAATTTGGGGACACGATCCCGAATTCTGCGAATTTAAGTCATGTCATGTCCCCAAATTTACCCCCAAATTTACCGATATCGGGAGTGGCAAAATTATAGGGCGGCCAGGGGCCGCTAAGCAGGGCTTTGGCGTATCCGTGCTCCGCTATCTGCCCGAAGGTTTCCCGGAAATGGTTGACCTTGCTTACCGGCGTCAGAAAGTAGAGGGACAAAAGGACGGCGCTGTTCTTCGTATCCGTCTCTGTCCGGTGTTTGGCGTAAAGACCGGAAAATGCCTGGATATAGCGATCGATAAGCCCCTGGCGACCCTGCAACGTCTCATTTTGCATCTGGTAATGGACCTTCCGGAGGGCAAGATAGGCGCGACCGTCCACCGACGGTTCGTCCATCGGCTGCGCCGTAGATCCTGCGGTGGAAAGGGTGTCCCGCCCTTTCATCGCCTTCTCCTGCCGGGGAGGCTGATCCTTTTCGGGGAGAAGGATCCGGATACCCATTTCGACATGGCCTTCCAATTGTGCAAGCAGGGTCTCATACTGACGCTGCCTCTCCTTCAAGGTGTTCCGAATCGCCTGAATTCCGTTGAAGAAACATCCGTACCGCATGGGGACAACCGCCTGCAGGCGATGGAGATCCTCCACTACCTTGCTATAGACCAGGAGTTCCGAAACGGGCGGCGCGCCCTCTTCGACGTCCAACTCCGATACGGCCGCGCACAGTCCCTGACCGGCGACAAATACAACCTTCCGGCCCTTTACCCCCGTCAAATTCCCGGGGTTCATTCCGGGTGGATGGCCGGAATTCGCTAAATCCGGGTTCCTCTCCCCGGTATGAATCCTGTCATGATCCGTGCATTGCGCATCAATGACCGCCGGCTCTTTCACGATGCCGTATATCAGATAAGCCATGATCCCTCTGTAGATTGAGAGCGTTGAAAAATACCCCCACTTTGTCATTCCCGCGAATGCGGGAATCCAGCATGCTTGGAACATACTGAAAAGACTTGATTCCCGCTTCCGCGGGAATGACACAAAAAGGCCAAAATGGACTTTTTACGAGGTCATCAATATTCAGCTACTTCATGTTTTCGATTCTTTCCCTGAGAGTCCAGCATGGCTGGATGATACACCGAGAAATCAGGGGACTTTACTGAAAATCTCATGTAGCACTTCATCGACCTGCCTGTCCGTCATAAGACCCATATGAAAAAAGACTTCCCCCAGCAAGCGATGGGGCACGTTGTTGCGATCCTCGTTGGCCTGAACAGCAAGTCCCTTCACCAGATCATCGCCCTTGATGAATCCCTTGTCGATGGCTATGACCCCGAAACGTTTTTCGTAGTGTCGAATTTTCCGGTTATTGTATATAAACATGCGTCAATTCTCGCTTGTACGATTGATTCCTGCCTGGGCAGGAATGAGTGCGCCTGTGTAGGGCAGCCATCACCTCACATTTATTCAAGAACCGGGGCGAAGTGGTAGGGCGGCCAGGGGCCGGAAAGCTCAGCACTGAGCCCCTGGGATTTATGGCGCTTGTTCCATTCGTCCGTCATGCCTTCCAAGGCCGCCATGGACCGGTCGGGAACGAGCAGGGCGCCGTGGAAAAACATCTCCTCGTCCCTGGCGGTGACATCCTGCGACTGGAGACGGCATGCACTGAACCCCACGGACATCTTCTTCGCGACGCTTAAGATGTCTCGCCCCATCTCTTTCAGCCAGGCTGCCACATCCTTATCCACGGCTCCCTTGATTTTTTGCTCTAAAAAATAGCGCTTACCGGGAGAAAGCCCTTCCAATTGTTCCTTTTCCGCCGTGAGACGGGCAGCCGTCATTCGCGCCCGGGTATGGGGCCGATCCACGTATCCCTTGAGAGTCCATTCTTTTTTATCGATGGTATCCCGGAAAAACTTCAGCAAGACGTCCTGGCGCTGCCTCAGTGGTTCCGCCGCCGCTTCTGTTGAAGAAAAGACCGTTCCGAAACGAACGGGCAACACCGGACCCCGTTCCATTGCGGAGAGGACGACCTCTTCATGACGGAGTGCCCGGGGCGCCACCCACTTCAGATCTTCCATTTTCTCCTGGGACTCGGGGCCGGTGAAGTCCTCAAGGTTAACCTCTGCAAGGACGGCGGCGACCTCCCCGATGATCTCGACAAAAAGGGGATGTTGCCCGTCGATCCCTGTCCCGGCGATCTCCGGACGGGGAACGGCCGGCGTCAGGCAGAAAAGATAGATTCCCAGGCTCATCCCATCCCCCTGAGCACTTCCGCAACGGCGTCTTCGACATCCTGGCGACTGATGAGGATGTCGGGTTCCCCGGCCCCGGCCTTCTCCATGGACGAAACGGCGCGGCGCACCGCCGTCATGGCCGCTTTCCGCACGACGGAGGCAATGTCGGCCCCGCTGAAACCTTCCGTTTTCTCAGCCAATGCGGCGGATTTCACCTCTTTTGCCACAGGCTTTTGGCGGAGGTGGACGGCAAAGATCGCCTCCCGGTCCTCCGGGCTGGGCATCATCATCTCCACGATATCGTCGAAACGGCCCGGACGGAGGACCGCTGCGTCCAGCATATCCATGCGGTTTGTCGCCCCTAGGACGAGGACCCCCCGGAGTTCATCGATGCCGTCGAACTCGGCCAGGAACTGGCTCAGTATCCGCTCTGAAACATGGGAATCCGACGACCCGGAGCTCCGGGTCGGAACGAGGGCGTCTATTTCATCGAAGAAGATGATGCAGGGGGCCGCCTGCTTTGCCTTGTGAAAGATCTCCCTCACCCCTTTCTCCGACTCCCCGACCCACTTCGACATCAGGGCCGGCCCCTTAACGGAGATGAAATTTACATGACTCTCCGTGGCGATCGCCTTGGCAATCAAGGTCTTCCCGCACCCCGGGGGGCCGACCAGCAGAATCCCCTTGGGAGGCGTCACGCCGGCCTTTTCAAAAAAGTGGGGATACTTGAGCGGCCACTCCACGGCCTCGATCAGGCGCTCCTTCAGGGAAGACATCCCTCCCACGTCGTCCCAGTGAATATTGGGGGATTCGACAAACACCTCCCGAATGGCCGAGGGTTCGATCTCCCGCAGGGCGGACAGAAAATCCTCCATGCGCACTTCGAGTTTCGCGAGGGTCTCGTAGGGAATCCCGGCCTGGGCAAAATCGATATCCCCCATGATCTGGCGCAGGCAACTCATGGCCGCTTCCCGGCAGAGGGCCTCCAGATCCGCCCCGACGAAACCGTGGGTGATCTCCGCCAGATGCTCCATCCGGACGTCTTCCGCCAGAGGCATCCCCCTGCTGTGAATTTCCAGGATCTCCGTGCGGCCGCGCCGGTCCGGGATCGGAATGACGATCTCCCGGTCGAACCGCCCCGGACGCCGCAGGGCCGGGTCAAGGGCGTTGGGGATGTTGGTGGCGGCGATGACGATGACGTTCTGTCTTTTGTTCAGGCCGTCCATGAGGGCGAGGAGCTGGGCGACGACCCGTTTCTCCACGTCTCCGACAACGTTTTCCCTACGGGGGGCGATGGCGTCGATCTCATCCAGGAATAGGATGCTCGGTCCCTTCTTGGTCGCCTCTTCGAATATTTTCCGGAGGTGGGCCTCGCTTTCGCCGTAGAACTTGTGGATGATCTCCGGCCCGCTGATGGAAAAGAAATTGGCCTCCGTCTCGTGGGCGATGGCCCTGGCGATGAGGGTTTTCCCGCAACCGGGAGGGCCGTAGAGGAGCACGCCCTTGGGCGCGTCGATCCCCAGGCGTTCAAAGACCTCGGGATACCGGAGCGGCAATTCGATCATCTCCCTGATCCGCTGGAGCTGGGATTTCAGGCCGCCGATGTCTTCATAGGCGAGGGTCCTGCCGCCCCCTTCTTCTCCCTGGGACTTGCCGATGACCAGGATTGTAGCCGGGTTGATGATCACCGGACCCTTGGGCGTCACGGATTCGACCTTGAAGAAGGCGGCGCGGCTGCCGAACAGGGCCGCCTGGATCTTTGCCCCCTCCAGGACCGGCAGGCCGTCCAAAAGGCTTCCGATGTATTGCAGATCCCGTTCTGCGGGGGTGACGTTGGTCGGCGTCAGGACGATCCGTTCCGCCGGACGGCACTTCATCTTGCTGATCTTCACCGTTTCATCAAGGCCGACGCCGGCGTTCTCCCGGGTCAGACCGTCGAGTTGGACCCGCGACTGACCACGGATTTCCTGATAGGCGGGCATGACCTTGCAGAGGGCCTTGCGTTTTCCCTCGACCTCCACCGTGTCTCCGACGGCAGCCTCAAGCCGTTCGAGGTCTTCCGGCCCCATCCGGGCCAGCGCGCGGCCGACATCCTTGGTCAATGCTTCCGTCACTTTCAGCTTGATAAACGGTTTTTCCGTCTCTTTCATGATGCCTCTTCCTTCTCCATCAATCATTTATCCCGCCTTTTCACAGCGGATGGTCACGATACCGTTGTTGCAGGTTACCTTAATCCTGTCTTTGGCGGGGGAATGGCTCAGGAGGATCTCTTTCCGGTACTTTTTAGCCCCCTTGTTGGCCGAGATCGTCAGGACATCATCCCGGACATCGATTTTTATATCATCCGGTCCCACGCCGGGCATTTCCGCGATCAGGGTGGTGGCATCCCCGTCTTCGAAGACATCAATCAGGGGTTCATGGATCTCCTGGACCACCGCCTCGCCGGTTTTCTTGTCCTTGCGGATATTACCGAAGGGCTCCACCTTGATGGCGTCATCCTTCCCGCCGAGGCCTGTTTTCAGGCTGAAACCGTAAACTCCTTTGACGCCGCCCTCTTTGGAAGGGAAGGTAAATTCTCCCTTTTTGGTGACGGTTTCCCCTTTCTCCGAGATCTCGCTCAGCTTTTCGGCGATGTCGGTCAAACCGCTCAGGATACGGCCGAAACGGTTCTCACCTCCCGCCTTATCCCCGGCGCGCCCTTTTTCCCCGGCATCCTGTTTTGCGGTCCGGCGCCGAGAAAGCCGCTCCCCCGCCTCGGCCAGGTCTCCCAAATTGTTTATAAAGCCCGTCAGGCTGCCCAAAATGCCTCCCCCGATGTCTCCCCGGTCCTCATCCGGCTTCTTGCCGTCCGACTTACGCTTTGTTGCCATAGTTTTCTCCATTCTGTTGGATGCCAAATTTTTTTACCTTCGTATGGATAGTTTTGTAATCTACCTGCAGCAACCTTGCCGCCCTTGCCTTGTTTCCCCCCGTGAAGCGCAGCACTTCGTTCAATATCTCCTTTTCCACGGCAAGGACGCTCTGCTGGACAATTTGACCCAATGATGCATTTTTCCAGGGCGTCCCTTGGATCTTCGGGGAAAAGGCAAGTCCGGGCATCTCAGCCCGCTTGATGCTGAGATCCTTTTCGGTGATCTCATCCCCGGCTATCAGGGTGGCCCGCCGGATCACAGACCGGAGCTGGCGGACATTCCCCGGCCAATCATAAGACATCAACATCTCCACTGCCGCGTCGGTAAAGCCTGTGATCATCTTGTTCAGTTCGATGTTGGCCAGATCCAGAAAACGTTTTGCCAGATAGGGAATATCTTCTTTCCGCTCTCTCAAGGCCGGAACACAGACGGCAAATTCGCTCAGGCGGTAATAGAGGTCCTTTCTGAATGCGCCGTTCGACGCCATCTCGAGCAGGTCCCTGTTGGTGGCCACCGTTAGCCGGATATCCACGTCCACGGGTTTAACCCCACCCACCCGATTGAGTTTCCTGTCCTGAAGCACCCGGAGGAACTTCGCCTGGGAGCCGATGGGCATATTCCCGATTTCGTCCATAAAGAGGGTGCCGCCGTGGGCCAGCTCGAATTTGCCTAACTTCTGACGATCCGCCCCTGTGAACGATCCCTTTTCATGGCCAAACAGTTCGCTCTCCAGGAGGTTCTCCGGGATGGCCCCGCAATCCACCGCCACAAAGGGCGCTTTCGCCCGGTTGCTGTCCCCGTGAATCGCCCTCGCGACAAGTTCCTTGCCTGAACCCGTTTCGCCCATGATGATCACGGAAAAGTCGGACTTTGCCACCCGGTGAACATCGGCCGCGAGGCGGGCAATCTTATCGCTCGGTCCCATGTTCTCGATAAGACCGAAGTTCCCCCGGCGGCGATCGTTCATGGATTTGAGGTCTCTCTTTAATTGCCCTTCCGCCAGAGCCCGGCGGGCAACCCAGACAACCTCTTCATTGTCGAAAGGTTTGCCCAGGTAATCGTAAGCCCCTTCCTTCATGGCCTCCACAGCCTGGTGAATATCGGCGTACGCCGTTACGAGGACCACCGGCAGACCGTCGTCAATTTCCTTGATTTTCTTGAGGACCTCCATGCCATTGAGACCCGGCATGCGCACATCGAGCAGGACAATATCGGGCGCGTCAAAACAGATCCGCTGCAGCGCCAGCTGCCCGTCCGGGGCGGTGATGACCTCGAATCCTTCCTTTTCCAGGATGTGGCTCAAGACCTTCCGTATTTCTTCTTCATCGTCGACAACCAGGACTCGGGAGATATGTTTAGCCATCTTGTTTATTCCTCCTATGCGAAGCCGCCAGAGGCCGGTTCAGGGGATAATGAACATGAATATCTTCCGGCAGGAAGACGGCAGGGTTGTGCAGCAGGCCCAGAAAAAGGACGCCCGTCTCCCCCGCTTGCAGGGTCTGGTCGATCCTTGCCGCTATAAATTCATCCCGTTTTTTAAGGAGAAGGTCGCTTGCCGCTTTTTGCCTGACTTCAATTGCGATTGCGTCTTTGACATCCCCGGTTTCGAGAATCCTTTTGATGAGATGATATTCTTCGATCAGCAGTTCCGCGGATTCCGTGCCCATGACCGTCGCCCCTTTTTCCATCAGGCGGAGCAGGATCTGGTGATTCGGGCTCCCCTTCTTTGCCAGTTCCGTAACAATATCAAACTCCTTGCCGCAAACGGGCAGGCCGTCCTGGTAAACGCGGGTTTGCGCATAAGAAAGGGTAAGTTGATTGAGAATGTTTTCCACATCAGACCAGAAACGTTTGACAAGATTAACCTTTTGCCGCCAGACCCGCTCGCCGAGCTTCTGAAGCGTGACTTTTCTAACGGATTCGCTCAGGGCCCCCATATCCGATTGGCTGTGAACGATGGGGAAGTACAAAAGGGTTCGTGCGATCATGGCTTCTCCGATCAGTCCAGACAATATGGAATCCTCTCTATGGAAATATTTCCATACTTGTACGGAATCCATTCCAGCATATCCAGTAGTCCCCGGAACGCAACGGCATGATTTAATGTTTTGAACCGATCATTATCGTCTCTGTTAAGCAAAGTGCAGCATGACGACTCCCCATATACTGCATGAATTATACCTACACCGCTTCATGGGCAATAAAGCGGCAATTCAATGATGAAGGATGCGCCACCCAGATCATTGTTTTCCGCATGAATCGTTCCGTCATGTTCCCGGATGATGCCTTTAGAGACGGACAAGCCCAATCCCGTGCCTTTTCCCGGATCTTTCCTTGTAAAGAACGGCTCAAAAATCTTGTCCATTTCCCCCGCAAGGATACCGAGACCGTTGTCGGCGACAATCAGACGGACGGATGGTCTCGTCGAGGCAACCTCCGGACGATGAACAGTAATAATCAGGCGTTTTGTCTGGTTGCCCGTCATCGCGTCGCAGGCGTTGATGATAAGGTTGACCATCACCTTCACCATCCTGTCCGTTTCTATTTTGACAGGGATGGTCTCCGGCGGGGGATTGTACTCGACTTGGACATGATCTTCTTTCCTCCTCTGTTCCGTCATTTGCAGACCCACTTCGATGACACGGCGGAGGTCGCCGCCAACAGACATCCTTGGCTTTTTGGCGGAGGATTGAAGCAAATCATGGCTGATCTTTACAATTCTCCGCAGTTGTTCCCGGCTGACCCTCACGTTTTCCCGTGCAGGTTCCGAAAGGTTTTCTTCTTCGAGAAATTGAAGTCGGGAGGAGATGATGCTGGCGGGATTGAGGATTTCATGGGCGACGCCGACAGACAATCGTCCGACGGCCGCGTGTTTTTCAAACTGAATCAACATGTCTCTTGTTTCCTGCAACTGTTGCAAGGTCTCGACAACTTCTTTTTCCGCCCGCTTGCGCTCGGTAATGTCCTGGTATATTACCTGAAACTGTTTTTCACCATCCCAGAGTACTTCTTTGCGGAAAACCTGGAGATGGCGGATTTCACCGTCTTTCCTCACGATGCTTATTTCATATCCGGAAGGCCCATGATCCCCTTTTCTTTTTTCACTTCTTATCTTAAACTCTGCATAACTCTGTGGTGTATAGCGATTCTTGATGGGTGTCGTTCTCAGTTCTTCAACGCTGTCGTAGCCATAGATATCCAGAATAGCCCGGTTGGCATAAATCGTCTCACCTTCTACGGATACGATGCGCACACCCAGCGGCGAGTCATCGAGAGAACGGCGGAAGTTCTCTTCCGTTCGGTGCAATATCTCTTCCACCCGCTTGCGGTTGATGACGTCCGTCCGCCGTTCCTTGTTCGCCCGCCTCAACGCCTCCGTCCGCTCCGTCACACGATGCTCCAGTTCATCGTGCGCCTGTTGCAGCTCCGCCTCCGCCCGGTTGCGGGCGGTGATGTCGCTCAGCACAGCGCGGCATACAGGCGCGCCATCGGCGTTCTGCGCCAAGCGCGCCTCCATCTGCGCCCAGAAGGGTGCAGAGTTTTTATTCACCATCCGCATCTCACATACCTGCGGCGCCCCTGTTTCAAAGAGCAATTTACGGTGCCGATAATAGATGTCCCGATCCTCGGGGAGGATAAAGCGGGTCAACGGCTGCGTGACCAGGGCGCCTCTCGCCACGCACAACATATTGGCGGCGGTTAGGTTTCCCTCCAAAATCACCCCCGCCTCACTGACGGTGCAATAGCCTATCGGCGCCAAGTCGTACAGGTCGAAATACCGCGCCCGCGCCGCTTCCAGTTCTCCCTGCGCCCGGCGCAGTTCCTCGTTCTGCATCTCCAGTTCGATCTGGTGCACCCGCAGCTCGTGGATCGTCTGTCGCACTTCGTCAGGGGACAGCGCCGCCACATTTTCCGGCATCCGGGCTGCCTTTTCCCGGGCTATCTCCTCCGCCCGCCGGCGCAAATCGACGGAATCATCCCGTCTTGTTTTCTTTGCGGTCATTGCGGCGCCTTTCCGTCTCATGGGCTCTCCGTCTTGGAGACTCCTGCTATTTTTATCGGTGTCCGGTTGTTTATGGATGAATCCTTCATCGGGTCACCCTGGGTTGCGAGAAACGATGACGGCTGGAAAGAAATAAGGAGACGCTTGTTGGGAGCCGTCTTGCGTCATGAATACAATGCTGACTATCCATAAGAATGTCAAATGAAATGTGGGGACTGGACCCCGTTTGAGATATTGATGTCGGAATTGTGGGGATGTCAAGGAGAATATCTCCATTAACAAACGTTGCCGTTTGTAATACAGTGAGATCATGAAAGCGTCCGATTTTGAATGGGACGACAGCACGAACCTGGACTTCCGGGGCGATCGTATGGATATTGTCAGGGAAAAACTTACAACGCATGGGTGCAACCGGATCAGCAAGACGAGCACACGAACATCCTTTCTCCCACCATTGGTAGGGAAAGCCTATCGATAAACCCCTCCCCGTTTCTTATTGTATCCGCTTCACCTCCTGCGTATCTTGGATCAAAAGGGGAACCAGGGGAAGACGCTGTGCCCCTTCGGCCGGCGCTTTCCCTAAGAGGCGCCTCTGTACATAAGGGATCACGGGGAACCCATGAGGAGGTGAAGTATGTTTCGTTTTCAAGACCGGTCACAAGCCGGGCAATATCTGGCCAGCCAACTGAAACCCTACGCGGGAGACCCCAAGGCCATTGTCCTTGGGCTCCCCCGCGGTGGGGTGATCGTCGCATACGAGCTTGCCCGGATCCTGAAACTGCCCCTCGATGTATTTCTGGTCCGGAAACTGGGCACGCCGGGCAATGAGGAACTGGCCATGGGAGCCATCGCCTCGGGCGGCATCCGCGTGATGAATGAGGATGTGGTCCGGGAGCTGAGAATCTCGAACGCCGCCATCGAGGCCGTCGCGATGAAGGAAGGGGTGGAACTCCGGAGGCGGGAGGAGGCCTATCGGGAAAAACGTCCCCCCTTGGACGTGGAGGGTCGCACGGTGATCGTGGTCGACGATGGCCTTGCGACCGGGGCTACGATGCGGGCGGCCGTACTGGCACTGAAAAAACTCGCCCCCAGGCGGCTCGTCGTTGCTGTCCCGACAGCAGCGCCGGACACCTGTGATGCCTTTCGGGAGGAAGTGGACGAGATTATCTGCGGCATGACACCGGAGCCGTTCTATGGGGTGGGAGCCTGGTATGAGCAGTTTCCGCAAAATACCGATGACGAAGTGCGGGAGCGGCTCGTAGACTCTGACCGGGGGGCCGGAAAAAAGTGAGGGAAGACGATGAGCAAAGACATGGAAACAATCAGTCGGGAAAGGGCGGTACGGATTGACTTGGGGACCATCCAACTGCAGGGGGACCTGGCCGTTCCCGGCAAAGCCCGGGGGATCGTTCTGTTTGCCCACGGCAGCGGCAGCAGCCGTCTGAGTTCGAGAAACCGCTATGTGGCTCGATTTCTCCAAAATCAGGGGCTGGCGACACTGCTGTTCGATCTGCTGACCCAGGCCGAGGAAAAGGTAGACGATGTGACGATGCAATTGCGCTTCGACATCCCGCTGTTGGCCAAGCGCCTTTCCGGAGCGACCCGGTGGCTCTCCGCGCAGAGTGATATCCGGGCCCTATCGGTCGGCTATTTCGGCGCCAGCACCGGCGGCGCAGCAGCCCTGGTGGCGGAAAACATGAACCAGGGCCTCGTGAAGGCGATCGTCTCCCGCGGAGGGAGACCCGACCTGGCCGGTCCGGCGCTGGATCGTGTGCAGGCGCCGACCTTGCTTATCGTCGGGGGAAACGATGACCAGGTCATCCAACTCAATGAACAAGCCATGGACCGTTTGAAATCGATGAAGAAGTTGATAATCGTTCCCGGCGCCACCCATCTGTTCGAGGAACCGGGCACGCTGGAATCGGTCTCTGAACTTGCTGCCGATTGGTTCCGGAAGTATTTGTCAGGGGCCTGATCAAGAGGGCCTCTTATCGGAATCGCGGCGGCGCCGGTCGCCTCCTCGCACGCCTGGGAGTTGGTCAAGTCCATGGCCGACGGGGTGGTTACCCCTATTGTTGAAGGTCTATTTCAGGGGAATGGTAACGCAAATACCCGGATATGATTCTGTTGAACCGTTCTACCGTTTCGCCCTCTCCCATCCCGTAACAACAGCGATCATCGGCTGTGATACTATCCCGCAGCTTGAAGAGAACATCAGTTACGCCCGGTCATTTGTCCCCCTGAAAGAGAAGGAGATGGACAATCTCATCACTTTTGTCGCGTCTTACGCGCGTGAGCTTTTACTATAAGTCATGAAGGGCTCTTCGCCAGTATTCTGCATCGGGATAAGGCTGTCGATTAACGACCGTAACCTGCATGCAGACCTTAGGTTTCCCTTACCATTTAACCCCTGTTTTCTTCTCATTGTTTCCGTCTGCGATATCGGTTACACGTTAACAAACCAATATCGGATGTTCAGAGGTGCGTCATGATCGTTTACGGCAACAGTCGCCGATATACGGAGAAAACAGTTGTTCTGCAGATCGCCCCGGAGACAGGTCGTCTTCCCAGCGATATGGGACCTCTGGCCGCTTACATATCGGGTAAAAGCGGCGGGATGGGAGAGGTGGTTTCCACCCTTTGCGAGGGATTGACCAACCGGGGCATCGAATGCCATCTCGCCACATTGAACCTGAGCCGGCGGTTCCGGCAGGAGAACAATCTTAACGAGGACCAATGGAACTGGGTCACCGGCACCATCGATCCGGACCGTGTCCATTTGGTCAATTCCGCGGTCTTCAGCAACCTCCCGGACGCCTATGCCGGCAATCCTGTGGTGAACGCGGCGGAATTCCAGAAGACTATGGTCAACCAGATCATCCCGGGGATCCGGGCCAAAAACGGCGGCCGCCTGATCATCCACAGCCATGACTGGATGGCCGGCGGGATCATCACGGGCTATGCCAAGAGCATCGGATGCCCGGTTCTGCATACGCTCCACAATGTCCACACCGGGCACATTCCCAATGACCACCTCTTCGGCGTGGATACAGAGAGGCTCTCGAATTATCTCTACCGTTCCATCGATTATGGAAGGCAGGCGATTGATTCCCAGGCCACGGCCGTCAAGAACGCCAGCCTGGTCAATTTCGTGGGGAAGCGCTTTCTCCGGGAGATCGTGGATGGCCATTTTGAAAGTCACCCCATCATTTCCCCCAGTGTTCGCCAGGAGGTCCGGATGAAGCATCAATCCGGCGCAACTCGGGCCATCCTGAACGCGCCGGCATGGAAGATGTACCCCGAACGAAGCGATCACCTCTTCCGGAAATACGGTCCCGAAGAGGACGTCATCGCCGCCAAGCGCGAGAATCTTGTCGAGTTCCAGAAGCAGACCGGGCTCACCATCAACCCCGAAGCGATTCTGCTTTATTGGCCGTCGCGTCTCGATCCCTCGCAAAAAGGGATCGAGCTTCTTGAAGAGATCGCCCAGCGGTTCGTGAACTACCATCCGGGCACGCAGATGGCCATTGTGGGCAACGGCGTCGGAAATGACCGGCGCCATGAAGAGATCTGCGGGCGGATCGCCTACGCATCGGGAGGGAAGATTGCCTACCAGCGCTTCAACGAACCCTTGTCGATGCTCGGTTTTGCCGCGGCGAGCGATGTCTTCGGCGCCTCCCTATACGAGCCCTGCGGGCAGATCGATCAGGTTGGAAACCTGTTCGGGGCTACGGCCACCAACCGCGATACGGGTGGCTACCACGAAAAAATCCGAGAACTCAGCGCCAACGGCGCCTCCAATGGCAGAGGCAATGGCTTCCTGTTTCGAGACTATAATTCCCAGGGCCTCTGGTACGGGCTGACCCAGACCGTTCAGTTCCACCGGCTTTCCCAGGAGGTTCGCGAAAGGCAGATCAAGCGGATTATGCGGGAAACAAGGCAGGAACACGACCTGGAAAAGATGATCGACAAATACATCGAAGCCTATGAAATATTGAACGGAGGAGTACCACTCAACAGAATAGAGGGAAGAGCAGAAGAACCTCTCCTCGATTTCGACCGGCCCTGCCCGAGGAAAGTAACTCCTCCTCGCATTTGGCCGGAACGGCATGGGTCGCGCTTGGCGGTTGCCATCCGGCAGCGCTTCGTTCACCCTCCAGGGTTCTCTGTGCCACTGCCGGAAGGGGCTTCTTGAGTTGGCCCTATATCTGACGGAAAGGCAGGGATGCAGTGTCCGCAGTGTGTATTGCCACACTTCACCGCGAAGTCACCCTGCTATTCAATTTTAACTTTGACTTCCTTGCTCTTGGCTGTCTCAGTCTTGGGCATCCTGACTTCAAGAACGCCATTCACAACGATCACTTGTCAGCGGTCCCAATTCATTGATCAATTGCTGCCGCGTCTCCGTCCTTTCATGGGGGCGTGCTGTTCTGCCTGCTGCGATTCATCAACGCATCCGCATTCACATTTACAACTGTCCGCACAGGGCTCACAACAGTAGACAACACCTCCTCTTTTAAATGCCTTGTCGCCAATGATGCAACCGCAATTGGGGCATGCTTGATCTGCCATTTTTTTCTCCTTCCTGATTTTAATAACTGGATCAATAGACCGTTGCCATAGTCCACTATGCCACTGGTAAGGTCAATGGTGAATGAATGTAAGCATAATGGTAAGGAATATCCCTTGTTCGCGATGGCTTTGGTCGTCAGAGGGCCCGCCATCTATCACGCCAGTCATTACTCCGATTGATTTTTCATGCAAAATCGTCCATAGATAGCGCGTCGTGTTTTACCTATCGAAAGGAAGCCAATCATGAAACCGGTGACGGCTACTTTGAACTTCATCTTTCTCTGAACAAGACCGTTCTCTTTCCAACGGCTGATGTCGTCGTGGATGATTCGCCGCTGACGCTTCAAAAAGCGATAGAAAGTGGAGCACGGGGAGCCGGGTTGTCGTTCCCTTGGAATAAGGCTTATCCCGCTAATGGATTCAGGCTTTTTCAAAACCTCGATGAGGTGCTGGACTACATTCTGAAGTCAAATTGAGGCGCCATGATAGCGATTGATATCCCCGGACGCGGCGAACTTCGTCTTCGTTTCCTGGTCGTAGACTATAACGGCACATTGGCTTGCGACGGGATTCTGGTACCGGAAGTGATTCCGTTGCTCGGAGCGCTCTCAACCGATTTGGAAATACATATTGTGACGGCAGACACCTTTGGTTGCGCAGCCAAAAACTTGAGGGAGCTTCCTGTAAAACTGACGATTTTGCCGCCGGATCGCCAAGACCAAGGCAAGGCGGATTATCTCAGGCAGCTCGGCGCGCAATCCGCCGTATGCGTGGGCAATGGCAGGAATGACTTGCTGATGTTGAGAGATGCGGCGCTTGGGATCTGCGTCACAGAAGCCGAAGGGGCCTGCATCCAGACCCTGCAGGCGGCAGATATCGTTTGCAGACATGCCACGGACGCCCTCAACCTGTTGCTCAACCCGAAGCGACTTATCGCGACGTTGAGAATGTAATTATTCTATCGTCGCCTTCAGCGGCCGGGGAAGGTCAGGTCCTGGCTGCCTCAAGGAATGCTACCAAATATACAGATGAGATGTAGCATCCAATCATTTTCACCGGTATCCACAATTTCAAATGATATTCCTTGTTGGGTGAAATTGAACGTTGACAATTCTCAATCATTATGAAACATTCCCAATCGCTCTAAACAAAAGACCGAAGTTTGAACGTGAGGAAAGACAATGCACGTTTCAAGACTTGGCCCTGACTGTTCCATAACTATCCCTCAACTCTCACCTGTAATGCAGGCGGCATTGCCCGTATGTGGAATCTTCAGTCTTCTGGATAATCTGAAAATTGACATGATATACGGAATGAAGGAAATGAATGGTTATAAAACTGTCAAGAGATTATCTATTCTTTTAAGGCAGTTCGACTGTTACAGGGAAGATCTGTTAGCCGCGAGTGGCAAAGACGACAGATAAATGCGCATTTGATTCGTGGAGATATCCGGAAACGATAGAATAACTTGATGGGCCGAATGAACTCAAGAGCAGAAAGGTTCAGCGATGTCGTTTCTATATGAGATCAGACCCGTGCGACAGCAAAGGGTAATAGACCTGGCGCGATCCGCTGGTATCGACGTAAGCGATTGGACGAATTACAAGAACGGAGCTGAGAATCCTGGAGCAAACCCTAAATATTGCTACGAATGGGCACTTGTCGAACCAAATGCCTTGGTGTTGCTGAACTTGTGGTTCGATGCGATGCTCGAGAGAAATGAAGGACTCGAGCACCGTCTGAATTTTCGTGATTCGCCCACACGGACCGAAATAAACGCTACTCGTCGGGCGAGACGCCAACGAATGGAAGAGGCGGTCCATCTAGCCTACGAGTCTGGCCTGCCGGTCCGGGTTATAGTTCTCAGTGGAAATCGTAGGAAGACGGGGGGGGCTACTGTTAGGGGCGCCCAGGTTAAGGCACGCCTTCTCGATCCAGTCGCATGGGCAGTGGCCAGTTATGATTCCAAGACCGGGGACGCTATTCTGAAACGTGGCTTGCGTCCAGTGCCCTATGTCGACCAATTCTCATTGCCGCCTCCGCCCGAAGGCGCTTCGGGCAGCCATGACGTCCATGGTAGGGTTCGTGATCGAAGCCCAGAGGTGCGACGGTACGTCCTTCTGCGTGCAAAAGGCCATTGTGAGTTCTGCGGTGCGGCTGGCTTCAAACTCAAAGAGGGCGCCATATATCTTGAGACTCATCACGTCATTCCTCTATGCGAAGATGGAATCGATGGCGTCTCGAACGTAGCTGCGCTGTGCCCAAATCATCATAGAGAAGCTCACTATGGTGAAGCCGCTGCTGACATTACGAGAAGACTGGTTTCTCTTCTATCGCCAGCCTGCACTTGAGGGGAGCCGAACCAGTCACTCAAGCCGACCGCGGGAATGTTCGGCTGTTTTCATCAAAGTCACCGGCGCGGCGGCTTAGTTTTGCGTTAGACCATGAGGAATGATATGAACCGATTTGGCTTTGATTGCGACAAAATAATAATCATTGAATCTTTACCGGACCATGAACGGCAATTGCTAAATGGCAAATTAATGTCGGCAGGTGAATACTATATTGAAGATTTATTTCCGTATTGTAATCAGTTTCGGACGGAACCGATAGGCTTTGAAATTATAAGAGTTGATTCGTCAGCACAACTCTTTGATACGCTTCGGAATATTTGCAGTAATACTGGAAAGTTAGATGAAATTCCGTTGATTCATTTTGAGATTCATGGGCGGGAAGAGCAGGATGGTATTACGTTGAAGAATGGTGATGTAGTAATGTGGTCTGACCTATTGGATAAGCTTACAGATATTAATGAGGCCTCTGCCAACAATTTGTTCATAATATTCGCCACATGCTCTGGCGCCTTTAACCTCAAATATATCATGCCACGCGAAAGACCATTTCCATATTATGCAGCCATTGCGCC
Source organism: uncultured Syntrophaceae bacterium (assembly GCA_964433455.1). Taxonomy (GTDB): domain Bacteria; phylum Desulfobacterota; class Syntrophia; order Syntrophales; family UBA5619; genus UBA5619. Next base: position 17,004 of record CAYSSF010000025.1, read on the forward strand.
AGATAAGCCAGACTACCCGATATTTCTCGAACAAAAATATTCTCTGTTTTATATAGCACTGATAATTGATGATGATATTGAAAAAGCATTTAAAGAGGTCACGAACGGTGTTGGCTATTCGCAAATAATACCATCAACCTGCGAATTCTATCTTTACGAGGCATTTAATGGAGTGGTGAGCGGTTTAGCTGCTAACAAATCCGATCCAAAGACTATCGACAAATTTATTGCAATGCTTGATAGAGAAAATCAAGACGGCCATATTGATCGCGACGGATTGCGTAAAATGACCGAGAATATTCTTAGTTCGGAAAATCTAGGTAGCAGAACTCTACAACGGATGAAGGACAAGTATTTAATGGCAAATCATCCTCGAAATATAAATAGGTTTGGATTTACAGCGGAGGAATTACCAAGCTTGTTCCGTTCACGGAGCGCTGTGACCTCTAACAAGCCGGTCCACAGCGACGCGCCAGAAGGCGGCGCGTGACCGGCACGCCAAAAAACAGAACGTTAGCATGTAGGAGGGAAGAATGTCCTTTCAAACCCCCATCACCGTTTCTCAGGCAATAGAGAATATCGAACGTGACCGTTACCTTCTTCCCGGTATCCAACGTGAATTCGTCTGGGACCACGAACAAGTGGAACGTTTGTTTGACTCCCTTTTACGCGGATACCCGATCAGTTCCTTCCTCTTTTGGCGCGTTGAGGGGGAAGTAAAGGGGCAGCATGATTTCTATCGGTTTTTGCGAACCTACCGCCAGAAATACAAGACCCACAACGAAGAGGTTGATGCCAGAAATCTGAATGATTTTCAAGCAGTCCTGGATGGTCAACAACGTCTGACAGCCCTCTTCATTGGCCTGCGAGGATCTTATGCTTACAAAAAACCCAGGGTGTGGGATGCCAACAATGAGTATGCTTATCCAACTCGCAAGCTGTTCTTGGATCTGCTGGAGCAAGCCGAAATCGAGGAAGATGACAGACAATTCAATTTTCGTTTCTTGACCCAATTTGAGGTGGATACAGCTCCTGATCAATGGTTCGAAGTTTCGCGCATTATGGCGCTGGCTGATGACTTTGAGTTCGAGCTCTTCCTGGAAAAAAATGGTATAAAAGCTAATCGCTTCGGCTGGCAGGCACTTGCCAAGCTCAAGAGAGCCATTCATTCTGCCCCGATCATAAACTTCTATCTGGAAACTGATCCCTCTATAGACAAGGCACTGAACATCTTCATCCGTATTAACAGCGGTGGCGAACCCCTGTCGTATTCTGACTTGGTGATGTCTGTCGCTGTTTCGGCATGGAAAAAGAAGAAAGCCCGCGAGGAAATTCACGGTCTTGTCGACGAAATCTTGAATCTATGTTTTCAAATCAGCAAGGATATTGTGCTGCGTCTCTTCCTGCTGCTGCATTCCGAGGATGTTCGTTTCAAAACCAAGAACTTCACAAGAGATATTGCTGCCAAAGTCGAGGATGATTGGGATTACATCCGCGCGGCGTTCTTGGAGGTTTTCCGTCTCCTTAAGTTTCTGGGTTTCAACAACAGTACCTTGACCTCGAAAAACGCAGTCTTGCCTGTTGTGTATTATGTGGTTCGTAAGAACAATGCGACTAACTTGGTTGAATCCAAAGCTGAAGCCAAGAATCGGCAATTAATCGCTCGCTGGCTCTACGTAATATTATTAAGCCAGACAATGGCAACACAATCCGACCGTATACTCAAGGCCCTGCGCGACGCGATGAAAGAGCACTGCCAAACTGACTTCCCCGTTGAGCAGACACTTGCGGCTCTAGAAAAAATTGACCAAAAACCCAAGACCGACGACGAATTCTTGGAGAATCTGTTGAGCACACGCAAGGATGATCCCATGGCATTCTCAATACTAAGCTTGCTCTCACCCAGCTTGGGCAACGAGGAGTGGAGATTTGAGAAAGACCACTTACACCCCAAGGTTGGTTTTACTAAAGAAAACCTCCAAACATCGGGTGTGCCCGATGATGAACTTGAATTCTGTCTGGACGAAGCACATTTTGATAGCTTGCCCAACCTGCATCTTTTAGCAGAACGAGAAAATCGATCTAAACAAGGTCAGCCCCTTGTTGATTGGCTAACTCAAAGACTAAAAGAGACTGGCTTGAGCAAGGCTGATTTGCGCCTGCGCTCACTGATACCAGTTGGTATGTCCCTGGACTTAAGAGATTTCAAATCGTTTTATCTGGCAAGAAAGGATGAGTTAAAGAACAGGCTGAATCTGTCTTTGGAGATGAAATCCTAACAGTTCAATCAACCCGACCGGGGAATTCCGGTCTGTGTTTTTTCCGCCAGGGTTCAGGCCCCAGCGGGTTATCTTTTCGTCGGACGAGGGAAGCCCATGATGAGTCGAAAGCAATTCTTATATTTCATGCAGAATGGAGAGAAAGGGCCAATAAAAATAGGCATCACCTTTGACGTACAGAAGAGATTGACTCAAGCTCAGACATTCAATTACCAACGTATTACCCTTCTCGGGTACATACTTGGTAGTCAAAGCCTCGAAACGGAGCTTCTGAAAAGATTTTCTCCTTACAAGATTTCGGGTGAGTGGTTCGCGTTTAATGACGAACTGTACAACATGGCAAGGGGCATTTTTGATGTTGAGTATGAAAGACATGATGATAGAAATTATTTGGTACTTTATCGACAGACTTCCAAAGCTAGGACTGATCCTTGCCCGTTCTGTCTGGCAATGCATAGTCATGGACTCGGTGACGGCCACAGAGTAGGGCACTGTACACCTCAATATGGCAGATCATCAATATTTACAATTGATGGCACAGCCCTATTGAAAGACTACGGGTACATCGTAAAGACCCGTGATCCAGACGGACTTCCTCCGAGAAAACCAAGAAACAACAGGGTGAGTGAGGTTCGGCTTCGGGTCTTCGCAAATTTGCTGACATTTGCTACGAATGAATTTATCAGAGCGGATATTTTCACTCTTGATCTAGATACAATTCCGCCTAAAGGCGGTGTAGAACTTCTTGCAGAATACCCTGATGGAACACCATGTAAGATACGATGCAATGACGCAGGATATGGTGAAGTCGGAATAAACGTGTTCTATGGGATAAAGTGCGCTGATCCTCCTATGTATACTTTTGTCTCCAGGCAATCCAAAGAAATATGCTCTGCTCATGCGACTGGCTGGCTTGAACGAAGAGTGGGGAAATATCTTCAAATACCGGTTGAGTCGACAGACATTGAACTTTATTGTGAGAAGCATGTTTGTAAACAACTCGAACAGCTAGACGTCCGGCCAATTGCGGATTCGTTCAAGAAGCATGGACCATTTCATCTTTAAGGCTCTGCAGACTGTTGATAAACCGATATCCGATCGGGTAGCCGGGGGTTTTTCTCCCCCGACCCCCACACCACCCGGCATGCGGGTCCGCACCGGGTGGTTCCAAAAGTCTGACGGGCTGTAACCGATCAGTATAGCAACCTCAGCTCTTTGAAAGAAGACGATAACTGCGGTTGTCTTGGAGAGCAGCACCTCAGGACGCGCCCGATTGTTCGCTCACCCATTCGGGCTCAACGCGATTCGGAGCTCATAAAGCCTGACATCCCCTTCTTCAAGTTCGGCCCTTCGGCAGGGTGAGTCCATCCCGGTTCTCTGTACCGGGCTCGTTCCCAGTCACCACACCGTCCTAAGTGGTGAAGTCCTTTGCCTACTATGGCCTCTGCTGACTCCTGTCCGGCCCCCGGCATGTTGGCATGACGGGCGCCACTCCCGAAGGAGTTGCAAACCGGGCAGGTCTCCCCGGATAAGGACGTGAACTGTGACTGTGCAACCGCAGCATTTACCGTATCTCTCGAATCCAGGGCTTTGTCATGTTGTGCTGACTTGCCCGGTGACACAGCCTTGTATGCTGTTTCTGTTCGTTGGCTCATAGCTTTGCGCTCCGGCTTCCTTTGGACGGTCCCTCGCGGTTCCGCCCTTGCCTTCGGCTAGTACTTGTGCCAATATTTTTTGACATTGGCAGGATTCATATACAGGGGACTTTCACCCCATAAGTTCACGCCCATGCCGGGCGTACGCCCGGCGCTCAAGCCGATCGCTGGCCGCTGGCCAACTCCGGGTTAGCTTTTCGATGGGCCGACAGTAAGCAATATTTCAGGACCATACAGGTTTTTCTTTTACAGTTTCGACTGCAACGAGCGAATGCATGTCCACGTTCAGAGAGAACGGATGGTATGCAAATTCTGGATCCAACCATTGGCTCTGGCAAGGAATCAGGGTTTTGCGTCAAAAGAGCTCAATATCATACGGGAAATAATCTTAAAGAACAGAGATGGGATCATGGAGGCATGGGATGAACACTGCGGTACAAATACAGGAAGCGAGAATTAAGGATATAATCGTCACCAAAGACACTATAATCGCTCAACTCATGGATGGGCGGACAATCAGCGTTCCACTTGCCTGGTCATGGCGATTGTTGGAGTCAACGCCCAAACAGCGTGCAAACTGGGAGATCATTGGAGACGGTCAGGGTGTGCATTGGCCCGACATCGATGAGGATATCAGTGCCGAAGGCATGCTTTACGGTATTCCTGCTCCAAGATATCGAATGTCCTCCAAGTTCAATCTGAAATCAGAAAAGAAGATAATAGCGGGCAACAAACGGGCCAAGCGGACGGCAAAAAAGCCTGCCTCTACTTACCCTTAACGTAGGAAAGAGGGAAGGGGAGGTTGGCCGGTGTCGGGCATGCGTTGTGGTTTCGATGGAAGAGGGATCGAATTTATGATTTACTTGATTTCCTTGAGATAATTCTCAAGACGGTTCATCCCTTCCCGGATGTTTTCCAGGGAATTTGGCGTAGGAGAATCGGAGGTAGCCCTCGCAATTCGCGCCGAAGTCGATGCCGGGGGCGACGCCGACACGGGCCCGCTTCAGGATATCGAACGCAAATTCATAGGAATTCCGGGTGAAGGCCTTGACGTTGCCGAGCACGTAAAAGGCGCCGGTGGGTTCGACGCGGATGCCCATCCCCAGTTCCCGCAGACGACGGATCATGAACTTTCTTCTCTCGTCGTAGAGCTCCCTCATCCGGATCACATCCGGTTCCGCCTCCCGGAGGGCGGCGACCCCGGCCCATTGGACGAAGGCGTTGGCGGAGATGAAGAGATTCTGCTGGATCTTCTGCATCGGACGGATCAGCGTGAGGGGCGCGATGAGGTAGCCCAGGCGCCAGCCGGTCATCGCATAGGCCTTCGAGAAGCCGTTCAGTACGAAGGCGTTGTCGGTGAATTCCAGGATGCTGTGCTCCGCTTCCCCATAGACCAGTCCGTGATAGATCTCGTCGGAGATAACGGGAACCCCAAGTGAGGCGATCTCCTCCATTCTCTCCCGGCTCAGCAGATTGCCCGTCGGATTGGAGGGGGAGTTGATCAGGATCGCCTTGGTGCGCGGATGGATCATTTCCCGGATGGCGGCCGGGGTGTATTGGAATCCCTCCTCTTCATGGACGGGGACGCAGACCGGCATCCCTCCGAAGAAACGGATGAAATTGGGATAGCAGGCGTAGTGGGGATCGGAGATGATGACCTCGTCATCCCGTTCGAGAATCGCCGAGAAAAGGATCATCATCGCCGGCGAGGTGCCGGAGGTCACGATGATTTGTTCCGGGGAGACGGTCACACCGTAACGCTGCCGGTAATGATCGCAGATCGCCTCTCTCAGTTCAAGAAGTCCCAGACTGTGGGTGTAGTGTGTCTTGCCTTCATGCAGGGCGCGGAAACCGGCCGCTTTGATGCACTCCGGCGTATCAAAATCGGGCTCGCCGACTTCGAGATGAATGATATCTTCGCCGCCGCGCTCCATCGCCTGGGCGGTTTCCAAAACATCCATCACAATGAAGGGGCGGATGTCTGCCGCCCTCTGTGTAATCATCGCCACAACCTCGTTATTCAGGTTTCCCTTTAAGAATCCGATGATGAAATGGAAACTATTCTTACAGGCGGCCGTTTGTCAAGCGGGAAAGGCGTTCAGGCGACAGGGTTGCGGTTGAATCCGTAACCCCTTTTTTGACCCATCCTCGCGGGTTGATTCGGTTTGATGAAGAACTGCTGAAAGCGAGTTCCGAACCGACCTCCGATTTACAGCCCGAGGTAGGTTTTACGCAGAACCTCGTCTTCGAGCAGTTGCTGGCCGCTTCCCTGCGCGATAATCTTGCCCGAGGAGAGGACGTAATTGCGGCAGGACATCTTGAAGACCAGGCTGACCTCCTGCTCGACCAGAAGAATGGTGATCCCCATGCGGTTGATTTCGGAAATCTTTTCGAAAACCTCCCGGCGTACCAGCGGGGCGAGCCCTGTGGATGGTTCGTCGATGCATAACAGCTTCGGTTCGGACATGAAGGCCCGGCCGATGGCCAGCATTTGTTGTTCCCCGCCCGAAAGGGTGCCGGCGATTTGCGGGGAGCGCTGCTCGAGAACCGGAAACAGCTCATAGACCTTCTCCAGAGTTCTCCGGCTTTTAGGATGGTCCTTTTGAAGATAGGCCCCGGCCATCAGGTTTTCCAGGACGGTCATCTCCCGAAAGGGCCGTCTCCGTTCGGGGCAAAGAACGAGCCCTCTCCGGACGATTTGATGGGCCGGGATCTGATCGATGCGCTCGCCGTTGAAGGTGACCGTTCCTTCCAGGAAGATATCGCCGGAAGTCGACCGGCGCTTGATCTCCCTTTCCCACGCCACCAGGCCGCTGATGGCCCGAAGGGTCGTCGATTTGCCGGCCCCGTTCGGTCCGACCAGGCTGACCAGTTCGCCGGTATCGACACACAGGCTCAGATCGTTGATCAGAACGGCCTTGTCATAACGAACGGTTAAATGGGCGATTTCCAAGAGCACGGTTATTGTCCTCCCCCTTGACCCAGATAGGCCTCGATGACTTGAGGATTGTTCACCACATCATCGGGCTTTCCTTCGGCAAGAAGGGTCCCGAAATTGAGGACGATGATGCGATCGACGATCTTCATCAACTGCTGCAGTTTGTGTTCCACGATGATCATCGCCGGTCCTTCGCTGTGCAGACGGCCGAAGCGCCCGCCTTTGTGAAGCCGCCGGATCGATTTGGCCATCAAATCGGTCTCTGCCGGGCTGAGTCCGCCGAAAGGTTCGTCCAGCAGAAGCAGATCGGGTTCCGTGGCCACGGCCCGGGCTACCTCCAGCCTTTTCAGATCGCCCTGGGAGAGGGTGGACGCCTTCTCCAGGGCCATATCGGAAATACCCGCGAATTCGAGGGCATCCATGGCCTTGGATTCGACGACCTTGACCCACTCCCCGCGCCTCATGGACCGGGGGGAGAGACACGAGACCATGACGTTGGCAATGATGGGCAGCCGGCGAAACGGCCTCATGTTCTGAAAGGTGCAGGCGACGCCCATGTTGACAATATCCCAGATCTTGAGACCCACGAGCTGCTTACCCTGAAAACGAACGCTTCCGGAATCCGGCTTCAGTATCCCGGTGAGCAGGCGCAGCAAAGTGGTCTTTCCGGCCCCATTGGGACCGATCAGACCCAGGATCTCCTTGTTCTCCATCCGAAAATGGACGTTGTCTACGGCCCGCAGGCCTCCAAAACTCTTGGTCAGCGCTTCTACTTCCAGGAAAGGTACGGCCATATCAGCACTCCTCACCCTCTTCCCGGAGCTCCCGCCGGGAGACCTTGCCCACATCGGTTTTCGGCAACTCGCCGCGGAACTCGACAATCTTGGGAACCTTATAGTGGGCCAGTTTCTCTTTGCAGAAGCAGATGATTTCGTCTTCCGAGATTTTTCCCCTAGCCTCGCCTTCCAGGACCACATAGGCCTTGATCAGGTTGCCGACCGAGGGATCCGGCACGCCGACGACGCCGGCGGCCTTGATCTGCGGGTGCTGGTAGAGCACCTCCTCCACGTGCCTGGCGAAGACCGAATACCCCTTGTATTTGATCAGGTCGCGCTTGCGGTCGAAGAAATGAAAATAGCCGTCTTCGTCCATGCTGACCAGGTCTCCCGTCCGCATCCACTGCTCCCCGTCGATATCCATCATGATCTCTTGGGTGCTCTCCGGTTTTTTCCAGTAACCCTGCATGATGTTGGGTCCGGACAGGATCATTTCCCCCACCTCTCCGACCGGCATGAATTCCGGTCCATCCGGATCCATGATGGCGGCCTTGACATTCGGAATGGGCACCCCGAAAAACCCCTTTTTACGCCGGTTGAGGGGGGTGCTGTGGCTGACGGCGGTGGTTTCCGTCATTCCGTAACCCTCATAGATGATGGATCCGGTGCGCTTTTCCCATGCGTCGATGGTCGATTCATGCAGCGTGTCGGCCCCGCAGACGATCAGTTTGAGCCTTTTCCAGTTGACACGGTCGGTCTTCTCGTACTCTTTGAGATATTCAAAGAGGGTCGGAACGCCATAGAAACCGGAGGCCTGGTAACGCTCCATGGCCGACAGAATCTCATCGATGTCCGGCGTGGTGAACAGGACCAGTGTCGCCCCCTGGGAGAGTCCGCCCATCATGACCACCACCTGGCCGTAAATGTGAAAAAAGGGCAGAAAGGCCATAACCACCTCTTTCCCCTCCTCGAAGATCGGCCAGAAGGCCAATACCTGCCCCTGGAGGGAGACGAGATTGCGATGGGTCAGCATGGCCGCCTTCGGAAGCCCGGTTGTACCCCCGGTGTAGGGCAGGACCGCCAGATCTTTCCTCGGGTCGATGACGACAACGGGAGGGGCGGCGGAAGAGCCCTTCAGCAGTTCCTGAAAGGAATAGAGCCCCTTCTGTTTGATCTCTTCGGCGGAAAGGGTTGGTCGCCCGCCGTAAGCCTTGGCCTTGGCGCTCTTTCCGAACCATTTCTTCAACGCGGGGAGGTATTCGTCGATGCTGGTCAAAATCACCCGCTCCGGATGGACCCCGGCCTTTTCCAGGTTGTCATAAAGGATGTCCTGGCAGACAACGGTTTTCGCCTCGCTGTCTTCGATCTGGTGTTTGACTTCGATGCTGGTATAAACAGGACTGATCGGCGTGACCTTGGCGGCCAGCCGGAGGGTCGCGAAATAGGCAATAACATACTGGGGGCTGTTCAAAAGATAGAGGGCCACGGTATCTCCCTTTTTTACCCCCAAACCAGCCAGGGCGGCAGCAAAGCGATCGACCAGCCCCTTGAGCTCCCGATAGGTTATCGTTTTGCCGTAAAAAATCAGGGCGGCCTTGCTTCCGTATTTCTCCACCACCCGGTCAAAGAGTTCCGGCACGGAGATGTCGAGGATATCGACCTCGGCCGGCACGCCTTCCGAGTAGAATTTCAACCAGGGTTTGGATAGATAGACATCTTTAGGGTTCATGGCAAATCCTTTCAGTCGAGAACCGCGGTGCAAATGCGACAGGTTTTCCGGGTGGCCACGCTTCTGACCTTGCAGCGGGGGCACTCCTTCTCAATCTTGTCCCTCACCCAGTGTATCAGCCCTTCCGGCATGTACAGCAGGGTCAGCAAGACGACGACGGCAAAGATCAGCATGCGGTACTCCGGCCAGAAGCGGACAAATTCCAGCAGCGGGAAAAGGATGAATACCGCTGCGATGGGGCCATAGATCGTCGCGATCCCGCCGAAAACTGCCCAGATCACCACAGTAAAGGACAGGGAGACCTCCAACGTGGAGGGCCCGGCAATCCTCATGTAGTGGGCGTAGAGGCCGCCGGCGATGCCGGCGAAAAAACCGCTCAGGCAAAAGGCCATCAGCTTGTAGCGGGTGGTGTTGATGCCGGATGCCTTCACGGCCAGTTCATCCTCACGGATGGCATGAAAAATGATGCCCGTATGGGAATCGGTGATCTTCCACATGATCGTGCACAGAACGAGCATGATCACGATGTAAATGTAGTAGTTGACGATCATGGAATTGGAAATGCGCTGCAACCCGGAAATGCCCAGTTCGCCGCCCGTGATATCGGGCAGCGCAAAAATGATGCCCAACAGAATAATTGGGAAGGCCATCGTCGTCAGCGCCAGATAGGTATGCTTCAGACGGAGACAGGGAATCCCGACGAGAAGGCCGGTCAGGACCGCGGCTACGGCGCCCAGCGGCACGCTGCCCCAGGGGGGAATCTGCAAATGGATATTCAACATGGCGGATGCGTAGGCCCCGACGCCAAAGAAAAGGGCGTGGCCGAAGTTCATCTGACCGGTGAACCCGGACAACAGATCCCAGCTCGCGGCCAGAATCGCAAAGATGCTGGTCAATACAATGACGCGAATCACATAAGGATTCTGACTGATCAGCGGCAGCCCGAGCAGAACCACGAAAAAAAGGGCGACAATGATGCGGCTCGGGAGGACCAGCACCTCTCCGCGCACGACCGTATAAAACCTCTTCAGATACAACCCGGCAGCGACCATGGTTACCTCTCTTCCTCAAAGGAGATGCCAAAAAGGCCTTCGGGACGAAGCAGCAAGACCAGAATCATGATGGTCAACGCGACGGAGCCTTTCAGGAAAGCCCCCTTCGGGATCATAAAAACCACCAGGGCTTCGGTGAAGCCCAGGATATAGGCCGCGACGAAACTTCCCTTGATGCTGCCCAAGCCCCCCAGGACGACAACGGCCATCATCATGATCAGCGGTTCCATCCACATGTAGGGGGAGAGAACGGTCAGCGGGGCGATCACCGCCCCGGTGAAGCCGGCAAGCGCAACAGAGATGCCCATCGTGATCATCGCCGACCGACTGTCGTTCATCCCCATCAGGTTGGCCACCTCCCGGTCCTCGGCTGTTGATCGGATCGCCAGGCCCAACTTGGTCTTCATCAGCAGAACCCAGAGGAGGCCCAGGATCAGCAGAACGACGCCAAAGGTCAGTACCTGCTGATAGAAGACCTTCACACCCGCCACGATGAAATACCCCTCAATCAGGGCGGATA
>CAYSSF010000026.1:0-2823 GCA_964433455.1 uncultured Syntrophaceae bacterium
CGGGCGGATCGCGCCGTTCTCCGGGATCGAAGGCGGCGGTCGCGGGCGCTTCTGCTGCCGCATGAATATTTCCGGGGATCGTCCTTGCGTCGTCCCGGAACTCCCGGAGTTCCGGACGATCATCCGGGACCGCCGCCCGCTGCGTAACGGTTTCGGAAAGGGTTGTCCCATCTTCTGTTTTTGCATGCATTGTCGGGAAAAGCGTCTCCAGCGAGAGGTTCCGTTCCAGTGCATCGGCGAGGGCGTCGAGGAGGGATTCCGGAAGTTGCGCCCGGTCGGCGGGGACAAGGCCGAGGGGCCGGGAGGCAAGCTCCGGAAAAGCCCCGCGGGGGATCGCCCCCAGCAGCGGCGGCAGGCAGGCTGCCCGGAGGGCGGCGGAAAGCAACGCCGCATGGCGCTCGGAACCGCAATGATTCGCGACCACCCCTGCGAAGCGGAGATCCGTCCGGAATGTCGTATAGCCCTTCACGAGCGCGGCCAGGCTCCGGCCCATTCCGTGAACGTTGACGACAAGGATCACGGGGGCGTCGAGCAGGCGGGCGATCTCCGCCGTGCTTCCCTCATCGCTTTGCGCATCCGCCCCGTCGAATAGTCCCATGACCCCTTCGACGAGGGCGCAGTCGGCATCCGCCGCGGTCCGCGTGAAGAGCCGGCGGCAGTGGTCGTGACCGGCCATCCATCCGTCGAGGTTGTAGCAGGGACGGCCGGAGGCGAGGGCGAGGTAGGTCGGGTCGAGGAAATCCGGTCCCACCTTGAACGTCTGGGTTTTTAGGCCCCGGCGGGCGAGCGCGCGCGCCAGCGCGAGCGTAAACGAGGTTTTCCCTACGCCGCTGTTCGTACCGGCGATGACAAGCGTTGGGGTGCGGGCCATCAGAATTCAACCCCCTTTTGGGCCTTCCGGCCGCTGTCGAATCCGTGCTTGATGCAGCGCACGTCGGAGACGGTGTCGGCGGCGTTGATCAGCCTCTCGGTCGCGCCCCTTCCGGTCAAAACGACGGTGCACCCCGGGGCCGCCTCACAAAGAAGCGCCAGGACCGCATCCTCGGCGAGCAGGTTCAGCGCGACGGCCGTACAGATTTCGTCGAGGACGACGAGCCCGAAGCGGCCCGAGGCGACCGCCGCGCCGGCGATCCGGAGTCCCTCTTCCGCCGCAAGGCGGTGGTCGGCGAATCGCGGATCGGTCGGGCGCGGGACGAAACCGAGGCCCGTAACATGGATCTCGGCGTCGGCCATCGCTTTCAGCGCGGCGAATTCGCCGGTCTTTGCATCGGACTTGACGAACTGGACGACCGCGACCGGGATGCCGTGGCCGTGCGCCCTGAGAACCATCCCCAGCGCGGCGGTCGTCTTCCCCTTTCCGTCGCCGGTGAAGATCAGAATCCTGCCTGCGTCGCCTGCGTCGTTCATCGGATACCCTCCTGAACCGATTGCAAAAGTCCGAGATTGTCATTCACGCGGAAGCGGGAATCTCGTCTTTTCAAGAGCGTCTGGCCCCCCGCTCCCCGCCTGCGCGGGGACAAGCTTCGCGGGGGTGACATCTTTTATAGAGTTTTGCAGTCGCATCTCCTTTTATCACATTTCGAAGAGCGCGGCGATTCCCCAGCGCGCCGCCAGGAAAACTACGGCAGCGATCGCCGTCGCCGCAAACATCATGCGATTCGCGGCGAGGATCTGCCCGCGTGCAAGCGCGACAACCGGATCGCCGATCTCGGGCAGGTCTACGGGCCGCCCCCGCCGCTGCATGACGCCTCCCAGACGGACGCCCAGCGCCCCGGCAAACGCCGCCTCCGCGATCCCCGCATTGGGGCTCATGTGCTTTCGGCCGTCACGCCGCGCGATTCTCCAGGCTTCGGAGGCGCGCTGTCCCGTAACCGCGGCGGCGGTGGCGATGATGGGCGCCGCGAGGCGCGCGGGGAGCCAGTTCGCCCCGTCGTCGATCCGCGCGGCGGTCCGGCCGAAATCGATGTACCGTTCGTTCCGGTAGCCGATCATCGAATCCAGCGTGCTCGCCGCCTTGTAGGCCATCGCTGCGACCGGTCCTCCGAGCGTCGCGAAGAAGAGCGGGGCGATAATCCCGTCCACGGTGTTCTCGGCGACGCTCTCCACGGCCGCGCGGACCACCTCCGGTTCGGTCAGGCGCTCCGTGTCGCGTCCGACCAGCCAGGAGACGAGGCGCCGCGCCTCGGCCAGGTCGAGTCTCGCGAGCGCCCGATAGACCCCGTTGCTGTGGTCGGCGAGGTCGCGCGCGGCGAGCGTCGTGTAGAGGAGCAGGATCGAAACCGCGTCCCCGAGGCGGGGGTGGAGCCATCCCGCGACCCCGATCAGCGCGCCTGTTGCCAGCGCCGCCGCCAGGATCACCGCGAGCGCCGTCAAGCTCCCCGCGAGGCGGACATCCGGAATCGCCCGCCGGGCCGGTCCCTCCAGAGCCTCGATCAGACGGCCGATAAGGCGGACCGGGTGGGGCAGCCACCGGGGATCCCCGACGGCGAGGTCGAGCAGCAGCGCGATTCCGATCTGGTATTCCAGTCTCATCTAACCTCTCATAAAAAAGTCGGTCAACCTCCTGCCACCTATAATCCCATGATCCGGTAGATTTCCTCCATTTTCAAACACCGACGGACCGTTTCCGCGAGGCGGTCGAAGGCCGGCTCCAGGTCGTAGAGGGCCGCGATCCGGTCGAGCGGGGCGAGGCCCCGCCGTTTGCGGAGCCGGTCGATGAACCAGCGGCGGAAGCCGTCCGCGTCGAAGATCCCGTGGAGGTAGCTCCCCCAGAGGAGGCCCGTCTCCGTTCCGCAGCCGCTCAACTCGCCGTCCTCCCGCCGG
>CAYSSF010000026.1:2833-27812 GCA_964433455.1 uncultured Syntrophaceae bacterium
GAGGCCGCCGCCGTCGGTGAGGCCGTGGTGGATCTCGTAGCCGCGGACCTCGCAGCCCGAGGCGAGGTGGCGGGCGGCGGTGCGCGTCAGGGTCTTTTCCCGGGCGAGCTCCGTCCGGACGGGGAGGAGTCCCATCCCGGCCAGCGTCCGGCCGCCGGCGGACTCGATCCCGAAGGGGTCGGCGATCTCCCGGCCCAGGATCTGGAAGCCGCCGCAGATCCCGATGATCTCCGTCTTCCCGCCGCGGGCGAGATCGAGAATCCGCGCTGCGATCCCGTTTGCGTTGAGATCGGCCAGATCGCCGATCACGTTCTTGCTTCCGGGAAGGATCACCGCATCCGGCTCGCCCAGCTCGTCCGCCCCCCGGACCACGCGCAGGCGGACGTCCGGTTCGATCCGGAGCGGGTCGAAGTCGGTGAAGTTCGAGATGTGGGCGAGATCGACGACGGCGATGTCGACATGGTCGCCTGCGGGGGCGCGGCCGTCGATCAGACCGTCCTTGAAGCTGACGGAATCCTCCTCGGGGAGGCCCAGGTCGCGGAGGTAGGGGACGACGCCGAGGACGGGGCGTCCGGTGCGGTGAAGGATGGTTTCGTGCGCATCGGCGAGGAACGCCTCTTGGCCTCGGAAGCGGTTCACGACGAACCCTTTGACCAGCGCCCTTTCCCGCTCCGTCAGGCACTCCATCGTCCCGATGAACGAGGCGTAGAGACCCCCGCGGTCGATGTCGCCGACGATCAGGACCGGCGCCTCCGCCCAGAGGGCCATGTTCATGTTCACGATGTCCCGTTTCTTCAGGTTCACCTCGGCGGGGCTTCCCGCCCCCTCCAGCACGATCACGTCGTATTCGGCGGCGAGCGCGTCATAGGACGCTCGCGCGGCTTCAAAGGGTGGTGTGCGGTCGCGGGTGTACTCCCAGAAATCCATGTTGCCGACCGGCTTTCCGAGGATGATCACCTGGGAGCCGGTGTCGCTGTTCGGCTTCAAGAGGACGGGGTTCATCCGGACGTCCGGATCGAGCCGGCACGCCTGGGCCTGGACCACCTGCGCCCGCCCCATCTCGCCGCCGTCGCGGGTCACGTAGGAGTTCAGCGACATGTTCTGCGCCTTGAACGGGGCGACCCGGAAGCCGTCCTGGAGCAGGATCCGGCAGATCGCCGCGGCGAGGATGCTCTTGCCCGCGTTGGAGCCTGTCCCCTGGATCATGATCGCGGGCGTCCGCCGCCGGCCCGGTTTTTTGCCGGCAATTCCCAGAACCTTCCGGAGGGCGCCGACGAGGCGGTCGTTCTCCCGCTCCGTCCGGACGGCGATGCGGAAGAACCGGCGGTCGAGACCCGTGAAGTTCGAACAATCCCGGATCGCGATCCCGTCGGCGAGGAGCCGCCGGGCGATCTCCGGGGCGTCGCGCTCCCCCCGGTCGGAGCGCAGCAGAAGAAAATTCGCCGTTCCCGGATAGACGGCGAGACCCGGCAGCGCCTGCAATGCCGCGAAGAGCTCTTCCCGCCGGTCGCGGACGAAGCGGAGGGTCTCCTCCGCGTAGGCGGTGTCGCGAAGCGCCGCCGCGCCCACGGCCTGGGCGAGCGTGTTCACGGACCACGGGGGCGTCCGGTCGCGCAGCCGCCGGATCCATTCCGGGGCCGCGACGACGCCGCCCAGCCGGAGGCCCGGCATCGCGAGAAACTTGGTCAGGGACTTGAGAACGATGATATTCGCCGGCCGGCCGGACGCGATCAGCGTCTCCGTCTCCGGGGCAAAATCGGCGAAGGCCTCGTCGCTGATGAAGACGGTTTGCGGATGGCTGGAGGCGAGATCTCTGAGCGCGGCGGCCGGAATGAGATGCCCGGTCGGGTTGTTCGGCCGGCCGAGGAAGACGATCTCATCCCCAAGGAGCGCCGCCGAGACCGCCGCGAGGTCGGGGGCGAACCCCTCCTCCTCCCGCAACGGAAGCCGCTCC
Source organism: uncultured Syntrophaceae bacterium (assembly GCA_964433455.1). GTDB lineage: Bacteria > Desulfobacterota > Syntrophia > Syntrophales > UBA5619 > UBA5619. Next base: position 4,788 of record CAYSSF010000026.1, read on the forward strand.
ACCGCGAGGCCGGCGAGTTCCGCCGCGCGCTCGTAATCCACATAGGCGGGGACCGGGATCAGCGCGCGCCCCTTTCCGAGGAGCTGCGGGAGCAGGTAGAGGTGCTCCATCGAGCCGTTGCCCATCAGGATCTCCTCTTTCGCGACGCGGTACCGCTCTGCAAAGGCCCGAACGAGGTCGGTGCAATCGGGATCGGGGTAGTGGACCAGATCGCCGGTCCGCGCGCTGATCCATTCCCTGAACCCCTCCGGCGGCCCCAGCGGGTTGATGTTCGCCGAAAAGTCGAGGATCTCCCCGGCGGGCTTCCCCGAGGCCAGCGCAAGTTTCCGCAGATTTCCGCCGTGGCGTTCCGTCATGGGTTGCCTCCATAGATCCAGGCCGACGCGATGAGGGCGGGGACGAGCTCGGTCAGTTCACAGGAGGCCCCCAGCGTATCGCCGGTCAGGCCGCCGATCCGCCGCCTGACATAGGCCGTAAAGAGGAGGGCGAAGAGAAATGAGCCCACCCCCGCCGTCAGTCCGGGGAAGCCGCCCGCCAGGCCGCCCGCGATGATCAGAAATGTCAGCGCCCAGAAGGCGTGGCTCCGGGAACGATTCCGGTGGAAGATGGCGGCCAGCCCTTCCGGACGGGCGTAGGGGAGGAGGGCCATCTGGACCAGCAGCGCCGAGCGGCCGGCGACGGGCGTCAGCAGCAGGACCCATGCGCGCGAAGGTCCGGAGAGCGAGGCGATCAGCGCGATTTTGAGCGCCACCGCGCAGACGATCGCGGCGACCCCCATCGGACCGGTCCGGCTGTCCCGCATGATCTCGAGGATCCGCTCGCGCGGGCGGGAGCTGAAGAAACCGTCCGCCGTATCGGCGAGGCCGTCGATGTGGAGGCCGCCGGAGACGGCGATCAGCAGGATGACGGCAAAGACGCTCGTTACGGCGACCGGAAAGATCCGCCCCAGGCCCCAGTCCATGAGCGCGACCGCGACGCCGATCCCGAGGCCGACGACCGGGAAGAGGGGGACGGCCCTCCCCAGCGCCTGCTCGTCGGGAGCGAGGCTGCGGGGCAGGGGAAGGATCGTCAGGAACTGGATTGCCGCGAAAAATCGCTTCATGATGCCCTCATCATAAGGTGCACGATCTTTGATTCCCGGACGTCGAAGCGGTCTTTCATGAGCTTGCCTTCGATACCATCGCTTCGTCAAACGTGGCCACCTCGGTCAGGACCCGGAAGGCGGCCTCGATGAAGTTCATCGCCAGCGCCGCCCCCGTCCCCTCGCCGAGGCGGAGGTCGAGATCGATCAACGGCTGCTTTCCCAGGAGCGCGAGCGCGATCCGGTGGCCCTGCTCGACGCTCCGGTGGGCGGCGATCATGTACTGGACGGCCGTGGGGCAGAGCGCATGCGCGATGAGCGCCCCCGCCGTGGAGATGAAGCCGTCGATGACCACCGGCTTTTTCAGCGCGGCGGCGCCCAGGATCAGTCCGGCGATCCCGCCGATCTCGAAGCCGCCGACCTTGGCCAGGACGTCCAGGCCGTCCTTCGGGTCCGGCCGGTTGATCCGCAGGCATTTTTCGATGACGCGGACCTTGTGCGTGAACTGCTCATCGTCGATTCCGGTGCCGTGGCCGGTCACCTCCGCCGGCGGACGGCCGCTGAAGACGGCGACGATCGCGCTGCTCGGCGTCGTATTCCCGATCCCCATGTCCCCGGTGCCGAAGAGGTCGACCTTCTCCGCGGCCGTCCGGGCGACGTCGATGCCGGCTTCGACGGCGCGAACGGCCTCCTCGCGGCTCATCGCCGGCCCCTCGGCCATGTTTCGCGTGCCGGGGCCGATCCGCCGGGAGAGGATCTTCCCGGCGGCGGCAAGTTCGCTCATGTCTGCGGCAACGCCCATGTCCACGACCGTGACGGCTGCGCCCGCCTGGCGCGCCAGCGCGTTGATCCCGGCGCCTCCGGCGACAAAATTGTAAACCATCTGCGGCGTCACCTCCTGGGGGAACTTGCTCACCCCCTCGGCTACGACGCCGTGATCGCCGGCCATCGTGAAGATCGCCTTGCGGGCGATGGGGGGCCTCATCGAGCGGGTGATGCCGGCGAGATCCTCGGCGAGGTCGAGGAGGCGCCCGAGGGCCCAGTAGGGCATCGTCAGCGCCTCGAGGCGCCGGTGGGCCTGCGCCCGGAAGCCGGCGTCCTGGGGAATGATACGGTGAATGGTATCCTCTAACAGACTCATTGCAGTTTCCTTTCTTCTCTGTTTACAAATCCGGTCTTTTCAAAAGGAGCGGGATGCCGCTGACGACGAGCGTGACCCTGTCGGCCGCCGCCGCGATCTCCTGGTTGCAGCGCCCGGCGATGTCCCGGAAACGCCGCGCCGTTTCGTTGCCGGGGACGATCCCCATCCCCAGTTCGTTCGTGACAAAAATGACCGTTCCGCCGAATCCCCGGCAGGCGTCGGTCAATGCACGGCAGCGGCCGGCCGCGGCCTCCTCGGTAAAGAGTTCCCCCCGTTTTTCCGCCTCGTAGAGGAGGTTGTTGATCCAGAGGGTCAGGCAGTCGACGAGGAGCACCCGGCAACCCTCCGCCCGGCGGATGACGCCGGCCAGATCGACGCACTCCTCGATCGTCTCCCAACCCCTGCCGCGCCGCGCTTCCTTGTGTTTCCGGATGCGCTCCTCCATCTCCGGATCGATCGCCGGGCAGGTCGCAATGTAGGCGCGCGGGCCGGGCAGCGCCTCCGCCGTCCGCTCAGCGAAGGCGCTCTTGCCGCTCCGGCTTCCGCCGGTGATGAGGATGATCTCCGCCATTCAAATGATCTCCAGATGGCGCCGCCCGTTCAGAAGGGTCAAAACCCCCCTCCCGCCGTCGATCCGGATCTCCGAAAGGGAGGCAGGTTGGACGTCGAAGAGGAGGTGGGCCCGGTCCGGAAGCCCCAGGAAATGGCAGATCAGGAACCGGATGACCCCCCCGTGCGTGACGGCGACAACCGTCCCTGCCGGATCGGCGGCGATCCGTTCGGCCGCCTTCCTGATCCGTCTCCGGAAATTTCCGATACTCTCGCCGTCCGGAAAGGTGAAATCCTCCGCCAGCTTGGCCCAGCGGTCGACGGCCGCTGGATCGTCGGCAAGGATCTCCGCAAAGCTCATCCCCTCCCAGCGGCCGAAGTCGATCTCCCGGAGGTCGGCATCGACAACGAAATTTGCACCCCGGCCGAGCGCACGTTCGGCCGTCTCGCGGGTCCGGCGAAGCGGACTTACGAGGAGGCTCGCCCCGTCCGGCAATCGGGCGAGCGGCCCGGCAAGGGCCTCCGCCTGACGCCTTCCCTCCGCGGAGAGCGGCGCATCCGTCCGGCCGCTATACCGGCCTCGAAAGCGCTCTCCGAGATCGCCGTGACGGATCAGGATCAGACGCTCCGCCATCCCTCTTCCCCCCGAGTTCCTTTGCCTTCCGTCCGCCCGGCAGCCCTTTGACATCACTGCGGTCAGGCGGCGACGCCGGGACCCCTCGGACCATCAAACTAAAAAATCCCCGCGCCTTGCGACGTGGGGATGCCGTATTTCATCCTCAATCCGTTTCCTTTTCCGCGACCCCTCTCCACGAGGGCCATAACCAACGGTACATCCTGCGGGCAGGTCTTCTGGCTTCCGGATCAGCCTCCAGCCGCGCCTTCCCATCTTTTTGAAGATAGTGACGTCAAGCGGCCTTTGTCCCCGGTTACAGCGGCGGGACCGCGACGGACTTGCACCGTCTTCCCTATCGCCTTTAAGGGGCGACCCGCAGGGATGGCAATACCCATAATACAGCGCACGAATGCTGTCAAGGGGAATGTGCCATACACGGGCAGGGCCGCACCATGGCAGGAGGGGCAATGGGCCTCTTCAGGACCACGCCATTCTCAAGAGAAAAGCTTTTTTAGAGGTTGCAATGATGGCATATAGTCTTATAAAATGGATGCGCAGGCCAAATGCCCGCAGCGGCTATCGGGAAATCGGTTGTCATGGGTGTTGGAATGAAAGGGGAGGATGTATGAAAAAAGTGATGGTGTTGATTGTCGCGTTTGTGTTTTGTCTGACGGCTTCTGTATTTGCTCAGGCTCCTGCGGACAAGGCCGAGAAGAAGAGCGTGAAGGAAACGATGAAGGAGGATGGAAAAGCAGTAAAGAAAGATGTAAAGAAAATGAAGGATGCCGTCAAAAAAGAGGTGAAGGAACAGGTGGAGCAGACAAAGGAGTCTGTGAAAGAAGTCAAGAAGGCGGTAAAGGAAGATGTAAAGAAAGTAAAGAAAGCCGTCTCGAAGGATGCCCCTGCCGGGGAAAAGAAGTAGTTTCTGCAACATACGGGGCCGGGAATCCGGAGCGTGTCACTACCCTTCGCGTTCCCGGCCCACCCCTGCTGACCCGGACGGATTTCCTGCCTATTCCTGACGGACCTCTTCCTGCGGCGCGTGCGCTGAAACACGGGCGGTCTTCATCCAGATTTCATCCACGATATTCCGGAATACCTGCTGTGGGGTTTGGGTGGATTCCAGCGGTATTCTGGCAATCGCCGTATTGGGCAATCCGCCGGTCGTAAAATATACGGGCAAGTCCGCTTCATGAGATCCACTCCGCGCGGGCTGCGAATTCTCACCCCCAGGCAACGGCATCCGCGGAAATCCGTAACGACTTGTCCGACGATGACGGGCTTTTCCGACCAGTCTCCGCGCTGGGTGAGGTGTTCGTGCTGTTGTGAAGAGAGCATGCGGATCACAGGGCTCGCCAGAAAGGTATCGAACCGCTTGCCGGAGTTTTTGTGCGCGACGATCGCGGCCAGTTCCTGCCGGGAAAAGCCGCCCTGGCTGATGACCGCCCCCCGGCTGTCGGGGGTTGGGGGTGGGTGAAGCTGTAACATGCAGATTTCATGGCAACCTCCCCCCACCCTAACCCTCCCCCGCCAGGGGGGAGGGGATTTATTGGTCCTTTTACAATTGGCTCTCCCCGTAGAAAAACATTTTTCTCAAAGAATTTTCCTCATCCGTTGTGCCCACCCTGGACATGGAAGGTTGGTTCGAGTCAAGAATGAGAATGACCGTTACGACTCTCGCATAATTCTCAAAATCCGTCCATCATGGAGTTCAGGAAGATCGAGGTCCGTATCATCATCAAGCACGATGCCCTCAGGGTATCCGGACGAGGTCCTTGACCCGGAGGGGGGAGCGGAAGTTGGCAAGAGCGCCGGGGAGCTGATCCAGAGGATAGATGTTCGTGATGAAGAGGTCGGAACGGAGATCCCCTTTCCGCAGCAGCTCGAGTGCCGCGCGGAATTCGTCCCGGTAGGTCATCGCGCCCTGGATCAGCAGCTCCTTCCGGGCGATCAGCGCCGCGGGAATGGAAGATTCCTTTTCCGGCAGGCCGGTGAAGAGGATTCTCGCCCCCGGAGCGGCCAGGCGGATGATCCGGGCCAGCGCGTCGGCGGCGCCGCTCGTCTCGTATGCGACGGGAAAGGCGTCCTGCCGGGCTTCCAGCTCTTCCATGGTGCGGAACGTCTCGACTGCGCCCAACGCACGGGCGACATCGAGGCGGGGTCCCGATGTGTTGAACGCCGTCACTCGGGCGCCGGAGAGGACGGCCAGCCGGACATAGAAGAGACCGATGGTTCCGGTCCCGTAGACGAGCACGCGGTCTCCCGCTGCGGGGGAGCATTTCTGAAAGCCGTGGAGGGCGACGGCGAGGGGTTCGGTCAATGCCGCCGCCGAGTCGGAGAGCCCCTCCGGCAGCGTCCAGACGTATTTCCGGGGCGCGACGACATATTCCGCGAAGACGCCGTCGATATCCAGCCCCAGCCGCACCCGGCTTGGGCAGATGTTCTCCCCGCCGCTCCGGCAGGTTTCGCATTGCCCGCAGGCAAAATTGGGCTGGACGGCCACCCGCTCCCCGATCCGAATCCCCGCAACCCCCGGGCCGAGGGCGGCAATCTCTCCGACCGCCTCGTGGCCGGCAACGATTGGAAAATTCCCCCCCAGATCTCCCCGGTATTTGGCGAAATCGGTCCCGCAGATCCCCGCCACCCGGACCTGGACGAGCACTTCTCCCTCACGGGGCACAGGCACGGGCAGATCCCGGATTTCAATCCTTTGCGGTCCAACCAGCCATGCCGCCTTCATCAGGGCTCCTTTCCGGGGAATCACGAACGTTTTTTTATCTTTTCACCACTGACGGGTGCAATCCCTGCCGGACAAGAGGAACCGCCGTGTTCGTCGGCGGCCATGCAGGATCGATCCGGTAAGATATTGATTTTCATGGCACGGAGTATATGGAAAGGGTTTCTGCCTGTCAAGGAGGAAAGAGGCAGGAGAAAAAAGGCATCAACGAAAAAATCCTTGACATTGCGGCCATGCTTTATATATTGCTCCTCCAATAGCTGCAACGGCTATTAAATAGCGAATACAATTTTTCAATACTTGGAAAGAGATCTTTCCGGCAGACGAATGCCGGGCGGCTGGGGCGGGTTTTCAGATCCTCCAAGAGGCGGTTTCCGGTGGGCATTCCGAAAAAACAGATTGAGCGTCATGTGGACGCCGTACTGGCGGCCATGGCCATATTGGATTGCTTTCTGACAAAACCCGTATTGGGCGTTCAGGAAATCATGAAGGCCACGGGATTTACCCGAAATCGGGTCATACGCTTGACCGGCACCCTGCTCTGTCACGGCTCGCTGATGCTTTCCGAGAAACAAGGGAGGTTCACCATTGGGCCGAAATGTCACGCCCTGGGCAAGGTCTTTGACCAGAGCAACAGCCTGATCGCTCTGGTCAGGCCCGTCTTGAAACGGCTGGTTCTGTCAACGGGCGAATCGGCCTCCCTATTCATCCGGGAGGGGCTGGAACGGTTTGTTCTGGCTCGGGAAGAAGGGACCCAAAGCATTCGTTATACCGTCAAGGAGGGGCAGCGCATGGATCTCATCTTTGGATCCTCGAGCAAAGTGATTGTCGCTTTTTCCCCGCCCGAGGTGCTGGCGGCCCTTCTGAAAACGGCCCCCTTCGACGAGCCAAAACCCCAATCCTTGAAAAAGCGGAGCGATTTCATGAGGGAAATCGAAAAGGTCCGGAAGCAGGGTTATGCCATCAGCGTCGGCGAAAGGGTTGCGGACGCCTTTGGGATATCCGTTCCGGTCTTCAATGGTGAAGATGAACTGATCGGCGCGCTGGCCATAGGCGGACCTGTCAGCCGCCTGACCGCTGAAAACCGTCAATATCAACTGAACTGCATCCGGGAAGAGGCCATAAAACTGTCGAAGATCCGGGGATGGAAGGGTTGCGACTTCGATCGATAGCGTCAAGGAATGGAGGAGAGAATGGCTGAACCGGCACGATTGCCCCTGACAGGGATTCGGGTTCTTGAATTGTCGCTGGCGGTTATGGGACCGACGGCTGGCTTGATTCTGGCCGATATGGGGGCGGAGGTGATCAAGATCGAGCCGACCCCGCAGGGGGACGACACCCGGCGAATCAAGGGATTCGGCACGGGCTTTTTCCCGGCCTTTAACCGAAACAAAAAAAGCCTGGTCCTGAACCTCAAGAACCCCGAGGGCAAGGCGATCATGGAGCGCCTCATCAAAACGGCGGACGTGCTCGTGGAAAATTTTGCGCCGGGCACCATCGACCGGCTGGGCTTCGGGTACGACCGCGTGAGCGGGATCAACCCCCGCCTAATCTTCTGTTCGCTGAAGGGTTTCATGCCCGGCCCTTACGAAAAGCGGCCGGCCCTCGACGAGGTGTGCCAGATGATGGGCGGGCTGGCCTACATGACCGGTCCCGCCGGGAAACCGCTGCGGGCCGGGGCTTCGATCCTGGACATCATGGGGGGAAGCTACGGCGTGATCGGCATCCTGACGGCGCTCTACGACCGGGAACGGACAGGCCGGGGTCGGCATGTGCTGGCCACACTGTTCGAATCGGTCGTCCTGCTGATGGCCCAGAACATGGCCGTGGCCGCGATCACCGGCGAGGCGCCCCCCCCGATGCCGGAGCGCGGCCGCTCGTGGTCGGTCTATGACCTCTTCGATACCGATGACGAGAGCAAGGTGTTCATCGGGATCACCAGCGACGCCCATTGGCGGCGGTTCTGCAAGAGCTTCGGTTACGCCGACCTGCTGGCGGACGATAGGCTCGCCAACAACAACAGTCGCGTCGACGAGCGGGAGTGGCTCATCCCGGAACTGCGGCGCCGGCTCGGGCTATTGAACAGGGCCGAGATCATGCAAAAAGCGGAGGAGGCGAGCATTCCGTTTGCCCCCGTCGCCCAGCCCCAGGAGCTCTTTGACGATCCCCATCTGCAGGTGTCGGGGGGGTTGCTGGAAACCACCCTTCCCGATGGGAGAAAGACAAGACTCCCGAGAATTCCGGTGAGGCTGAGCGACTGCGATTTCGGCCTTCGCAACGATCCGCCGCGCCTTGGGGAGGGAAGCGAAGAGCTCCTCCTCTCCCTGGGGTTGGACCGGGAGCGGATCGCGGCGCTCAAAAAAGAGGGGGTCGTCGGTCCGCTGTGATTGCAGAACTCGTCGGTTCGTTTGATCCGGATATGCCGGATCGCCACAACGGCTCGCGTTAATAAAGCATAACGTAAAGGATGACACCGTGAATCTTCCGAAAAAAGTGACGATTGTCGAGGTGGGGCCGCGGGACGGCTTCCAGAATGAGAAACAGTTCATCCCAACGGAGAAGAAGATTGAAATCGTGAACGCACTGGCGAGGGCGGGCCTCAAAAACATCCAGGTCTCCTCGGTCGTCCATCCCAAAGCGGTTCCGCAACTGGCCGACGCCGCCCTGGTGATGGCGAAGATCGAAAGGCTTCCGGAGGTTTCGTATCGGCTTCTGGCGCCGAACAGGAAGGGGGTAGAACGGGCGCTTGCGCTCAAACCTGACAAGATCAACCTGATGATGTCGGTCACGGAATCCCACAACCGCTCCAATGCCAATCGCTCGATCGAGGAGTCCCTCAAGGATTTCGAAACCCTGGTCCCGATGATCCTGGAAAAGGGAATCGCGGTGAGCGGCGGCATGGCCTGCGGTTTCGGATGCCCTTTCGAAGGGAAAGTTTCTCTCGCGCAGATCGAGCGGGTGGCGGACCGCTATCGGGCGATCGGCATCAAGGCTGTCGGACTGGCGGATACCGTCGGCTTCGCCAGTCCGAAACAGGTGTATGATACCGTGGCCCATCTGCTGGACAAATATCCGGATGTGCAGTGGCTTCTCCATCTCCACAACCATCGGGACCTGGCTTTGGCCAATATCCTTGCGGCGATGCAGGCGGGAATCACCGAATTTGACGCGGCGATCGGCGGGCTGGGGGGATGTCCGTACGCCCCGAATGCGGCCGGGAACGTCGCCACCGAAGACCTGGTGAATATGCTGACGGAGATGGGAATCGAAACCGGGGTCGATCTGGATGCGATCCTAAGGGTGGCCGAAAGGGTCCGCCAGGTGATTCCGCATCCGCTCAGCAGCGCGCTTCTGAAGGCCGGCAAGCCGTGGGCTCTGGCGAAGGCCCCGGATTGCCAGACCAAAATCGGATAGGGTCTGGACCCATAGGCTTTTGGACGGGGAACCTTCAGGGGTTGCCCCTGGATGAATGATCAAACCACACAACTTGAACAAAGGAGGCAAGCATGAAAACCGTTCGGCAAAGAATTTATCGGGTTGGGATCGTTGCGGCGTTGTCCCTGATCGGGATCGGGATGGGGGCGGCCGGCATGGCTCTGGCCGCCGACTATCCGGGGAAATCGATGACGATGATCGCCCCGTCCAAACCGGGCAGCGGGTTCGATACCACGATGCGCGCCGTCGTGAACGCATTGACCCAGGAGAAACTGGTCCAGGTGCCGATGACCGTCATGAACATGGCCGGCTCGGTTCCGGGAACGGCCCAGATCGTGCTGCGCTACTCCAACGATCCCAACATGGTCGCCGTGATGTCCACTACCGGTTCCCTCAATTACGCAACGGGCCTTTCGCCTTACTCCCACAAGGACTGGAAGCCGATCGCCCGTCTGATCTCGGCCTATTACGGCATCTTCGTAAGACAGGATTCTCCCTACAAGACCCTCGGGGATCTCATCAAGGATCTGAAGAACAATCCGGGAGGGACCCCGCTCAGCGGCGGCTACAGCGACGACCGGCTCTGCTACGGGGCGCTCTTTTCCAAGGCCGGGGTTGATATCACGAAGATCAACTATGCCGCCTTTGCCGGCGGCGTCGAATCCGCCGGGGTGGTCCTGGAAGGGTCGGCCAAGGCGCTGGTATCAACGATCGACGATGTGATGGGTCTCCTCGAGTCGAAACAGTTGCGGCTGCTGGCCGTCAGCCCCGGCAAGAGGATGGAAGGTCCGCTGTTGAAGGATGTCCCGACCTTCCGTGAGGCGGGGGTCGATATCGAGTGGGACAACTTCCGGTATATTCTGGGCGGAAAAGAGATGCCCGATCACGCGGTAAAATACTGGCAGCAGACACTGGGGAAAATGGTCAAGACGCCGACCTGGCAGGGGATGATCAAGAAGTACCGCTGGGGGGATTCCTTCCTGGCGGAAGGGATCGACCAATTCCTCGATGAAAAACAGATCGTGATCACCGACGTCGTCAAAAAACTGGGGATGGACAAGAAGAAAAAATAGTTGCGCCATGCAAACGCTGGACCCCTGTGTGAACGGGAACGAAATACCCGTTCACAGAGAGGTCCTCCCGGGGGAGGAGGCGGCTGCCGCGGGGAGCGAACGATCCATCAGCCGAAACGCTTCATCAAAACGACAGTTCATCTTGAGGAGCATCCATTATGGACATGTGGGCCAACATCTCTATGGGTTTCAGCCATGCTATCTCCTTCCAAAATCTGATGTACTGCTTCATCGGAGCACTCTACGGCACTGTCATCGGCGTTCTGCCAGGCATCGGACCGCTGGTCGGGATCTCGATCCTCCTTCCGATCACCTTTTCCCTCCCCCCGGTTTCCGCTGTCATCATGCTGGCGGGGATCTATTACGGCTCCGCTTATGGCGGCTCCACCACCTCGATTCTCGTCAACACGCCGGGCGAGGCCTCTGCGGTGGTCACCTGTCTGGACGGGTACCAGATGGCCGTGCAGGGAAGGGCAAAGGCCGCGCTGGCGACGGCCGCCATCGGCTCGTTTTTTGCCGGCACATTCGCTACCGTGGCGATCATGTTTCTTGCGTTACCGATTGCCCGTCTGGGAATCAAGTTTACGCCGGCCGAATATTTCTCGCTTCTGCTGCTGGCCCTGACCATGGTGGGCACGCTGGCGACCGAATCCCCGGTGAAGGGTCTTTTCACCACGCTGGTCGGCCTGTTGCTCGCCACCGTCGGGATGGATCTGCAGACCGGTCGCGTCCGGTTTGCCTTCGATTCCCCGTGGCTGATCGAAGGGGTCGATTTCATCGTCGTCGCCATCGGCCTGTTCGCGATCTCGGAGGTGCTCGTCCAGGCGGAACTGATCTACAAGTACGGATTGCAGAAGCGGGAACAGATCAGCGGACGCTACTGGATCACCATGAAGGAGTTGAAGCAGTCCTTCATGCCGTATGTCCGGGGAACCGTCATCGGTTTTCTGGTCGGCGTTCTGCCCGGGGCGGGATCCACCCCCGCAACCTTCTTTTCCTACGCGATAGAAAAAAAGAGCTCGAAACATCCGGAACAGTTCGGCAAAGGGGCCATCGAAGGGGTGGCGGGACCCGAAGCGGCCAACAACGCGGCAAACCAGGGGGCGCTCGTTCCCCTGCTGACGCTGGGCATTCCCGGAAGCGCCACCACTGCGATCATGCTGGGCGCCTTCATGATCTACGGGATCCAGCCGGGCCCGCTGCTCTTCCAGAAGGATCCGGTATTCGTCTGGACGATCATTGCCAGCATGTATATCGGAAACGTCATCCTGCTCATCCTGAACCTGCCCCTGGTCAATATTTTCGCAAAACTGCTGGATCTGCCGGCCGCCCTGCTCTATTCGATGGTGCTAACCTTCTGCACCATCGGCGTTTACAGCATCCGCTTCGCGATCTTCGACGTGTTTCTGATGATCCTTTTCGGAATCGTCGGATATTTCATGCGCAAGCACGACTACCCGGCGGCCCCGCTGCTGCTTGCGCTGGTTTTGGGAGAGTTGATGGAACAGGGACTGCGCCGGGCGCTGACGCTCTCCAACGGGGATTGGACCGTTTTCGTCACCCGGCCGATCAGCGCGGGGCTTCTGGGCATTTCCGCGCTGTCGATACTGTACTCGTTGATCAGATATTTGCAGGGGAAAAAGAGGTTGGCATGAGAGAATAAACCGCTCCCGTTTCGCATGTTCGGAGAGCGGCGTCGCGATCGATCATCCCGGCCGGAAGAGGCTTCTTGCCGAGGACATGGAATCATTGGATGGAGGAGGGCAGTAAATGAAAGAGAGAGGCGGAAGAAATTCCCTGTTTACGTTCGATCGCATGGTTGCGCTGATCTCGGTCCTGATTTCCCTGTTTTTGATCCGCAACGAATACAACATGCCCAATCCGAACATCCAGCAGACCATCGGACCCAGCTTCATGCCCATTGCCATTCTTGTGGCCCTGATCTTCTCGGCGCTGCTGATCTTTTTTGCCTCCTACAAAACAGAGCGGAAAACGGGGGATGCCGACGCGGTCCAGGCCGAACCGCCATCAAAGACCTCTGCCGGACAATACAAGATCATGGGCATGGTTGTGCTGGGGTTGGTGTTGTATGGCGTGATGCTCATTCCTGTGGGATTCATCATCAGCACGTCGGCGCTGATCGTCTGGCAGGCCCAACTCTTCCAGAAGGGGAAGTGGATCCGGAACCTCGTCGTGGGCATTCCGTTCAGCATTGTTGTCTATTACCTGTTTGTCCGTCTTCTGGAAGTGACGCTGCCGGGGGGGATCCTCCCTTTTTAGATCAGAAGCAACGAATAGCCCCGGTCAATAATTTTACTTGACAGAACGATTCGGATCGATATATTTTCCATTAAAATAGTAGAAATGGTAGAGAAAAGAACAAGGCGGAGGTGAATCGTGAAGCAGGACAATAATCTAAGGAATATTCTGATGTGCATGTGTTATAATACCGGACGCGGAGGTCTTTTCATGTGAAGGCGGTTTAAGCATCCATGAATGAGGCAACCCGCTGACCGGGAGAGGTCCAGCGGGTTTTTTGTTGCATGCAAAACGAAACACTCTTGCAGTCGCACGGAAAAAGGAGAAGCCATTATGTCAGGAAGAAGAATCGATACGTTGGCGTTGCATGCCGGCCAGGAGAGTCCCGATCCGGCGACGGGGGCGCGGGCGGTGCCCATCTATCAGACCACCTCCTATGTCTTCAGGGATACCAACCACGCGGCGAATCTGTTTGGTTTGCGGGAATTCGGAAACATCTATACGCGGATCATGAATCCCACGACCGACGTCTTTGAAAAACGGATCGCCGCTCTCGAAGGCGGAACGGGCGCCCTGGGGGTCTCTTCGGGGCAGGCGGCGACCACGATGGGGCTTTTGGCCATCACGCGCCTCGGCGATGAGATCGTCACTGCGAACAACCTCTACGGCGGGACCTATCAGCTTTTCCATCATACATTTCCCAAACTGGGACGGACCGTGAAGTTCGTCGATTCGGCCGATCCTGAGGCGTTCAAGGCGGCGATCACCGGGAGGACGCGTGCCGTATACGCCGAAACGATCGGAAACCCCAAGGTCGATGTCCCCGATTTCGAGGCGATCTCCGGGATTGCGCACGCGGCGGGGATCCCCTTTGTGGTCGACAACACCGTCGGCGTCGGCCTGGTAAAACCGCTGGACTATGGCGCGGACATCCTGACGACGTCGGCGACGAAATTCATCGGCGGCCACGGCACGACGATCGGCGGCGTGATCGTCGACGGCGGAAAATTCAACTGGGGGAACGGCAAATTTCCGGAGTTCAGCGAACCGGACGCGAGCTACCACGGTCTCAATTTCTGGGAGACCTTCGGCAATTTTCCCGATCTGGGGAATATCGCCTTCATCATCCGCGCGCGGGTCCTCTGGCTGCGTGATCTGGGCGCCTGTTTGAGCCCCTTCAACGCCTTTCAGCTCCTCCAGGGGCTGGAGACCCTCGGCCTCCGGCAGCGGAAACACTCCGAGAACGCCCTTGCGGTTGCCCGTTTTCTGCAGGCCCACCCGCTGGTGAGCTGGGTGAACTATCCGGGGCTGACCGACCATCCGAGCCACGCACTGGCGGTGAAGTACCTGAAGGGCCACTACGGCGCGCTTCTCGGGTTCGGAATCAAGGGGGGGTTTGAGGCGGGGAAGCGGTTCATCGAATCGGTGAAACTCCTGTCGCATCTGGCGAACATCGGCGATGCGAAGAGCCTCATCATCCACCCGGCATCGACAACCCATCAGCAACTGACGCCGGAGGAGCAGGAAACGACCGGCGTAACGGCGGATTTTCTCCGCCTCTCGGTCGGGATCGAGGATGTGGAGGATATCAAAGAGGATATCGATCAGGCCCTGAAAAAGGCGGCGGCGTAACCTGCCGATTCTCAAAGAGAAGAGTCGAATCGGCCTGGCGGTTGATGGAGGCATGACGGAAAGAACCTATGAAAGCTGCACTGAAAACGGAATCTGCGGAAACGGCGCCGGAGGAGGACAAGCGCACCGTCGGGATCGTCGAGACTCAGTATTACACCTTTGCCGAGCCGCCGTGGACGGTCGCCCTCGAGAGCGGGGAGAGGCTGGGGCCGGTGACGCTCGCCTATGAAACCTATGGAACGCTGAATTGGGAAAAATCCAATGCGATCCTCGTGCTGCATGCCCTTTCCGGGGATGCCCACGCGGCCGGACTCCTCCGTGGTGAAGAGACCTCCGGCTGGTGGGACGCGATGATCGGGCCGGGGAAGCCTTTCGACACGGACCGATATTACGTGATCTGTTCCAACGTGATCGGAGGATGCAAGGGAAGCACGGGCCCCTCCTCCGTGAATCCGCAGAGCGGGAAACCCTACGGGACGGAATTCCCGTTCGTCACGATTGCCGACATGGTCCACGTCCAGCGGCACCTGATCGATTTCCTCGGGATCGACCGGCTGCTCTGCGTGGCGGGTGGCTCGATGGGAGGGATGCAGGCGCTCCAGTGGGTTGCCTCCTACCCGGAGAGGGTCCGGTCCGCGATCCCGATCGCCACGGCGCTGAAACATTCGCCGCAGCAGATCGCTTTCAACGAGGTGATCCGGCAGTCGATCATGGCCGATCCGGCCTGGCGGGACGGGAATTATTACGAAACCGGCCAGCCGGAGAAGGGGCTCGCGGTGGCCCGGATGATCGGCCACATCACCTTCATGAGCGACCAGTCGATGGAGGAAAAGTTTTCCCGGAAACTGAAAAAAGGCCATCTCAATTTCAATTTCGACGCGGACTTCGAGGTGGAGGGGTACCTCCGGTACCGGGGCGCCAATTTTGTGAAGCGCTTTGACGCGAATTCCTATCTTTACATTACCAAGGCGATGGACTATTTCGATCTGTCCGGCGGGAAATTGATCAACGGCAGGGCGGTGGACACCCGCTTTCTGGTGATCTCCTTCAAGTCGGACTGGCTCTACCCCTCATACCAGTCCCAGGAAATCGTCCGGCAGTTGAAGCTGAAGCAGGTCGATGCGACCTACTGCGAGCTGAAATCGACCTACGGCCACGACGCCTTTCTGGTGGAACTGGAGGGGCAGACGACACTGATCCACCATTTTCTGGAGAAGACCTATCTCGGTCCGAGGAATGGAAATGGGAATGGAAATGGAAATCATCGATAACGGCATCCGTCCGGATCATCAGGTCATTTTCGACATGATCGAACCGGGGTCCCGTGTCCTGGATCTCGGTTGTGGTACGGGTGACCTGCTCCACTTGCTGGCGCGGGACAAGGAGGCCCGCGTCCAGGGGATCGAACTGGATGAGAAGGCCATTTATGAATGCGTCAAAAAAGGGCTCTCCGTCTGTCAGAGCGACATCGAAAGCGGTCTTGCCGAATATCCGGACGGCTCGTTCGATTATGTGATCCTGAATCAGAGCCTTCAGGAGATCCGGAAAGTTTTTTTCCTCCTTCGGGAGGGGCTTCGGGTAGCGAACCAGGTGATCGTCGGGTTTCCGAATTTTGCCTATCTCAACGCCCGTTTGTGTCTCGGTTTAGGAGGGAAGGCGCCGATGACGCCGTCCCTGCCCTACCAATGGTACGATACCCCCAACGTGCGGTTCCTGAGCATCAGCGATTTCCGGAGTTTCTGCGCGGGGAAGGGATTTGTGGTGGAAAATGCCCGTTTTCTCAGCGGGGTAAAAACGATCACCTTCTGGCCGAACCTGCGGGCGCTCGGCGCGATCTTTCTCTTGTCTCTCAAACACGATGGCGGTAAAATCTCTTGATGTCGGCCGGAGGTCCGGCCGGAAAACTGAAATGGCGCCTTCAGGAGCGATATGAATCAGATCTACATGGATTATGCGGCGACAACGCCGACGGACAAAAGGGTCGTCGAGGCGATGCTGCCCTATTGGGGGGAGATTTACGGGAATCCCGCCAGCCTCCACGCCTTCGGCCAGGAGGCGCGGTCGGCGGTGGAAGAGGCGAGGCAGCGGATCGCCGCCTTTTTGGGGGTGAAACCGGCCGAGATCGTCTTCACCAGCGGCGGTACCGAGAGCGACAACTTCGCGATTAAGGGGGTCGCCTATGCGAACCGGAAGCGGGGCGACCACATCGTCACCTCCGCCGTCGAGCACCACGCCGTCCTGGAAACCTGCCGTTTCCTTGAGACGGAAGGGTTTCGGGTGACCTACCTCCCGGTGGATGGCGACGGGCTCGTCGATCCGGCGGCGGTGGCCCGGGCGATCACGGACAAGACCATCCTCGTTTCGATTATGCATGCCAACAACGAAATCGGGACGATCCAGCCGATTGCCGAGATCGGAAGGCTCGTTCGGGAGAGAGGCGTCTATTTCCATACCGACGCGGTTCAGAGCTTCGGTCATCTCCCCTTTACGGCTGCGGAGCTCCATGTCGACATGCTGAGCGCCTCCGCCCACAAACTCTACGGACCCAAAGGGGTGGGGATGCTCTATATCCGGGAGGGGACGCGGATGGTCCCGTTCATCGACGGCGGCGGGCAGGAAAACGGCCGCCGCTCCTCGACGCTCAATGTGCCCGGAATCGTCGGTTTCGGCAAGGCGGTGGCGCTGGCCGGGGCGTCGCTGGCCGAAGAGACGGCAAGGTTGACGGCCATGCGGGACCGCTTCATCGGGGGGGTCTTCGACCGGCTCGGCGGCGTCCGTCTGAACGGCCATCCGACGCGACGGCTGCCCAACAACATCAATCTCTCACTGGAATCGGTCGAGGGGGAGGGGATGATCCTCAGCCTCGACATGCTGGGGATCGCCTGCTCGACCGGTTCGGCCTGCTCTTCGTCCAGCGTGGAAACGTCGCATGTCCTGACGGCCATTGCGCTGCCGCATGGGTTCGTCCATGGTTCGCTCCGCTTCAGCCTGGGACGGTTCACCACGGAGAGCGAGATCGATACGGTGCTGGAGACGCTGCCGCAGGTGGTCAGACGCCTCAGGTCCCTGTCGCCGGGTTATGCTGAAAAGCGACCGAATGAAACCGGATGATGAAAGAGGGAAAACGCGGGCAGGAGGGCGTGATGAAAAAGGTGGCCGTCGCGCTGAGCGGCGGCGTCGATTCCGCGGTGGCGGCGCTGCTTCTGCGCGACAGCGGTCATGATGTGGTCGGCGTCACCATGTGTCTGGGGGTGCTTCCGGCCGAGGGGGGGCGGGCGAAGTGCTGCGGCCCGCGGGAGATCAAGGATGCACGGAGCGTCTGCGATGCGCTGGGGATACGCCATTATGTGGTTGACTTTGCCGCTGATTTGGAGGAAAAGGTCATCCGGCCTTTTGTTGCCGAGTATGGCCGGGGACGGACCCCCAACCCCTGCGTGGCCTGCAACCGGTCGATCAAGTTCGGTTCGCTCCTGGAGAAGGCGTTGGCCTGGGGGTTCGACGGTATCGCCACGGGCCACTATGCAGGCATCGAAAGGGAAAGCGGCCAATACCGGCTGAAAATCCCGAAGGACCGCCGGAAGGATCAGACCTATTTCCTCCACGGGATACCGAAGGAGGCGCTCTCCAGGGTGCTGTTCCCTCTGGCCGGATACACGAAGGACGAGGTGCGCGGCATCGCCGAACGGGCCGGCCTGCCCGTCTTCGACAAGGAGGAGAGCCAGGACGTCTGCTTCATCCCGGCGGAGGGGCTCGGTCCCTTTCTTCAGGCCCGGGGGGCGGCGAGTGCTCCGGGCGAGATCGTCGACCGGGAGGGGCGGGTTGTCGGGCGGCATGGAGGGATTGCCCGCTACACCATCGGTCAGCGGAGCGGCCTGGGGATCGGTTCGCCGGTTCCGCTCTATGTGCTGACGATCGACGCCGCGCGGAACCGCCTGGTTGTGGGGGAGAAACGGGAGCTTTTGTCGGAGGGGCTGGTTGCCGACCGGCTCAATTGTCTGGTGGATGCCTTCCCCGCGGAGGCCTGGGCCAAGATCCGGTACGCCCACCGGGCGGCGAGATGCACGGTTTCACAGGACGGCGACCGCCTTGCGGTCCGGTTCAGGTTGCCGCAGGAGGCCGTCTCGCCCGGACAATCGGTCGTTCTCTACGACGGAGAGACCGTTCTCGGCGGCGGGACGATTCAGGAGGTGTATGTTGGAAATCAGAGAAAAAATTGACAAATTAAAGAAAGAGCGAAAGGCGGTCATCCTCGCCCACAACTATCAGCTTCCCGAGGTGCAGGACATCGCCGACTTCGTCGGCGACTCGCTGGAGCTGAGCATCAAAGCCTCGCAGACGGATGCGGAGGTGATCGTCTTCTGCGGCGTGCACTTCATGGCGGAGACGGCGAAGATCCTCTCGCCGGAAAAGACCGTGCTGCTGCCGGCCAAGGATGCCGGCTGCCCGATGGCGGACATGATCACGGCGGAGCAGCTCCGCGCGCTGAAGGCCGACCATCCCCGGGCCAAGGTTCTCTGCTATGTGAATACCTCGGCCGAGGTGAAGGCGGAGTGCGATGTCTGCTGCACCTCGGCGAACGCCGTCCGGATGGTGGGCGAGGTGCTGAAAGATGCCCCCGAGATCATCTTCGTTCCCGACCAGTATCTGGCCGCCTTCGTGACCAAGCAGACCGGACGCGCCTTTATCGTCTGGCCGGGATTCTGTCCCACCCACGCCAAGATTCTTCCGGAACACATCCAGGCGGCGCGCGCCCTTCATCCGGGGGCGGTCGTGATGGTCCATCCGGAGTGCCGCCCGGAGGTCTCCGCGCTGGCCGACATGACGATCTCCACCGGCGGGATGATGAGGTATGCAAAGGAAACGGAGGCCCGGGAGATCATTGTCGGGACGGAGCCGGGGATCATCCACCGCCTCAAAAAGGAAAATCCGGACAAGTTCTTCTACCCTGTCTCCGATTCCGTCGTCTGCCCGAACATGAAGCGGACCACGCTGGAGAAGATCCTCTGGGCGCTCGAAGATATGGAAAATCAAATTAACGTGCCGGAGGAGATCGCGGCGCGGGCGAGGCGCTGCATCGATGCGATGATGAATGTCAGCCGTTAGGGGAGAGCGATGGAGCCCACAAAAGAGGTCGAGGTGCTGCATATCGACCGTGAGTCGTCCGGATACCGGACCGAGTCCACGGCAAGGGAGTTTCCGCTCACGATCATGCTGAACGGCGAGCAGTTGGTCACGGTGCTCTGTTCCCCCGGCGACATGGAGGCGCTGGCAGTCGGCTTTCTCTATTCCGAAGGGATGATCCGGACGAAAGAGGAGATTACCGGGATGTCGATCGACGCGGAGTTGGGGATCGTCCGGATCCGCACGGCGGAAGACAAAAACGCGGACGGCAAGCTCTTCATGAAGCGCGTTCTGACGACCGGCTGCGGCCGGGGCATGGCTTTCTACAGCTTCGCCGACCTGGACCGGAAAAAGAAGGTTGTGTCGGATCTGCGGGTGACCCCGGCGGAGGTTCTGGCGCTGAGCCGGCGCTTTCAGGGCGCCTCCGACCTCTACCGGACCACGCACGGGGTCCACAGCGCGGCCCTCTGCGACACCCGGGAGATGCTGGTCTTCGCGGAGGACATCGGAAGACACAATGCGGTCGACAAGGTTCTCGGCCGTTGCCTGCGGGAGGAGATCCCGGTCGCCGACCGGATGCTGATGACGAGCGGGCGGATCTCTTCGGAGATCCTCTTCAAAGCCGCGGGGAGCAATGTTCCGGTGCTGATCTCCAAATCGGCCCCGACGGACATGGGCGTCGAACTGGCACTGGAATTGGGGATCACGCTGATCGGTTTCGTCCGCGGGGGCGGCATGAATGTCTATGCGGGCGTCGAGCGGATCGACCTCGCAAAGGGTGAGGCGTAAGGAGATCATGCCTGAAGAGGAGAAGGTGCATGAACGGAACGGTCATTGCCGTCTGTCGGAGTGAAAAGACCGGAGTGAAGAAGGAACCCTGCGGGACGGGGCGGCACGATCGGAACGGGGAACGGCGTGGAGATCATGAAGGAAGGGGAAGAAGAGGCTCATGGCAAACGAGGATGAAAAGAGGGTCACGGTGGTAACCGGAAAAACGGCGGAGGATGATTTTTCGGGGCTTGTGGAGACGCTCTCCTCCCCGAAGAACGGCGCCGCCGCCGGGATGAGGAAGCGATGGCAGGAGCAGGCGCTGCCCTCCCGGCAGGTGATCGGCGAGATCGTCGAGTCGCTTCGCTCCATTCTGTTCCCGGGTTACTTCGGTTTTTCCGAACTGAAGCTGGAGAGTCTCCGGTTTCATATCGGCTCGACGCTGGACCATCTTCGGCGCAATCTTCAGGAACAGATCAAACGGGGGCTCTGCTTCTCCTGCGAGGAGGGGCCGGAATGCCTGCCTTTCTGCGACCAGAAGGCCCGCGAATTGACCGGCGCGTTTCTCAGGAGACTGCCGGAGGTGCAAAGACGGCTGGGGAGCGATGTCAATGCCGCCTATGAGGGAGATCCGGCGGCGGCGAACCCGGACGAGGTGATCTTCTGTTATCCGGGACTCTCGGCGATCACGAACTACCGTCTCGCCCATGAATTGCGTCTGCTGGAGGTGCCGATCACGAGGATGATCACCGAGGCGGCGCACAGCGCGACGGGCATCGACATTCACCCCGGAGCGGCCATCGGGGAGAGTTTTTTTATCGATCACGGGACGGGGGTCGTCATCGGGGAGACCTGCATTATCGGCAACCGCGTCCGGCTTTACCAGGGGGTCACCCTCGGGGCGAAGAGTTTTCAACAGGATGAGGAGGGGAACGCCGTCCGGGGGATCGACCGCCATCCGATCGTCGAGGACGATGTGACCATCTACTCCGGCGCGACGATCCTCGGCCGGGTGACGATCGGCCGCGGATCGGTGATCGGCGGCAATGTCTGGCTCGTCCACAGCGTGCCGCCGGGGAGCCGGATCACCCAGGCCCAGAGCCGCGAGGAGGATTTCGAACGGGGCGCCGGGATCTGATTGCCCCGCCGGCCGATGAAGATCCCGATCCGGTTTCGCAGGACCAGCCGTTTCGCTGCGCCCGGCCTTGCTCTGAGGGTTCATCGGAGTCATGCGTACGATGGCGTTGATGACCGTTGAAAGCTTTTCGGTGAATGATGATCACGATACGAATTCTATCCATTCTCATGGTACTGGTCGGAGCAACCTTCCTCTTTCTGTCGTTCGCACCATCCGGAAAAATCTTGAAAAAAGTCGCCGGCTCGCTCCGTCGGAAATAGTTCATCATTCTCTCCCTGATGGGATTTTTTCTTTTTGGGTATATTTTACGACCATCCGAAATGCCTTGTTCAAAGTATTCAACCCCGTTGCTGTAATGTGCGCGTCCAGCGGATAGGTTTCTTCGCCGGGATAGACGACCCACAGGTGGGCCAGATCCAGTTCACGGATTGCTGACCGCATGGATGCGCTGACGGCCGGCGCATCCATATACTTGAATTCGATACCCCAAAGCTTGCCCCTTGCCTGGAACAGGATATCCAGTTCACCGCCGGTGTGCACGGCCCAGAAGAAAACCTCCTCGTCGTGGAGCCCCAGATGGCGGATGGCCTGCTCCAGGGCGAAGCCCTCCCAGGAAGCGCCCAGGCGGGGATGGTGGAGAAGATCGTTCTCCTCTCGGATGGTCATCAGGGTGTGGAGCAGGCCGGAGTCCCGGATGTAGATTTTCGGTCGCTTCACGAGTCGTTTCTTGGTGTTGTAGAACCATGGCTGGAGCTGCCGGACAAGAAGGGTGCCGGTAAGAATGTCCAGGTAATGGCGTACGGCCGTGTCGGAGAGACCCAAGCTGCGCCCGATCTCGGAAACATTCAGGACTTGACCGTGGTAGTGGGACAGCATCGTCCAGAAACGACGCAACTGCAAGGCGGGGACCCGGATTCCCAGGTTGGGCACGTCTCGCTCCAGGAAGGTTCTCACAAAATCTTCCCGCCAGAGTCCCGATGCGTTCTCGGTCCTTGCCAGGTAGGAGCGGGGAAATCCGCCGCGGAGCCATAATACTCGATACTTTGCCGGCTCGACGTCATGGATGGCAAACCCGCCCATCTCAATGAACGATATGCGCCCGGCGAGGGTTTCAGAACCCTGGGCGAGCAGATCCCGAGAGGCGCTGCCCAGGATCAGAAAGCGCCGGGAAGCATCCCGATCGACGAGCACCCGAAGAACCGGGAAAAGATCCGGACGGCGTTGGATTTCGTCGATGATGACCAGACCATCGATGGCCTCCAGGGCCATCAGGGGATTTTGCAGGCGCTCGATGACTCTCGGATCCTCACAATCGAAGTGATAAACCCTCTTGCTGCCGAAGCGGCTGGCATACTGCAGGGCAAGGGTGGTCTTGCCGCACTGGCGGGGACCCAGGAGTGCAACCACGGGACTGAAGCCCACCCGGATGTCGAGAAGATTCAGCTCTTTTTTTCTCAGGATTTCCATGAGATGAG
>CAYSSF010000027.1:0-27352 GCA_964433455.1 uncultured Syntrophaceae bacterium
ATCATTTTAAAAAGAATTACATCGATCTTTTGAAAACGATGAACTGATTGCCCGGGAAAAGGGCATCGCCTACATGAGCCTTGACCTCAAGTGGCGCTTCTTCGAGAAGGACGGCTGGGGTCTGGCCCTGAAGCCCGACATCACCTTGCCGACCGGCAACGAGGATAGGGGCCTCGGCGGGGGCCGCACAACCTACCGCCTCTTTTTCATCACGACCAAAGAGCTCGAACCCTGGGCCTTCCACCTGAACCTCGGCTACATTCGGAACGAGAACAACGCTGGTGTCCGCTCCGATCTCTGGCACGCCTCATTGGCCGGCGAAGTCGATCCGGTCGAGAACCTGAAGGCTGTCACCAACATCGGCATTGAAACCAATCCGACCCCCAGCAGCACCCATCCGGTCTTCGCCCTGGGAGGACTGATCTATGAGCTGTCGGAAACCGTCAGCCTCGGCGACATGGGAAGAACGAAGCGCCGGAGCCCCCTCCATGTCGGCAATGGTCCGGGCGACCTTCAGTATCCGGGTATGGGCGCGGGCGGAGAGCCCCAGCCACACTCCTGCCGGGCCTCGTCAAGAAACGTCTTCCACGGAATCACCCGGATGCCGTCCGTCCGGTAGGTCTGGGTTCCCCGATACACAACCGCCAGTGGCACAGCGGGGTTGTCGTTGCGGAACGCCCGCAGTCCCGAGAAGTCGTTGCCGCTCACCTCGGTTGCCGATTTGATCTCGAACGCGCCGATCAGTTCGCCGTGCCTCTCCAGCACGAGGTCCACCTCCGCGCCGGTATTGGTCTTCCAGAAAAAAATTCGCGTTTCCGAACGGGCGTAGTGGAGATATCGATGGAGTTCAAGGACGATGAATTGTTCGAAGAGTCGGCCCGCCAGACGCGGGTCGGGCGGCGCGGCCAGGCGGAGGTTTACGGCGTTCGTCACACCGGTGTCAAAGAAATAGAATCTCGGAGGGGCCACCAGTCGTTTACGCTCGCTTTTCAGCCAGGGCTGGAGGCGGAAACCGATGAGGGTATCTTCCAGGATTTCGTAGTAAGACTGCACAGTCCTGATCGGCAAACGGCACTCCCTGGCGATATTGGAGAAATTGAGCAGTTCGCCGGAGGCCGATGCGGCCATTTCCAGGAAACGGTAGAATCCCCCGAGGTTGCGGACAAACCCCTCCATCTGGACCTCTTCCCGCAGGTACGTTTCCGTGTATGCCTTGAGGGTATCCTGTTTCTCCGCGTCGTTGAGCCCGAGGAGAGGAGGAAGGGTCCCGAAGCGCAGCGCATCGTCCAGATTGAAATGCATAAATCAGTTTCTCGCAAAGCACGGCGAGAGGGATATTCTGTGTTGAATCATTTTTCTTGACATTCATCAATGATTTGATTATTTATCCGTATAAAAAATATAATCAAATTTAGTTACACTCTTTCTGCGGTGCGATGACCTTAGCATTCAGATGAAAAAGCCGAGATTTTGACCTTGAAACCACGATCGGAGGAATTGTGAAAGAGAAAATTTTAGTTTTGGGCATGGGGGGGAATGCTCATCTCTTTTGTGAGATGTGTAAGGAGACAGGGATTGCAGTAATTCTTTTGGGGTCTGTTGACAATATAGATTCTTATCTAAAAGATAATGATATCATTGTCCAATTCCTTGATGACAGCTTAGATGTTTCTGTCGTGGCTGTAGCCGGTTCTGTAAAAGGATCTCAAATATGGCTCTGCGAAAGTATCGATCAAAGTGTCACGGCAATGGCAAAACAGGCAGGCAGCCCGGAGCGTTATGTTGGCTTCTCCTTATCAGGTTTATTTCCGGAGAAAAAATTGGTTGAATTGATAGGTGGTGAAAGAACTGCCGATGATGCGATGGCAGTCGCCAGGGATCTTTTTGAAAAGTTGCAGTTTACGGTGGTGATTGCACAGGATCGTTCCGGCCGTGTGCTTAACAGGGTTGTTGCTTCAATGATTAATGAGGCTGTTTATGTAAGTATGTATAACTTGGCAAAAATGCAAGACATAGATCAAATGATGCGGTTAGGAGCAAATTTTCCTATGGGGCCTTTTGAATATGCGGATGCCGTAGGATTGGATCGTGTCTTAAAAACCTTGGAGTGGTTGACAGAGGAGATTGGTCCACAATACCTTCCCTGCCCGCTGTTAAGACGGAAGGTTGAAGCAGGTTTTCTGGGAAGAAAAACGGGAAGGGGGTTTTATACCTATTAGTCGGGATGGAGGGTTTATGGATTTAGAGATTGTAATATCAATGGCGCAGCGCATGATCAGGCAGAGTCCCCTCTCTATCAAATGGGCAAAGAAGGCCATTAATCTTGGCCAGGAAACGAGTTTGAGCGTGGGGCTACGCTATGAAGCCCTGGCCGAATGTCTTGTCATGTCAAGCAAAGATGCCGGAGAAGGAATGGCGGCATTTTTTGAGAAGAGGAAACCTCAATTTAAAGGAGAATAGGAGCTTTTACTATGGATATAAAACGAATTTTAGTGGTTGGCGCGGGTGCGATGGGGCATGGCATTGCCTCGGTTGCGGCTCGCAGCGGCTTTGACGTATCTATGGTAGACGTGAAAGAACAATTTGTTCAAAGGGGGATGGAAGGAATAAAGAGGTTCCTTGGTGAAAGTTTGAAACGCGGGAAAATGACCCAGGAAGAAGCGGATTCTATCTTATCGCGTATTCGAACATCCACAAATATGAAGGCTGAGGCGGCGGAAGCTGATTTTGTAATCGAGGCTATTTTTGAAAATAGAGAAGTAAAATCCAGTCTTTTTTGTCAGTTGAACAAAATGTGCAAAGGAGAGACCATCTTTGCCAGCAATACGAGCCAACTTTCAATTACCGAGTTGGGTGAGGCATCAGGTCGTCCTGAGTTATTGATTGGGATGCACTGGTTCAACCCGCCTCCCTTAATGCGTCTTATCGAGATTCCGGTAGGAGAGAAAACAACCAATAAAACGGTGGAGACGACAATCGCGGTAAGTCGGAAAATGGGGAAGCAACCCTTTACATGTAAAGATTCTCCTGGGTTTATCGTCAATCGCATCCTGAATCCCTGGTACAATGAAGGCATGAATTTGCTTGATGAGGGTGTGGCCACGGCGGAAGAGATCGATACGGCGATCAAGGTTGGAGGTGGATTCAGAATGGGACCGCTCGAATTGCGGGATCTTGTTGGTCTGGATACAGCCTTGCATGTCACGGAAGATCTTTATCTGCGGTTGAGAAACGATAAATTCAAGCCCCCGGCATGCCTCAAGAATCTTGTTTCGTCGGGAAAATACGGCAGGAAGACGGGAGAGGGTTTTTATAAATACGGCAATAAGCAATAGGGAGGAAAATGGATTATGGACTTTGAACTGACAGATGAAAATCGCATGTTCAGAGAGGCAATTAGAAACTTTGGGCAAAAGGAAGTTGCCCCCTTGGTGGATGAGGCTGAAGAAACGGGTGTCTTTCCGCGACAGCTCTTTAAAAAAGCGGCGGAACAGGGTTTTTTATGTCCGAGATACCCGGTGGAAATGGGAGGAGGCGGAGGGGATAAAATTACGGAATGTATCATGGTGGAAGAAATGAACAGGGTGAATGCGGGGATTGCCGCGTCTCTGATGGCGCAGAGCGGCCTTGCAACCCAGCCTATCTATCATTACGGTTCTGAAGAGCAAAAAGAGAAGTTCCTTATTCCGGCCATTCATGGTGACAAAGTTGGCGCTTTCGGCCTTACCGAACCGAATGCCGGTTCAGATGCAGCCTCCATAAAGACAACGGCCGTCCATGATGGCGACAGTTATATCATCAACGGAACCAAGATATTTATTACCAATGGACCATTTTGTGATTACGTGATTGTGGCTGCTTATACCGATCCCTCAAAAAGAGGTGTGGGGATTAATCTTTTTATCGTGGAAAAGGGTACGCCAGGATTCTCTGTGTCCCGGAAACTTGACAAAGTGGGGAATCGTTCTATCGAAACAGGGGAACTTGTCTTTGAGGATTGTCGCGTTCCCGCCAAGAATATGATTGGAGAAAAAGAAGGGGGTGGATTTGTCCAGATTGCAGAAACTTTGCTGTCCGGTCGTATTACCTATGGGGCCCGGTGTACAGGTGTTGCGCAGGCAGCGTATGAATTAAGTGTGCAGTACGCGAAGGAACGTGTTCAGTTTGGAAAGCCTATTATCCAATTTCAAGCCAATAGATTCAAACTGGCGGAGATGGCTATGAATATAGATGTCATGCGGACATATACCTATCGCGTGGCATGGATGTACAGCGCGGGCAAGGATGTTCGTGCAGAGGCTCCAATGGTTAAACTATTTACCTCTGAGCTGTTGCAGAAGATCCTGAGTGACTCTATGCAGATACATGGTGGCTACGGATATATGATGGAATATCCCATTCAGCGATTCTGGAGAGATGGGCGTTTATTTACGATAACGGAGGGGACTTCCGAGATACAGCGTATGGTTATAGCCAGTCGGTTAGGGTTTTAACGGGGAGGAGAAAATGACCGGAAGCGTTAATCATCCAAAAGACCAGCTATGGCTGATGCGCACCTATTCGGGGTACGCCAGCGCAAAAGAGTCCAATTTACTTTATCGAACCAATCTGGCCAAAGGACAAACGGGTCTGAGCATAGCTTTTGATTTGCCTACACAGATGGCTTATGATTCGGATGATATTTTGTCCAGAGGCGAAGTAGGAAGACTGGGAGTTCCTGTAAGAACGATTGAGGATATGGAGACGCTCTTTGATCAGATTCCCATCGAGAAGATGAACACGTCGATGACAATTAATGCGCCGGCGGCATGGCTCTTGGCTCTTTATATTGCGACAGCCCGGAAACAGGGGGTGGATGTTTCCAGATTGAGAGGGACTTCTCAAAATGACATCTTAAAAGAGTATCTGAGCCGCGGAACATATATCTTCCCCCCAAAAGCCTCTATAAGGTTCATATCTGAGTTGATCATTTACACAGTAAATCAAATTCCCCAATGGAATCCTATCAATATCTGCTCTTATCATCTACAGGAAGCCGGTGCTGCTCCTGTACAGGAATTGGCCTTCACGTTGGCCAATGCCGTATGCATTCTTGATACGGTTAAAGAATCCGGCCATGTCAGGAAGGAACAGTTTCCTGATGTTGTGGGAAGAATCTCTTTTTTCCTCAATGCGGGCATTCGCTTTGTGGAAGAGCTCTGTAAGGTACGGGTTTTCACCAGGATGTGGGACAGAATTTGTAAAGAACGCTATGGCGTGGAAGATCCTAAATTGAGACGTTTCCGGTACGGTGTCCAGGTCAACAGTCTGGGCCTCACTGCGCAGCAGCCCGAAAATAACATTGCGCGAATTATTTATGAATTTCTTGGCGTGGTTCTTAGCAAGAGCGCCAGAGCGCGGTCCGTGCAGTTGCCGGCATGGAACGAGGCTCTCGGACTTCCCAGAAAGTGGGATCAGCAGTGGAGCCTGCGCTTACAGCAGATAATGGCGTTGGAGACGGATCTTCTGGAGTATGAAGATATTTTTAAAGGTTCCGAGGTGATCGCGAAAAAGGAAAAAGAACTGGAAGAAGGGGCTGAAGCCGAGATGAACAAGATTCAGGAGATGGGAGGAGTTGTCCCTGCCCTGGAGAGCGGATATATGAAGCAACAGTTGGTTGAGAGCAGCACAGAAAGAGTGCGACAAATGGAATCAGGTGAAAGAGTGGCTGTGGGAGTAAATAAATTTGTGGAAGGAGAACCTTCCCCTCTGACCAGCGGCGGCGTTGAGGGCGCTATTCAGACAGTGGATGATTCTGTTGAAACCGAGCAAATTGAAATCCTTGAGAGTTTTCGACGTCGGCGGGATAATGATAAAGTTGCCTTTGCGCTGGATCGCCTTAGGGAATCGGTTAATACCGGTAAAAATATTGTGGAGATCAGTATCGAGTGCGCCGATGCAGGTGTAACAACGGGAGAATGGGGGTGCGCCATGCGAGAGCTTTTGGGTGAATACAGGGCCCCAACCGGTGTTGGTATGATTTCCGGCAGCAAGTCTCAAACCGCGGAAGCTCGGAAAGTAAATGAGAGGGTCAAACGATTGAGCAAGATGTTGGGGCGAAACTTGAAGATTCTTTTGGGTAAACCGGGGCTTGACGGCCATTCCAATGGCGCCGAACAGATAGCCGTCAAGGCCAGGGATGTTGGAATGGAAGTTGTCTACGAGGGGATAAGGTTGACACCCAGGCAGATCGCGGAAAGCGCCATGCAGGAAGGGGTTCATGTGGTGGGGCTTTCCATACTTAGTGGTTCGCACACGGATTTGATTCCTGAAGTAATGAGAAAGATGGAGGAAAGAGGTATCGGAAATATTCCGGTCATACTTGGCGGGATTATCCCGCAGAACGATATGCAGGGAATGTGCAGCGCCGGGGTTAAAAGGGTATACACACCCAGGGACTTTGATCTTAATAAAATCATGATGGAAATAACGGATGTTGTTGCGGAAGCAAACAATATAAAATTGTAAGGATTGTTTGGCAAGACTTATGGGGGAAACATTCTGGTGAGTTCAGGATTTGGTGATGTTTTAAAAGGGGAAAAGAGAGCGATCGCCGGAACTCTGAACTTGTTGGAAGAAAGAGGGTCTTCTTGCTTCCAACGGAACAAGGAATTAATCGAAAGATTAAGTCGGAACGCGAGATCTGGAAGACATGTTGTGGGCATAACAGGGCCACCCGGGGTTGGGAAGTCGACTTTAGTGTCGCGCCTGGTTCCCGAGTATCGGTCAAGAGGTAAAACGGTTGGCGTCATTGTTGTTGATCCAAGCAGTAAAAGAAGTGGAGGGGCTCTGTTGGGAGACCGGGCACGAATTGCTCACGATCCTGATGATGAAGGACTTTTTATCCGCAGCATGGCAACCGGTTCGCATATGGGGGGGCTTGCCTGGAAAACCCGCCATTGCCTGACTGTTTTTGAAGCGGTTTATGATGTCATTATTATTGAAACTGTTGGTGTAGGACAGTCAGAGACAGAGATTGACCAGGTCGCTGATACGGTTGCCTTTATTGCTCAGCCTGGAAGTGGAGATGTATTGCAGTTTATAAAAGCGGGAATAATGGAAATTCCCCATGTTATTGTTGTCAATAAGTCGGACCAAAAGATGCTGGCCACAAGAGCGCAGAGTGATTTGATGGTTGCCAAAACCTATAGTCAATCCGCTTTGGAAGGTTGGGAACTCAAGATCGTTATGACATCGGCCCTGGAAGGCTGGGGGCAGAAGGAACTTGTGGATATTCTGGAAGGCCATTTGGGATTCCTTATCGAAAGAAGTATGTTGGAGAAACTCCGTCGTCAAAACCGCATTGAATGGGTCAGTGCGCTCTTCGAAAAACGCTTTGGCGACTTCGGATTGGAAGTCTTGGGAGGGGAGGAGAATGTTCGCAGCCTTATCGAGCGTTCAGACATACTGAATCCCTTGGAGTGTTTGGATATGCTGGCGGAAAAAGTGTTACGATCAAAAGATCTCAATCATGGCCGGTTTTGGTAAAATATTTAGAACGATATACGTTTCGTTATCAACCTGAATGGAGGTTTTGTGATGTTGGGAATCGTTTCGTATGGGGGGTATATCCCTGCGCTCAGACTGGAACGGAGGCTCATCGCAGATGCATGGGGTGGAAACTCAATTGGCGGAGAGAGGAGCGTGGCAAACAATGATGAGGACAGCATAACAATGGCTGTGGAAGCGGCTGCCAACTGCCTCAATGACAGAAAAAGGGAAGAGATTGAGGGACTCTTTTTTGCGTCTACAACAGCGCCTTACCGGGAAAAAATGAGCGCTACCCTAATTGCTGCTGTGCTGGATTTGGGGCGTGAAGTGGCGACGGCTGATTTTGCGAATTCGCTCAGGGCCGGCACTGCCATGTTGAAAACGGCGATAGACTTGGTGAAGAGTGGTTCTGTCCGAAATATGCTGGTTACGACCGCTGATTGTCGACTTGGTTATCCGAAATCTGATCAGGAGCAGACCTTCGGTGATGGGGCAGCGGCTATCCTGGTGGGTGATAAGGATCCGGTTGCGACTTTTGAAGGCAGTTATTCGATAAGCAATGAAATGGTAGATGTGTGGAGAAATCCGGAGGATAAATTCGTCAAGACATGGGAAGGACGTTTTGTGCTTGATGAAGGATATACCGCCCACATGAAAGAAGTTGTTTCGGGGATTCTAAAGAAATATGATCTTAAATCTCAAGATATATCCAAGATTATTTTGCCTGCCCCTAATAGCAGAACCCACAGGAGTCTGGCGGCTTCACTCGGATTTGACGTAAAAACGCAAGTGCAGGATCCATTGATTTCGAACGTTGGTTATTGTGGAACGGCTCAGCCACTCATGATGCTGGCGGCTGCTCTTGAAGCGGCTGAACCTGGAGATGTCCTGTTGCTGGCGGCATATGGTGATGGTGCGGATGCGATGATCTTCAAAGTAACCGATCAAATCGGCAAGTCGATAAACCGATGTAAAATGAATACTTTTTTAGAAAATAAATTGATGTTTCCTTCTTATGTGCGCTTCTTGAGCTATCGGGGTATTTTAGAGGCACAACCAAGCGAACCCTTCCGGCTTTTCCCTTCGGCTACTGTATCGTGGCGTGAGCGAAGATCCAGTCTTCGTTGCCATGCCAGCCGGTGTAAAAAGTGCGGGTGCATGACGTTTCCTGTTCAGAGGATTTGTTATAACTGTCGTTCAAAGGATGATTACGAGGAGGTTCGGGTTTCTGACATGACAGGAAAAGTCTTTACCTTTACCCGGGATAATCTTGCTGGAAGGAGCGATGATCCGATTATAATTCAAACCGTGGCTGAACTGGAGAGTGGACTAAGATTTTACGCTATGATGACAGATTGTGATCCCGACAGTGTGGAGTTAGGGACGCCGGTAGAGCTGACTTTCAGGAGGATTTATGAGGGAGCTGGATTCCATAATTATTTCTGGAAACTGAGACCGGTGAGAAAGGGAGGAACCAAATAATGGGAAGTATAAAAGATAAAGCAGCCATTGTCGGGATGGGCTGCACAAAATTCGGTGAGCGATGGGATGCGAGTCTGGAGGACCTGGCCATAGAAGCTGCTTATGAGGCTTATGAAGATGCCGGTGTCGGACCTGGGGATATTCAGGCATGTTGGGTCGGACAAGCTTCGGCGCCACTAATTGGAGTCGGAGGATCTACGATAGCGGATGCCCTGAAACTGCACGGCATTCCGATTATTCGAAATGAAAATTGGTGTACTACAGCGCATATTGCCTTAATTGAAGCATGTATAGCTGTTGCAAGCGGACTTTATGATACGGTTATGGCCATCGGCGTTGAAAAATTAAAGGATACCGGGTATCCGGGATTGGGGACGGGACGGGGGATGAGTCCTGTTCTGGAAGCAAGGAGAACAGCACCCGGTTCTTTTGGTCTCATTGCCAAGCGTTATTTTGAAACGTATGGTCTCACCGATAAAGAAGGCAAGGAGCTTATTGGAAAGATTGCCGTCAAAAATCATGATAATGGAAGCCTCTGTCCGAAGGCTCATTTTCATAATAAGGTTACTCTGGAACAAGTGGTTAACGCCCCGATTATTGCCTGGCCACTGGGTTTGTTTGATTGCTGTGGCAACAGTGATGGTTCCGCCTGTGCCATTATCACCCGCGCGGATAGAGTCGGAAGCTTCAGGCCGGACCCCGTTTTTTTAAAGGGTTTTGGTATTTCCATGGATTCGCTTCTTCCGCATTTAAGGCCTGGGTTTGACTGGATTAATTTTAATGCGTTGATTGACTCATCTCGGAAGGCATACGAGATGGCGGGGATCAAGAATCCCCGTGAAGAGTTGGATGTTGCTGAGGTCCATGACTGTTTTACGATTACGGAGTTGGTCATATACGAGAATTTTGGTTTTAGTCCGAAGGGGAAGGCCAGAGAAGATATCGATTCAGGTTTCTTTGCGAAGGGAGGGGGACTTCCGGTTAATATAGATGGTGGACTCAAGTGTTTTGGCCACCCGGTAGGCGCCAGTGGTTTACGGATGACTTACGAAATTTACAAGCAGCTTCAGGGTAAGGCGGACTTGCCGGAACGTCAGGTGAAAAATCCAAGACTGGGGCTTTCCCATACCTTTGGCGGGCCGCCCCAGATCAGCGCGGTGGCCATTTTG
This sequence comes from uncultured Syntrophaceae bacterium, assembly GCA_964433455.1. Classification (GTDB taxonomy): domain Bacteria; phylum Desulfobacterota; class Syntrophia; order Syntrophales; family UBA5619; genus UBA5619. Next base: position 10,182 of record CAYSSF010000027.1, read on the forward strand.
GGAAATGAAAGAGGCTGATTCACCTAATCTTGATGATGGTCCTAATCCGGCCGCCATGCGCGCAGTGAGTTTACAGGAAAGGAATTACCGTCTATGGCTTTCAATGAGATACTTTTAGAGAAAAAAGAAGGTGTTGCGACTATTACCTTGAATCGGCCGGAGCGGTTTAATTCTTTTACAACAAATATGTACAGGGAATTCCCCCGGATTCTTGATCAATTCAGAAGAGACGACGAAGTTAAAGCAGTGATTCTTACCGGTTCCGGCAAGGGTTTTTGCGCGGGTTCCGATGTTGCCGATCGATTAGGCAAGCGGCTGAAGGAAGTTGATGAAGGGAGTCGTTTTGAGAATTTGCAGCGTGTAGGGGAGATGGCCTTGGACATTACCGATTTTGACAAGCCCATAATTGGAGCTATTAATGGCGCGGCTGTCGGTGCGGGACTTTCTTTGGCATTGCTTTGCGACATACGGCTCGCATCCGAAAAGGCCCGCTTTGGGGCAGTATGGTTGAATGTAGGACTTATCCCGGATGTGGGTGCGACATATTCTCTGCCGCGGATAGTGGGTAGAGAGAAGGCGCTTGAATTGATGCTGACGAGGGAGATTATCGGTGCGGATGAGGCGTTGAAGATTGGGCTGGTGAGCAAAGTGTTTCCACATGACCAACTGATGGATGAATCAAGGAAACTCGCACGGTCCATTGCGACCGGTCCATCCGTGGCTGTTGAGCTTACCAAGCGTGGGTTACAGCGATCGCTTGAAAACGATCTGAAAACCCAGCTCGATTATGAGACCTATGCCCAAAATATCTGCCGTCAGACGGAGGATCATAAGGAAGGGATCCGCGCCTTTGCGGAGAAGAGGAAGCCCGTGTTTATCGGAAGGTAGCAATCCGGGGGATTTTAGGTTCTCCAAGGGAATGATCAATGATGGACAGGATTATTGTCAGCCAATTATAAACATGATGGACGTGGTGCGGGAATGCATATCATCCACTTGTTGCAAAATTGTTCTGGAAGAACAGGACATAACGGTCAAAGGGGATCGCACGCTTTCCTTCGATCGAGGGGCGTGGAATATCGATCAATGTGATCGTAAATGATCAAGGTTCATTCGCCACATTTAGGGAGGTGCTATGAAAAACGTTGCAATTGTGGGGATAGGAACGACCAAGTTCAAGGCGCGCTGGGAGGACAAGACCTATTTTGAGTTGGCCTATGAGGCTGCCAAGATGGCGATGGAGGATGCCGGTATAGGGAAGGACCGGATCGATTGCGCCGTCTACGGCATCTACAACGACTTCTTCCAACGTCAGTACCAGCCTGATGCCTTTGTTCACGATTATATCGGATTGGGTCTGAAACCTATGGTCAGGGTCAACTCGGGAGGGGCGACGGGAGGTTCAGCCCTACGAATCGGATATGCCGAGGTTGCGAGCGGTCTCTATGATGTTTGTCTTGTGCTGGGTGTGGAGAAGTGCAACGATTGCTTCAATTACGAAACCGGTGTCACCACGCCGGAGGTCCTCAGGGCCATCCTCTATACGGCCGATATGACCTACGACAATCCGGCGGGCAGGACAGCGGCCTCCGGCTTTGCCCTTGCCGTCCTTGCCCACCGGGAAAAATATGGCAATCCAACAGAAGAACAGATGGCCAAAGTTTCCGTCAAAAACCATTTTAATGCCACAAAAAACCCCATTGCCCAGTCCCCAAAGATTCTGACGGTGGATGATGTGATGAAATCACGCAAAATTGTGGAACCGTTTAAATTTTACGACAATTGCCTCTATACCGAAGGATCGTCGGCCGTTATTCTTGCCTCGGAGAAAGTGGCCCGTCAGATTACGGACAAGCCGGTCTGGATCTCAGGGGTGGGAGCCTCAACGGATTACGTCATGCCTGGGAACCGTCCCAACATCTACACCTTCGAATCCTCGCGGATCGCAGCAAAAAAAGCCTACGACATGGCAGGCATCAAAAATCCCCTTCAGGAACTCGATCTGGCGGAGCTCCACGACGCCTTTACCGGTACCGAGATCATGGCCTATGAGGATTGTTTTTTTTGTGATGAAGGCCAGGGGGGGAGTCTCATCGACGAAGGGGTCGTGATGCCGGACGGCAGGCTTCCGGTCAACCTGAGCGGGGGACTCATCGGCTGCGGGCATGCCGTAGGCGCCACGGGGATTATGCAGACCTATGAAGTGGCCCTGCACTTGCGGGGAGAAGCGGGTGAGAGACAGCAGAAGAACGCCAGGCGCGGGTTGGTGCAGAGCATCGGTGGGACACTTTGCACCTGGACGGTCTGCCTGGTTCTGGAAAGGGAGGGATGAAGATGAACGAACAGGAACGGGAAAAATGGTACGAGGATCAGGCGAGCAAATTCGGGATCCCCATCCCATATCTGAAAAGGGCTTATGAAAAGGAGCTGTCGGGGGAGATTCCCATGGACGCCCCTCTGGAGGTCCCGGACAAGATGGACGTCTATTTCAAGTATTCCTATGGGGGGCAGTCCCGCTTCTTCAGGGAGTTGCGCGAGAACAAACGCATCTATGGGGCCAAATGTCCGGAGTGCGGCAAGATTTACTGTCCGCCCCGGTCCCATTGTCACAACTGTTACCGCGAAACGGAATGGGTCCCCCTGGAGGGGACCGGGGCCATCGTCGCCTACACGGTCCAGTATCAGACGACGAGCGCCTTCATCAAAAAGACACCCTTCATCTGCGCCTATGTCAAGCTGGACGGCAGCGATTTTCTCATGATGACCAATATGGAGGTCGATGACGTTTCGAAGATCTGCGTAGGGACGCGGGTCAGGGCCATCTTCCGGGATGTTCGTCACGGGACGATCACCGATTTTTATTTCCGTGCGATGGAATGAATCGTCAACACAGAACCCCGGGCCGCAGAACTTTCACATGCGTCCGTTTCCACGGAAGGAGCGATAAGCATGAGTCGAAAAGTTATCATTACGGTGGCGCCTACCGGAAGTATCTCTACACGAAAGGATACACCCTACCTGCCTATCACGGCTGAGGAGGTGGCTCAGGAGACCAGACGCGCCTATGAAGCAGGCGCGGCGGTCGTCCATCTCCACGCGCGCAATCCGGACACGGGTGGGCCGTCATCCGACATCGAGGTTTTCCGGGACTATCTGGCAGCCATCCGGTCCTGTTGTCCCATCATCACGCAGATCACCACCGGCGGCGGCGCCACAACCCTGGGGCTCTCTCCGGAGGAACGGCTGAAACCGGTCGAGGAACTGAGGCCGGATTCTGCGTCGCTGAACGCCGGTTCGATGAATTTCGGCCGGAAACTCTTTTCCAACACCCCGGACATCATGGAGGCCTTTGCCCGCCGCATGAAGGAACTGAAGGTCATGCCCGAGTTCGAGGTCTACGACCTCTCCATGATCCAGAACGTGGATTATTGGATCCGACGGACCGGTATCCTGGATCCCCCCTATCAGTTCAGTTGCGTAATGGGGGTCATGGGGGGGATCCCGCCGACCTTCAAGAATCTCCTGGCAATGAAGGAAAGCCTTTCGACTGGCGACAGTTGGCAGTCCGTCGGCATTGGCCGTCACCAGATTCCCATGGGGACTATGGGAGTCCTCCTGGGGGGAAACGTTCGTGTCGGTTTCGAGGACAACGTATATCTCGAAAAGGGAGTGCTGGCGAAGAGCAATGCCGAACTGGTTGAAAAGATGGGAAGGATCATCCGGGAGCTGGGCTTTGAAGTCGCGACTGTGGAGGATGCCAGGGGAATCATCCCACTCCTGAACCGGACCTGAGGCTTCGGTGGTTCGCAGGAGATTTGATCAGCGTTAGAAAAAGGGGGGGCTTTATGGAAATGACGCTGGGGGAGGCTTTTGCCCGTTCGGCCCGAAAATATCCGAAGAAGATCGCCTGTATGGACGATCTTAACCGCCTGACCTACGAGGCGATGAACCGGCGGGTCAACCGATGGGCCCATGCCCTGGAGGGACTCGGGATCGGAAAGGGTGAGCGGGTGGCGACACTTTCGCACAATTGCATCCCGCTCATGGAGGTCTATCTCGGTAATCTCAAACGGGGTCTCGTGACCGTACCCCTCAACGCACGGGGAACGCTCGACGATATCGAATTCCAGACCGAAAACACCGACTGCACCACACTGATCTTCGAGAAGGATTTTTCCGGAAAGGCCGAGGAATTACGCGGGAGACTGCCGCAGATCAGGCGTTTCATCGGCATGGGAGGCGACGCGCCCGGTTTCGCATTGAATTATGAAGCGCTGCTCGTGGAGAGCCGGGAGGATGAACCGGTGAACGATCTCGTGGAAGATGACGAGGCCTTCATCCTCTTTACCGGCGGTACGACGGGGATTCCCAAAGGAGCCATCCTTACGCATAAGAGCCTTCTGTGGAACATCATTTCCGTCACGACAGAAAACCACAGCCCGACGCCCGAAGACAAGACCTGTTACCCCATGCAGATATACCACATCGCCGCCTTGAGCCGGTTTCTCGCCTATATGTATGCCGGCGGCACCTTCATCGGAACCAAGGAGTTCAGGCCGGAAGCCTATCTCGATATTGTGGAAAGGGAACGCATCACGTTCGTCGTGGGGAATCCGACCATATGGCGCATGCTCCTGGAGGCGAACAGGAAGCGTCGCCGGAATACATCGTCGCTGAAACGTTGGATCTCTACACAGGGTTTTCTCCATCCCGATCTGAAAGAGGAAATCGAACGGGATCTCTGGCCCGAGGGTCAGCTCTACGGTTCCTACGCCCTGACCGAGGCGTCGCCGGCCGTAACGGTCCTGAAACCTACCGATACCCCCAGAGAATGGGGAAGCGTCGGGAGACCCTACATGTGCACCGAGGTGAGGATCGTGGACGAAGAGGATCATGACCGGCCCGTCGGTGAGGAGGGAGAGATCATCGTACGGGGGCCATCGGTGTTCAAGGGGTACTACAAGAACCCCGAGGAAACGGAGAGGACCCTCCGAGGAGGGTGGCTCCACACGGGGGATGTAGGCAAGTATGACGACCTGGGCTATCTCTACATGGTGGACCGCCTCAAGGACATGATCAAGACAGGGGGACTCAACGTCTACTGCCAGGAGATCGAGGAGATCCTGTCCAGGCATCCCGATATCGTGGAAGGGGTGATCATTGGTGTTCCGAATCTGAAATGGGGGGAATCGATTCGGGCCATTGTTGTTCCCCGGTCGGGGTCAGGCCTTACGGAAGAATCGGTGGTCACGCATTGCCGGAAACATCTGGCGAGCTACAAGAAACCGACATCGGTCATTTTTGTGGATGAACTTCCGAAAGGAACGTTCGGGGGCAAGGTTCTGAAGCGGGTTTTAAGGGAGAAATACGGCAAACCCTGATTTGTGCATGGTTTGTCATTCCAATTTTCTACGGGAGGCAAGATGGTGGCCCTTTATTACGAAGACTTCCAGACCGGTCAGACCTTCGTCACGAAATCGCGGACCGTCACCGAAGCAGACATTGTCAATTTTGCCGCCCTGTCCTGGGATACCAACCCCCTGCACACGGACCGTGAATTTGCCGCGAAGACGATCTTCGGCGAACGGATCGCCCACGGTATGCTGGGACTCGTGATCCATTCCGGTCTTTCCCAGATGCTGGGCATCATGGAGGGGACGCTTGTCGCTTTCCTCGGGATGACCTGGTCCTTCCACAAGCCCATCCGGATCGGCGATACGGTGCACGTCGTCCAGCGAGTAAAGGAGATGCGGAAAACCGCAAAAGAAGACCGGGGGGTGATCACCTTCGAAAAGGAACTGGTCAATCAGAGAGGGGAGATTGTCCAGAAAGGGACCACGACGGTCCTGATGGCGAGACGGACGGGCGGGATATGAAGGAGGTAGAAAAATCGCTATGAAGATCATGCTGGATCAACTGCTGTCGGAAGAGCACCGCATGGTTCGGGATAACACGAGACGTTTTGCGGAAAGAACATTGGGGCCGATTGCCAGGGAGATCGACACACAGGAACGATTTCCCATGGAGGTCTATAAAATGGCGGGAGAGAACGGGCTCATTGGTTCCACCTCGCCCGTCGAGTACGGGGGAAGCGGCGCCGATGTGCTGACCAATGCCCTGATCAAGGAGGAATTCTGCCGCGTGGCGAGCGGCTTCGGCATGTCGGTGAACATGTGCACCACGAATTTTTGCTTTTTCATCGCCAAGTACGGATCGGACGATCTGAAACGCCGCTATATCCCGCCGGTCATCCAGGGCGATGCCCTGGCGGCCTTCTGCCTGACGGAGCCTGGCGCCGGTTCCGACGCCCTGTCACTGAAAACATCCTATCGACGCGAAGGCGATCGGTATGTCCTCAACGGCGCCAAGACCTTCATTACCAATGCTCCCATTGCCCGGTACTTTCTCGTCGTCGCGCGGGAGCACGGCACGAACGGCGCGAAAGGCGGAACGTTGTTCGTCCTTGAAAGCGGCATGGAGGGACTGTCCACAGGTAAGCCTTTCGAGAAAATGGGTATGCGCTGTTCGCCCACCGGCGAGGTATTTCTGGACAATGTTGCGGTCGGCAGGGATCAGATCCTTGGCGAGGAGGGCAGGGGGTTCCAGATCATGTTCGAAACCCTCGACGAGGAACGTATCCTCGGGGCCGTCAACAGCATCGGCATAGCCCAAGCCTGCATAGAAGCAGCCGTGAAATACTCAAAGGAGAGAATTCAGTTTGCCAAACCGATCTGTTCGTTCCAGATGGTTCAGAACATGCTGGCGGATATGGCCACGCAGCTTTGCATCTCCCGTCAGTTCACCTATACCCTTTGTCCTTTCGTGGATCGGGGTATCAAGGTGACCATGGAGGCCTCTATGGCAAAATACCATGCATCGGTTATGGCCACACGGGTCGCCTTGGATGCGATTCAGATCATGGGCGGCTACGGATATATGAAGGAATACGATGTGGAACGATATATGCGCGATGCGAAACTGATCGAGATTGGCGGTGGAACTTCGGAGATCCAGAAACTGATCATTGCCAGAGAACTATTGAAATCCTGACGGGCGCACCGGCAGGATTTCGTCTGGAAATAATAGAGGATCACCAGTTTCAAAAAGCCTGAATCCGACGAGTTCATATGGAAAGAAAGGTGTGTATTCTATGAATGATGAAGCAGAGAAAAAAAACTCCGGTGCGAGAGCGAAAAAAGGCATGACGATCGATGATGTGTACCATAAGATTAAAGAGATGATCTATTATAACCAACTCGCACCGGGGCAGAAAATCATCTACAAAGACTTGGCAAACAGGCTTCAGATGAGCTCTACGCCGGTCATTCAGGCCCTAAAGCGCCTGGAAACCTCAAGGATAGTCAACTATATTCCCAACAAGGGATACTTTGTAGGCGAAATCACGGAGATCGAGGCGCGGCAACTCTACCAGGCCCGCGAAGCTCTCGAGACCTATATCATCCCCTTGGTGATCCAGAACCTGACGCCGGAGAAGCTGGACGATATCAGGGAAACCTTCAAGAAATACGAAAAAACGAACCGCCGTGTATTGATCCTTGTAGATGCCCAGTTTCATCTGAAAATCGCGGAGCTCGCCAATAACGAAGTCATCTATCAGCTTCTGAAGGACATTTTCGAAAAGATCTATCTTAAGTATCATCCCGAGTATATGGGCGACAACCGTGAAAAAGAGGTCTTGAAGGAACATCACGAGATACTGGAATCCCTGAGCAAGGGAGATGCGGAGGATACGATCAGGACCGTGAAACGACATATCAGTCTGGGTAGGGATCACGTGGTTGAGAGCCTCCTCGGAGACAGGAGGCTCTTGATCTGACGTATGAATTCAGAGCCATAGTTTCAGTGTAGCAGTCAAGAGATGACGGGGAACGGTAGGGGGCGAACGCATCTTTCAGGAGGGAGGTGAGGGGGCGCGTAAGATCGCCACACCGGAAACAGGCCATACAATTTATGGACGTTTCATATATTCCAAAAAGGAGGAGATCATCATGAAAAAGATTTTGTTTCTTTCCACTGCGGCAATCCTGGCGATGTTCATCTTTTCGGGGGCCGTCCAATCGGCGACGGTCTATAACCTCAAAATGAATGTGATCTATCCACCCCCGACGACGGATTGGGAGGCAAAATACCTGACGACGCATGTTTTTGCCAAGCGCGTTGCCGAAGCGACGAATGGTCGGGTGAATATCCAGTTTTTCTTTAACAGCCAGTTGTCGCCGGTTGCCCAGGGTCTCGCCGCTCTCGATAAGGGGGTGGCGGACCTATGGAACGGCAGTTCGACATGGGGAGGCACGGTTCCCGAAAGCGATGTCATCTGGCTTCCTTATGCCTTCCGGGGTGCAGAACATGCCATGCATGTCTTGCGTGAGACGGAGGTGGGAAAGCTATTCGATGATGCCTACCGGAAGCGCGGCTCGCGGGTCTTGCTGTACTGGCCCTCAGGCGGGATGATTTTCATCAGCAAGAAACCTATAAGAACCCTTGAGGACGTGAGAGGGATGAAGCTCCGCTCTTCCTATGCCCTCTGGAAGGGCTGGTACCAGCGGATGGGGGTTTCACCGATCAACCTCGCGGTGGCGGAGCAGTATCAGGCCCTGATGCGCGGGACAGTCGACGCCACGATCTTTCCCGAGTACACCCTTGACACTTACAAGTTCAGCGAGGTCTGCAAGTACATCACGGTGCCCGCGGTGGTTGATCCGGGGATGTGCTACGTTCTGGTAAGTGTCGAGAAGTGGAACAGCCTGCCTCCTGAGCTGCAGCAGGCCATCGAGAAGGTGGCCCTCGAGGTCGAAAAGGAGACGCTCCCGGCCACGGCGCGGCTCTCCGGGGAAGCCCTCCAGAATGCCTCTGCGAAGGGCGTGGAGATGATCAGACTCTCGCGGACGGAGTTCGAAAAATTCAAGGAGTCAGCCATGCCGGCCTGGGACGAGTTCACCGCAAAGTCGCCCGAGAGTGCGAAGATGGTGAAGCTCATCAAGGAAGACATCGAGCAGTGGGATAAGATGCGGCCCGAATCAAAGCAATGGTACGACAAATGGATCAGCAAGTGAGGTAAAATAGGGCAGGGAACGGCTTAACAGCCGTTTCCTGCCGCACGGATCCAATAAGGAGGGAACAATGAAAGTCTTTGAAAAGACAATCGGCGCGGTAAACGGCGCCATGATGTGGGTCTGCGGCATCATCGGAACCTTCATGGCCTTTCTCGTTGTTGCCGACATTGTCATGAGAATGATGAAAATGCCTATCCAGTGGGCCTTCGAGATGACCCAATGGCTTTCAGCCACCATGGCCCTCCTTGGGGGCGGCTATGCCCTGCTGAGGGGGGGCCATGTCAAGATCGACCTGGTCTACAAACGCTTTTCCCTGAGAATCCGGGCAATCGTTGATATCTTCACATCAGTCCTCTTCTACGTGCTCTGCTTTGTACTGATCTGGCACGGGTCAATCGTCGCCTACGAGTCCTTCCTGACAAAGGCGACGACCGGGGCAGAACTGAACCCGCCCACGTATCTTGTCCAACTCCTCGTTCCCATCGGCGGCCTGCTCATCGGGCTTCAGGGGATCGTGATTCTGGTCCGCAACATCCGGATCGCTCTTACGGGACAGGAAGAAAGAGGGGAGAAATGACATGGAAATGTGGCAACTTGCAATCATTCTCCTCGGAGCCCTGTTGGTCTTCCTGGCCCTCGGACTGCCCGTGGCCTTTACCCTGGGGGGGCTTTCCCTCATCATCGGCTATTTCATCTGGGGCGGCGCCAGCGCGTTCTACTCCGTTGCCCTGGGATCGCTCGGCAAGGTAGCGGAATTTACGTTGATTGCCGTACCGCTTTTTTTACTCATGGCGGCTGCCCTGCAGTTCAGCGGGCTCGCCGAAGACATGTACGAAATGATCTACCGCTGGATGGGCGGCCTCAAGGGGGGGCTGGCTATCGGAACCGTCGTCATCTCCGCCATATTCGCTGCCATGGTGGGCATTGCCACGGTAGCGACGGCGACGCTCGGTCTCACCGCTCTGCCGTCCATGCTCAAGCGCGGCTATGACAAACGGATGATCTGCGGCGCGATCTGTGCCGGGGGCGCTTTGGGGGTCCTGATTCCCCCCAGCATCCTCATGATCATATATGCCAGCGAGACGGACGTCTCGGCAGGCCAGATGTTTTTCGCCGGCATCGTACCGGGGATCATCCTGGCGGTGTTATACGTCCTCTACATCGCTGTCCGCTGCGCCATCAATCCCTCCCTTGGGCCCTCCGTGCCTCCTGATGACCGCTATTCTTGGGCAGAAAAGATAGCAGCGCTGAAGTCCGTCATCCTGCCGGTTCTGTTGATTGCCGTCGTGCTCGGTGTCATCTATCTGGGCATTGCCACCCCGACGGAGGCGGCGGCGGTAGGCGCCGTGGGGGCCATCTTCTGCGCCGGAGTGCGGAAACAGCTAAACCTTCCCAACATCAAAAAGATCCTGCACATGACCGTTTCCATCAACTCCATGGTTTTTTGGATCATCCTTGCCGCCGTCGCCTACGCCCGTCTCGTAACGGTGTCCGGCGTGGGGGAATGGTTCAGCAGCGCGATCACGGATCTCCCCGTCAATCGATGGGTCATCATGATCCTGATGCAGGTCATCTTCTTCTTCCTGGGGATGGTTCTCGATCCGGCCGGGATCCTCTATATCACGGCGCCCTTCTTCATTCCCACGGTCAAAGCCCTTGGGTTCGATCCCCTCTGGTACGGGGTACTCTGGATCATCAACATGAACATGGCCTATCTTACGCCGCCGTTCGGCTTCAGCCTCTTCATCCTGCAGGGGGTGGCGCCACCGGAGGTCACGACGGAGGACATTTATACCGGGATCTGGCCCTATGTGGGCATAATGATCGTCGGCATGGTTCTGATCATGCTTTACCCGTTGCTCGCGACGTGGCTGCCGGGGTTGATGATTAAATAGTGACCCACGCCTTTCACGCGTGGTGGAGCTTGTTTCGAGGCGGATCACAAGACCGGTCTTTTCATTTTTCTGCTGAGGGGGAGCATAACCTTACGGTGCAAGATATTTGATGAATAGGAGAGGGGACATGGTTCTGAAGATCGATCATATCGGCGTGGCTGTGGAGAATCTTGGGAAAGCGCTGCAGTTGTACAGCGGTCTGCTGGGATTGAAATCCGGAGGGACTGAAGAGGTTGCGGAACAGAAGGTCAAGGTCGCCTTTATTCCCGTGGGTGAAAGCGAAATCGAATTGATCGAGTCTACCTCCCCGGATGGTCCTATCGCCCGATTCATCGCGAGCCGGGGTCCGGGGATTCAGCACATCGCTTTCCGCGTGGAGGACATCGAAAAAGTCCTGGATGAATTGAAAGCGCAAGGGGTGCGCCTGATTGATGAAAAGCCCCGTTACGGGGCCGGGGGCGCCCGGATCGCCTTCCTGCATCCGAAGGAAACCCAGGGCGTCCTTGTGGAACTCTGCGAACGTGGGAAATCAGGAGGTTAGAAGAACCTATGGATGACAAGGTGGTGGATCTTCTCAGGCGCCGCACAGAGATCGTTGCCGGTGGAGGCGAGGCGAAGGTGGAAGGCCAGCACAGGAAGGGCAAGAAAACCGCCCGCGAGCGGATCGACGCGCTCCTGGATCCGGGAAGCTTTGTCGAGATCGATGCCTTTGTGGAACACCGGTGCCGTGAATTCGGAATGGAACATCTTCGAGCTCCGGGCGAAGGTGTCGTGACAGGCCATGGCACGGCGAAAGGCCGGTTGATTTTCGTCTATTCCCAGGATTTCACTGTCATCGGCGGAACGCTTGGCGAAATGCATGCTGCCAAGATCTGCAAGGTCATGGACATGGCCATGAAGGTGGGCGCTCCCGTGGTGGGTTTCGACGATTCGGGAGGCGCGCGGATTCAGGAAGGGGTCGATGCCCTGAGCGGTTACGGAAAGATCTTCTACCGGAATACCCTGGCATCCGGGGTCGTCCCCCAGATCTCGGTCGTCATGGGGCCCTGTGCGGGCGGCGCCGTCTATTCGCCGGCGCTAACCGACTTCATTTTCATGACGGATAAAACGAGCCACATGTTTATTACCGGACCCCAGGTAATCAAGGCTGTCAGCGGCGCGGATGTCGACCCGGAGGAACTTGGTGGTGCCAAGACACACAATCAGGTGAGCGGCGTCGCCCATTTCGTCCATGCCAGCGAGGAAGAGACGATTGCCGCAGTACGGAAACTCCTTGGTTTCCTGCCGCCTAACCATCGCGAGCATCCGCCGATTGCCGAAACCAGCGACGATCCACGAAGGGAAGTGCCTGAACTTCACGATCTGGTACCGGCGAACTCTCAAAAATCTTATGACATCCGCAAGGTGATCCTGCCCATTGTCGATGAAGGGGAATTCTTCGAGATCCAGAGTCATTATGCGATAAACATCGTGGTCGGCTTAGCCCGTCTTCGGGGACAACCGGTGGGTATCGTAGCCAATCAGACGAAGCATCTGGCGGGATGTCTCGATATCAATGCCTCGGACAAGGCCGCCCGGTTCATCCGTTTCTGCGATGCCTTTAATATTCCACTCATTACCCTCGTGGATGTCCCCGGCTTTCTGCCCGGAATCGCTCAGGAATTCGGCGGCATTATCCGCCATGGTGCGAAAATGCTTTTTGCGTATTCGGAAGCGACGGTGCCTAAAGTCACACTGATCCTGAGGAAAGCATACGGAGGGGCCTATCAGGCGATGTGCAGCAAGGACCTGGGGGCGGATCAGGTTTTTGCCTGGCCGACGGCGGAAATCGCGGTCATGGGGCCTCACGGGGCCGCCGACATCATCTTCCGGAAGGAGATCGATGCCGCCCCTGATCCCGGTGCAATGAGACGTCAGAAGATTGAAGAATACCGAAAGCTTTTCGCCAACCCCTACGTAGCCGCTGCCCGGGGCTTCATCGACGACGTGATCGAACCGCGATTTACCCGTTCGCGTCTGATTGATGCCCTCGTCATGCTGACGGGGAAAAGGGAGGAAAGGCCGGCAAAAAAGCATGGCAACATTCCCCTGTAGCGAAGAGGAGATTCATTAAAATGAGAACGATTGGAGATCTTGTTAAATATTCAGCCAAATATTATCCCGAAAGAATTGCAACCATATATAAGGATGTCCGTCTCACTTATAAGGGTTTAAATGATCGAGTGAATCGGGTCGCCAATGGTTTGTTGGGACAAGGTGTCCATAAGGACGATCATGTCGGTATCATCTGCCACACGAGCCATTATTTTCAGGAAATATTTTATGGTGTAGCGAAGATCGGAGCAGTCGCCACTACTATCAATTGGCGTTTGGCGCCGCGGGAAAGTGAATATATCGTCGATGATGCCGATGTCAGCGTTTTGTTTGTATCCGATAAGTACTGGGCAACGGTAGAGGCGGTGAAGAGCAAACTGACTAAGGTAAAAAAATTTATTTTGATTGGGGATCCCGTTGAGGGGACCGTTAATTATCTCGAATTTATCAAAAATTCCTCAACAGAGGAAATCAATATCGATCTTGCCCGGGATGATGTCGTCTGGCAACTCTATACAAGTGGGACAACTGGAAGACCTAAGGGAGTTTTATTGACTCACAGGAATATTTTGGCTGATGCCGAACATAATATCATCGGAAACAAGCTGAATGTGGATAATGCAACATGGCTCAGCCCGTTGCCGATGTTCCATGTGGCCTCAAAAAATATTTTCATGGCAGCCTATGTCCACGCTGCTATTGTGTTAATGGATAATTTCGATATGAAGAATGTGTGTGAGACGATAGAGAAAGAGAAATGCACCCATCTGTTGACGATAGCTCCGACAATGTGGCAAAGCATTATGGACTATCCTGATATTGGTAAATACGATCTGAGCAGTTTGAAGTTCGGAAGTTACTCGACAGCACCGATGCCCATGGCCACCATTAAAAGGCTAAAGGAAAAATTCCCCGGTATCACATTTTTCACAACATACGGCCTTACGGAAGCAGGCTCGTCGTTGACCATTTTACCCGCAGATCAATATTTAACAGAAGGCCCCGCTTACTTGCGTAAACGAATGGGATCATTAGGAAGGCCGATGTATGGCGTTGATGTGGGGATCGTAGATGAGAACGGCCATGACTGCCCTCCAGGCGTTGTTGGGGAAATCATTGGCCGGGGAGATAATATTATGAAGGGCTACTGGAGGTTGCCTGAAGAGACCTCGAATACGATAAAGGATGGTTGGCTATATACCGGTGACATGGGATACTGGGACGAGGATGGATATATTTATATGACGGACAGAAAGAAAGATTTGATCATCAGTGGCGGCGAAAATATTGTTCCAAAGGAGGTTGAAGAAGTCATTAGGGAGATGAAGGGCATCATTGATGTCGCGGTTATTGGAGTTCCGGATGATAAATGGGGTGAAGCCGTTAAGGCCGTTATTATAAAGGAAAATGATGTCGAATTCACCGAGCAAGATGTGATCGATTATTGTGCAAAGCACATCGCCCGTTATAAAAAACCTAAATCGGTTGACTTTGTAACTGAATTCCCGAGAAGCGCCATGGGAAAAGTGCTGAAGAAAGATATACGGACTAAATATTGGGCGGGCAAAGAAAGAAAAGTATAATTGTCAAGGAGGGGTTATTCATAAAAAACGAGGATGGCGGAATGAAAGGGATGGCGACTGTTGCAGCATGGAAAGGTTTGGAACCGACACTGGGGTGGATGATTCGGAAGGGGACCGAGAAACAGCCTGATGCCGAAGCGCTGGTTGTGGACGGCAAGAGATATACCTACGCACAGCTTACCGATCGGTTGAACCGGCTGTCAAACGCTTTAACGGAATTTGGTATCCGCAAAGGCGACAAGGTGGGACTGCTGCTCTATAACGGCAACGAATTTGTCGAAGGCGTTTTCGGTATAACGAAGGTGGGTGCCGTCTGCGTTCCGCTAAATTATCGCCTCAAACAGATCGAGTTGGAATACATTATCAACGACAGTGATATCGTGGTCCTGATTTATGATAACGAATTTGACCCCCTGATCTCGGCTCTGAAGATGAAACTTGCATGCGTGAAACAATACATTGCCGTGGGGAAGGAAGGTGAGAACGGCCGGCATTACGAAGAGTTGCTGACGGCATCCGATCCCGGGGAACCGGAAACTGAGGTTTTGGAAACGGATCTCGCGTGCCTGATCTATACGGCGGGAACTACAGGCTTGCCGAAAGGAGTGATGTTGTCCCACAGGAACCACCTGTGGAGCTGCATCAACTCCATGCTCCGCGAGGGAGACTGCATGCCGGAGAAGAATGTGATTATTCCCATTCCACTCTTCCATGTGGCTGGTTTTCAGCGGTTCCTGATCACCCTGTTTTTGGGTGGTAAAATCGTGTTGACCCGAGGTTTTGATGCCGTTCGGTTCCTGAGGCTGGTTCAGCAGGAGAAGACGACGGCGACTTTGATGGTACCCACGCAAATCACGATGCTGACACGGACGCCGAATCTTGATCAATATGACCGTAGCAGCCTTATCGCATTTTCGTTCGGCGCCGCGCCCAGCGGATTAAAGCTCCTTCAGGAAATCCATTCCGTTTTCCCTAATGCCGATTCCACGCACTGTTATGGCATCACCGAGACGAGTGCCACCGCTTCTTATCTGCCGGCATCGGAATTCCGAAAAAAAATGGGGAGTGTGGGGAAGAAAGGGCATGGTTATATCAATATTGAGTTAAGAGTTCTTAACCATGAACTCAAAGATGTAAAGCCCATGGAGGTCGGCGAAATCATTATCCGTGGACCCAATGTGATGATGGGTTATTACAAGGATCCGGATGCCACGGCGGCGGCCTTCTTTGAGGGTGGCTGGTACAAGACGGGGGATATGGGAATGATCGATGAGGACGGCTACCTTTTTATTGTAGACCGGAAGAAAGATATGATTATCAGCGGCGGCGAAAACATATACTGCCCGGAGGTGGAGAGCGTTCTTAACCGTTATGAAAAAATCGTTGAGGCATCCGTGATCGGTGTTCTCGATGACCTTTGGGGAGAGGTTGTCCGGGCCATCGTGGTTTCTAAACCGGGCGACGAACTGACGGAACAAGAGGTGATCGATTATTGTAAAGCCCATCTGTCCGGTTACAAGTGTCCAAAAAGCATTGTCTTTGCCAAGACCCTTCCGGTAAGCGGCACCGGCAAGGTTTTAAAGACTGTTCTGCGTGAGCAATATGGCAAACCGTAATAAGGAAAAGGCAATCCGGTTGCTATTGTCCGAGACCACGGCAGGGTCTGGCGGAGGTATCCTGCACAACGACGCAGGGACTTCATATGCAATTGCCCGGTGAAACTGCTCTGGGTAGCGATGCTCCTGGGCATCATCTGGTTTAGCCTGAGGTATTTTACGTCCGCTTTCTCGAATTTCTGAGCCTGGTCCACTCCGGCAACCTGCGATTGCGGTCAAATCGAAGCTGAAGTACAGCTTGAGCGAGTGTTCAAGGCATGGGAATCGTCAGACGGGCCGGCGATCAAGGCTTCGATACTGGATCGCTTCGGCGACGTGGGAGGAACGGAGCGCCGGAGCCCCCTCCAGGTCGGCGATGGTCCGGGCGACCTTCAAGATCCGGGTATGGGCGCGGGCGGAGAGGCCGAGCCGGTCGATCGCCATTTCGATGAGTTGCCGCGACTCTTCGTCGAGCGGGCAGGCGACGCGGAGCTGGCGGTCGGTCATCCGGGCGTTGAAGAGGGTCCCGTCGCCGGCGAAACGCGTTTTCTGGATGTCGCGCGCCTTTTCGATCCTGGCCTTGATGGCGGCGGAAGATTCTCCGGTCTCTTTTGCGGTCAGGTCGCGGTAGCGGACCGAGGGAACCTCGATATGGATGTCGATCCGGTCCATGAGCGGGCCCGAGATCTGGCCCTGGTACTGGCGGATCTGCTGAGGGGTGCATCGGCACGGGCGGCTCCGGTCTCCGAAGTAGCCGCAGGGACAGGGATTCATCGCCGCAACGAGCATGAATCGGGCGGGGTAGGTGGCCGTGAACGAGGAGCGGGTGATGGTCACCCGGCCCTCTTCCAGCGGCTGCCGCAGCGCCTCCAGGGTGTTCTTCCGGAATTCGGGCAGTTCGTCGAGAAAGAGCACCCCGTGGTGGGCGAG
>CAYSSF010000028.1:0-27162 GCA_964433455.1 uncultured Syntrophaceae bacterium
AGCAGATGGCTGTTAACCATCTTGTCCGTGGTTCGAGTCCGCGCTGGGGAGCCAGACACAACGAGGGGTTACAGAGATTATCCTGTAGCCCCTTGTTCTTTGCCTCTCATTTTGAACGCGAGGCGATGTATCCGTGATCCAGTCGATATGGCCCGATTTCATTGATTGAATTCGGGTTTACAGCCTTTTTCATTTCAGCCGCTATTCCATTTCAGGAGGGATCACCATGAAAGATGTCGTTGTCGTATCCGCATGCAGGACCGCCATCGGGACCTTCGGCGGGACACTGAAGGATCTCAACTGCGCCGCCCTCGGCAGCGTCGTGATGAGGGAAGCCGTGAAAAGGGCCGGAATCGACGCCGGAATCATCGACGACGTCCGTTTCGGCTGCTGCATGGAGCCGGTCGACGCACTGAACGTCACCAGGATCTCCGCACTGATGGCGGGAATCCCGGAAACCGTCACCGCCGTCACCGTCAACCGGGTCTGCATCTCCGGGATGGAGGCGGTCGTCTCCGGCATGGCGATGATCCAGGCCGGCATGGCGGATGTCATCCTTGCCGGCGGGATGGAACAGATGTCGGGAGTCGCCTATTCCGTCCCCGCCGCCCGCTGGGGCTGCCGTTTCCAGGACCAGGTCTTCGTGGACGACATCGTCCATGGCCTCCATGCGGGGTCGCACCTTCTCCCCGGACTCGAGCAGGGTCCGGTAAAGGAGGGCGGCGTGATCGAACTCTTCCGGGGGAAACCCTACATCATGGGGGTGACGGCCGAACTCATCGCACAGATGCACAACCTGAGCAGGGAGGAAATCGACGAGGTCGCGCTGCGAAGCCACAACAACGCCGAACGGGCGACCAGGGACGGGGATTTCCGCGAGGAGATCGTACCCGTAGAGATTCCCCAGAAGAAGGGCAAGCCGCCCGTCATCTTTGAAAGGGACGAGCATTTCCGCCCCGGCCTGACCAAGGCCGACCTCGCGGCGCTCCCCGCCGCCTTCATTCCCAAAAGCGGCAAGGTCACGGCGGGTAACTCGTCGGGCGTCAACGACGGGGCAAGCGCGATGGTCATCATGTCCGCCGAAAAGGCGGCAGGACTTGGCCTGAAGCCGCTCGCCCGGATCAAGGCGGTGGGCCGCGGCGGCTGCCACCCCTCCGTGATGGGGCTGAGTCCCGTCCCGGCGGTCCGGAATCTTCTCGGCCGCTCAGGGCTGAAGCTGACCGATTTTGAGCTGATCGAAGTGAACGAGGCATTCGCCGCCCAGTATCTGGGCTGTGAACGGGAACTGGGCCTGAACCGCGAGATCGTGAACGTCAACGGCTCCGGCGTCGGTCTCGGCCACCCGGTGGGCTCGACCGGCTGCCGGATCATGGTGACGCTGCTCCATACGATGAAGAAGCGGGGAAAGACACTCGGGATGGCGACCCTTTGCGGCGGCGGCGGCGTATCGATGGCCGCTGTCCTCGAGATGGTCTGATCCGAAGGGAATGGGTTTGAGGCGCTTATCGAGGGGATGGAGTTGTTCAAGGAGTTCTCGGCACGGTACGGCAACCGGGAGGGGCTCGATCTGGCGCGTCTAACCCTGACCGGCACAAGTTTCAAGGTCAAAATGGATGACCATCACCTTTTTCGGTAGCCTGTGATCTTGAGTCTGGGTTCGGAAGGGCCATCTGCATTTTGTGGTTAATATCCCTTGACACAACGGTTCGCTTATCCTATTTTTCTCGCGTTAACTGCAATGTCTTACCCATTCGGATGCCATCGCATAGGTCCATGGATCGGAACGTTTAAGTGAAACAAGAAAGTACGACATATAACATCCTGATGTACTCGCATGACACCTATGGTCTGGGACATATACGGCGGACCATGGCGATTGCTTCCCATCTGCTTCAAGAGAACATTAACATCCTTATTTTAACGGGTTCCCCGATTGTCGGACGTTTTTCTTTCCCCGAGCGGATGGATTTCGTCAGAATTCCGGGGATGATCAAGAAGACCAATGAGGAGTACCTTCCGCTCTCCATCAAGATCGACTCCCGCCAAGTCCTGAATATCCGGAGAAACATCATCACCGCCACCGCCAAAGCCTTCAAACCCCATCTGTTTATCGTCGACAAAGAGCCGCTCGGCCTTAAAAAGGAGGTGCTTCCCACGCTGAAATGGTTGAAGCGGTGCATGCCCGAAACGCGCACCATCCTGGGGCTTCGGGATATCATGGACGACGCCGTGACGGTGCAGGAAGATTGGAAAAGGAAGGGCATTTACGAGATTCTGCATCAGCTCTACAGCGAGATCTGGGTTTACGGAAATCAGAATTTCTACGATCCGATTCAGGAATACGCAATTCCCCGTCGCATCAGCAAAAAGATGCTTTTCACCGGCTACATCCCGAGGAAAGTACCGAACAGGAAAGCCATACAGCAGCTTCGCAAAGAGCAGGGCCTTGCCAGAGATGAAAAACTGGTGGTGGTTACCACGGGAGGAGGCGGAGACGGTTTTGCGGTAATGGATACCTACCTGAACATGCTTGAAGCCGCATCGGCGCCATTGCCCTTTAAGAGCGTACTGATTACCGGACCGTTCATGGCGGATCGGGAGACCAAAGAAGTCAATGAACGGGCCAGGCGTTGCGGCGCGAAAACCTACCAGTTTTGCCGGGTAATGGAAAAAATGTTGGCGGGGGCCGATCTGGTCGTAAGCATGGGAGGCTACAACACCCTTTGCGAAATCCTCTCCCAGGGAACCCCTACGCTGATTATTCCGCGAGAAGTTCCCCGCAAGGAGCAACTCATCCGCGCTCAGGTCCTTTATAACCACAATCTGGTCGACTATATCCCCTGGAACGCCTTTTCGCCGAAAATTTTACGGGAGAGGATTCTTTCCATCCTGGAATGTCCCGAACCTTACCGGGAGGCCATATCCCGATTTGAATTGACCGGTTATAAAATCATGCGCTTCCGTCTTGAAACCTTCCTGAATCAAGAACGGCAAAAGACCGAACATGTCTAACACCCCTGTTTTGGGAATGATCCTGAAAGGATATCCCCGAATCTCCGAAACCTTTATTTCCAACGAGATGCTCCTGCTGGAGCGGCTCGGTTTTACGCTTCATCTCTTTTCGATGCGCCATCCCCGGGAAAACTTCTCCCATGCAAACATCAAAAAGATCCGGGCAACCGTCGATTATCTGCCGGAAACCCTCTTAACCTCCCTTCCCCGGTTGCTGTATCATAACCTTCTGCTGGCGGAAAAAAGACCCGGCAACTATCTTGCAACCCTTCGAATCGCCGTGAGGAGATTATGCCGTACGAAAAAAATTGCAACCGTCAAACATCTTCTCCAGGCAGGCTATCTGGTGCACCGGTTTTTGCCGAACAGCGGCGTGGTCCATCTGCATGCCCATTTTGCCCATTCGCCGACCTCCGTGGCCCTGTTCGCGAGCCGGTTAAGCGGTCTGGATTTCAGTTTTACCGCCCACGCAAAAGATATCTACACTTCCGAGCCGCGACAACTTCGAGAAAAAATGGAGCAGGCGCGGTTTGTCGTCACCTGCACCGAATACAACAAGCGCTTCCTGAAGGAAATTTCCGCCGGGGGCGCCACACCGATCCATCGCATCTATCACGGTATCGACATCGATTTTTTTTCGCAGGATCTTTTGGGGAATCATGATGATCGCGCCCCGGCCCCCCCTTATCGGATTCTGACCATTGCCCGGATAACCGCGAAAAAAGGGTTGCCTACCGTATACCGGGCTCTTCAGATCCTGCGCGACGAGGGGATTTCTTTCCGGCACACCCTCATCGGCGACGGGGAAGATCGGGAACGGATTCTGGCCCTCATCAAGGAACTGGGACTTGATCCCTTCACCCGATGGATCGGTACGCAGCCGCATCAGGTGGTATTGGAACACTACCGCAATGCGGATCTCTTCGTGCTCGGATCCGAAGTCGCTCCCAATGGGGACAGGGACGGAATTCCCAATGTCCTCATCGAAAGTATGGCCGTCGGAACCCCGGTTGTGGCAACGGATATTTCAGCCATCCCGGAATTGGTGGTGGATGGTGAAACGGGCCTTTTGGTCCCGCCGGGTCAGCCGGAAAAGATGGCCCGGGCGTTGATCCGGCTCCTGACCGATATTCCGCTGAGGAAGCAGGTGATTGATGCAGCCCGAACGCGCGTAATCCAAAGGTTTGACAACCAGGCCCTGATCGGCGCTCTTGCGGCGGTCTTGCGGCAAACGGTGCGGGAATTCAATCATCCTTGACGGATCCTATGCGAATATTGTTCTACACCCCTTTTAAGCCACTCGATCATCCCCAGCCTTCCGGCGACTGGGTCATCGCCACCGGTCTGTATGAATACCTTGTAAAGCGGGGACATGCGGTTCAGAAGGTCAGTTCCTTACGATCCCGATGGATCTTTTGGAAGCCCTGGCTCTGGATTCGGGTCATCCAGGAAAGACGACGGGCGCGGCAACAGATCGCCGAATTCCGGCCGCAGGTATGGCTCACCTACCATACCTATTACAAGGCCCCGGACCTTTTGGGAGCTGCGGTCTGCCGGCAGGCTGTGTTGCCCTACGTCGTGTTCCAGGGCTGTTATTCGACCAAACGAAAGAGGGACTGGCGGACCTGGCCCGGGTATGTGATGAATCGAAGGGCCCTGTGCGCCGCCCGGTTGGTCCTGTCCAACCGGCGCGAGGATATGGTCAATCTTGAACGGCTGTTGCCGCCGGACCGGCTCGCCTATGTGGCGCCCGGAATTCACCCGGAGGATTTCTCTTTTGATGAAGCGGCCCGGAGTGCGTTACGCCGTGACTGGAATGTGGGAGAGGAGCCGGTCATCCTTTCGGCCGCCATGTTCAGACCCGATGTCAAAACCGAAGGGCTTGCCTGGGTGATCCGCACCTGTGGTGAACTGTGCCGCCGGGGAAAAGCGGTTTATCTGGTCATCGCCGGCGACGGACAGGAGAGGCCCCGGCTGCAGAAGCTGGCCGAGGAACAACTTCCGGGAAGGACCCGCTTCGTCGGCAAGCTGCCCAGAAACGAAATGCATCGATTTTACAGCGCCGGGGATATCTTCGCATTTCCGGGCATCCGGGAGTCCCTCGGAATGGTTTACCTGGAGGCCCAGTCCTGCGGCCTTCCCGTTGTGGCCTTTGCCAACGGAGGAATCCCGGAGGTCGTCCGGAATCAGGAAACCGGCTTTCTCGTGCCCCTTTTTGCGTTTGAACCCTATCTCCAGGCCCTCGATAGGCTGTTGTCGGACAAAGGACTCCGCCGGAAAATGGGACAGGAGGGACAAAAATATGTTCGGAAAACGCATGACCTGGATCAAAATTACCGGCAGTTGGAAATGGCGCTTTGCCGTGTGACCGGCGAACATCCGATGGAGACCCATGCCGGCGATGAGGCGCCGTAGGGAACATGGGCCGGGATTCTCCCTGCCCCTCAACCTCGTGGGAGGCGAATGACCAAACCGTGTCCGGTTACCCATTTTGGACTGTTGCGCCACGCCATGACCGAATGGAACAGCAAAGGGCGGATTCAGGGCCAGACCGATACACCGCTTTCGCCGCCGGGGGAACGCCAGGCAGAACAATGGGGAGACCTGTTAAAAAAGTACCGGTGGAATCGAATGGTTGTCAGCGACGCCCGTCGAGCCGTGGAAACCGCGGCACGGATCAACGCGGTCCTGGAAATCCCCATGGATCTTGATTCACGGCTCCGGGAACAGGATTGGGGCGAATGGACGGGAAAAACCCTTTCCGGCATTGAACGCGAGGCGCCGCTTCTGCTGGCTGAACAGGAAAGGGCTGGATGGAACTTTTGTCCGCCGGGCGGAGAAGATCGCCTCTCGGTGCTGGACAGGAGCCTGAAGGCGATTGCCGGCGCCAGTGAAAAATGGGGGGGTGAAAGAATCCTCGTCGTCACCCATGAAGGGGTGATCAAATGCCTGCTTTACAGCCTGCGGGGCCGCAGGTTTCTCCCAGAAGAGCCGCGGCTGATTCGTCCCCGGACGTTGCATTGGTTAATTCACGACGAACATGGACTCCGGATCGAAAACATGAATGCCGACCCTTTACGGTAACAGCCGATGAAAATCTTCTATTATTGCCAATATGTCCTCGGAATCGGTCATTATTTCAGAAGCCTTGAAATCTGCAAGGCCTTTGCCGGACAGGACGTGATTCTGGTCACCGGCGGATCCCGGATCCCGGCCAAACGGCCATCCCATGTCCGCGAGATACACCTTCCCGAGCTCATGATGAACCAGGAGTTTTCCCTCCTCTACTCCCCGGAGGAGGGTAAATCGGTGACCCAGGTCAAGGAAGAGCGGACGCGGCTTCTTTTTAAACTCTTTCAGGCGGAATCCCCGGATCTGTTTATTGTCGAGCTTTATCCTTTCGGCCGCAAGGCCTTTCGCTTCGAGATCGATCCGATTCTCGAAGGGATCCGTTGCGGAGAGCTGCCGCCATGCCGCGTCGTCTGCAGTCTTCGGGATATTTTGGTTGAGAAAAAAGATCCTGCGGCTTACGAGACAGGTGTGATCGATATCCTCAACCGATATTTTGATGCCCTGCTGATCCACGCCGACCCACAGGTACTCAAACTGGATGAAACCTTTTCCCGTCTGACGGAGATTGCGGTTCCCATCGTCTATACCGGATATGTAACCCCCAAACCCGCGCCGGATGCCGGGACAAAGCTTCGGCGGCAACTGGGGATCGGTCAGGAAGAAATCCTGATCGTCGCAAGCGCCGGCGGCGGTAGCGTCGGAAACAAGCTTCTGGAAGCGGCACTGGAAGCCTTTGGGTTGATGAAGATCGACGAACCTGTCTACCTTCACGTATTTACAGGGCCATTCCTGAGCGAAGAGGCCTTTGAACGCCTGAGACGGATCGCCGGCGGACGTATACAGATTTTTCGCTTCACTTCAGACTTCTTGTCCTACCTTTCAGGCGCAGACCTCTCCGTGAGCATGGCCGGATACAACACCTGCATGAATATTGCGGCTGCACGGGTCCCCGCTCTGGTATGGCCTTTCCCCCAGAACCGGGAACAGGGTCTGCGTGCTGTGAGGTTGGCCGAGCTTGGGATTCTCCAAGTGCTTTCCGAAGAGGATTTGCAGCCGGGGCGCCTGGCCGCCATCATGCGGCAGGGGATAACCGTCCGATCCCGCTCCATTGCGAGTATTGATTTGAACGGCGCCGAAAATACGGCAAGATGGCTGGCGGAAAATCCGGCAGCACGGGAGAGGGTGTGATGGACTGCACGGTCTCCGCGCTATGGCGTCTCCTTCCACCCGACCTCTCATCCCGGATCGACCGTTGTTTCTCCGCATCTCTTGAAAAGGCTGACCCCGGAGATCCCGGTTACGTATTTTTTCGTGCCGACGATGTCGCTGCGCCGGGAACAAACATTGTTCGTCTTATGGATCTCTTTGCCCGCTATCGTGTACCTCTTTGCCTGGCGGTGGTTCCGGTGTGGCTCACCCGGACCCGGTGGCGGCAGCTTAATAGCATTGGTCGAAAAGAACCTTCTCTCTGGTGCTGGCACCAGCATGGGTGGCGTCATGTGAACCATGAACCGGAAGGGAAAAAAGAGGAATTCGGCCGAAGCCGTTCCTCCTTCATCATTCAGGAAGAGCTGATCCTCGGGAAACATCGCCTGCAAACCTTGATGGGCGACTCTTTTTCCCCGTTTTTCACCCCTCCCTGGAACCGATGCAGCCGGAACACCCTTGATCTCCTCAAGGAACTGAATTACAAGGCCGTGTCCCGATCCCGAATGAGTCTGCCGCCGGCGCCGGACGGATTGCCGGATTTTGCCGTCAATGTCGACCTGCACACGCGAAAAGAGGCGCATCCGGTTTCAGGGTGGGATGGCCTCTTTTCAGAAATCCACAGCGCACTGTCTCAGAACCATTGCGGGATGATGATTCACCACCAGCGGATGAACGAAGCAGCATTTGTTTTTCTTGAGATTTTCATCCAGACGCTGCTCAAACAACGGCGCTTGCGTCCCGTCGATTTTGTAGATTTGCATGCCCTCTATAAAAAACAAGCGCTCCAATAGATAGGCTTTTTTTACCCTTTACACGCATCTTTTGTTCTGGTAGAGAATTTTGCATAGGAGGGGATTGCTTGTGAAAAACCGGCAGCTTTCATCATCAAAGAAAATGTCTGTCAAGCATCCGGATCGGCTCGTTGTTTTACCATTCAAGAAGTCGATTGAGATCTCCTGGCAAAGCATACGGGTTCGATTTTTTCGCTCCCTGATCACCACCATGAGCCTGATCCTGGCGGTTTCCTTTCTGAGTTTCGTCAATATTAACAATGACATTGCGAACGGATTTTTAAGAACACATGATACCGCCTTGCGTGAGGCGCTGAACCGTTCCGGATATGATCTGCGCCCCGAGGACACCCGGGCGGGAAGCAGCCCCAAGATGCGATGGATTGTGATTCTGTCGCTTCTGGTGTGTGTGGTGGGTATCGTCAACGCCCAACTGATGGCGGTAACCGAGAGGTTCCGTGAGATCGGCACGATGAAATGCCTCGGTGCCCTGGACAGCTTTATTCTGAGGCTTTTTCTGCTGGAAGCCGGCATGCAGGGCCTTGTGGGATCCGTCATGGGCGCGCTGTCGGGTGGGCTTTTTTCCCTGCTCAGCGCGGTCATCCGCTTCGGCACGGTGGTTTTTACGAGCCTTTCCTGGACTGAGGTGGCGGGATCCCTGCTGCTTGCGACGGGTGTGGGATTCTTCTTGAGCCTGTTGGGAGTTCTCTATCCGGCGGTGGTCGCCGCAAGGATGCTGCCGGTAGAGGCAATGAGGGTGGAACACTGAGCTAAAGGATTGCACTTATGGCAGAGCTCCGGAATATCGTTCGTGTATCCAAGGTTACGCGGACTTTTCAACTCGGCAAGACGGAGGTCCTCGCCTTGAAAGGGGTGGACCTTACCATCGGCGTCGGCCAGTACGTTTCCATTATGGGCCCGTCCGGATCCGGGAAAAGCACGCTGTTTAACATGATCGGAGGACTGGACAAGCCTACCTCCGGCAAAGTCTTCATCGACGAGGTCGACATCGCCCAACTGGATGCCTATGAACTGGCCTGGCTCCGCTGCCGGAAAATCGGTTACATCTTCCAGACTTTCAACATCATCCAGGTGATGACTGCACTCGAGAATGTCACGCTCCCGATGATTTTTGCCGGAATGCACAACGATGCGGCGGTGGAAAAGGGGATTCAGCTTTTGAAACTGGTGGGCTTGGGGGATCGATTCCGCCACAAACCCTCGGAGCTTTCAGGGGGACAGCAGCAACGGGTGGCCATTGCCCGCGCCCTTGCCAATGACCCGGCGATTATCCTCGCCGATGAACCTACCGGAAACCTTGATCTGACGACGGGTGAGGAGATCATCTCCCTGTTAAAGAGTTTGAGCCGCGATCGAAACGTGACCATCATTTCCGCTACCCACGATATCAAGATGCTGAACGTTTCGGACCAGGTGGTCTGGATACGCGACGGCCGCATCGAACGCATCGAAAACCGCGACGAACTCTCCATCTCGGTGGGACAGATCGACACCCGGAGATAACGATCATTCTGAGAGAACCCGTATGAAGGTGGCGGTGGTGAACAAATCCCAAAAACCCCTGAGGCATCTCTTGTCGGTTGTTTTTGGACTTCTGGGGTGGAGCCTTATCCTGTTTTTCCCAGCCGCGGTCCAGGCAAAGCAGGCCGTTTCGGACGATTTTACGCGTCTTATAAACACCTTGGCATCCTTTGGGGACCGAAGCACCGGTACTTCGGGTAACCAGGAGACGATCAAACTCATCAAAAATCGCCTCTCCGATCTGGGACTGGAACCCATCCGATCGCAGGGATTTTCTGTGCCCGTGGTTCGGCATGGCGGAAGTTCTCTCGTTCTGCCGGATAAAAATATCTCTGTAGACATTCATCCGATACAGTCCAATGCGATCACGCCGGAGTCCATTCCTTCCAATGGGCTGGAAGGCCCCCTGGTCTATGTCGGCGCGGGTGAACTCAAGGATTTTAACGACAAAGAGATCTCCGGCGCCGTCATCCTGATGGAAATGGGCTCCGGGAAAAACTGGCTGCATGCGGCCAATCTCGGCGCAAAAGCCCTGGTCTATGTAGATCGGGGCCCTACGGGTAAGACGTTTTTCGAAGACAAAACCGAACTCTCTCCCATTCAGTTTCCCCGTTTCTGGATTCCTTTTTCGAAGTCCAGGGAGCTCTTCGGTGGTTTTGAAACCGCTTCGAAAGGGGTTGTGACCCGCCAGGCCCGGCTTTTTTCCAGGATGACATGGGAAGAGGCCACCGGAGAGAATATCTTTGCGCTGATCCCCGGCACCGATTCCAAGCTTCAGAAGGAATTGGTCATGGTCGAGGCCTTTTACGACAGCACGGCGCTGATTCCAGGAAGCTCGCCCGGAGCGGATGAGGCGTGCAGTGTGGCCACGCTTCTTGAACTCGCGCGCGCCTTGAAACAAAATCCTCCGGCCCGTCCCGTCCTCCTGGTGGCCACCGCCGGTCACGCCCAGGCTTTGGCCGGGATGAGAGAATTGTTCTGGAGCCTTCGATCCAGGTCCATTGACCTGAAAAAGATGAGTAAAAAGCTGGAAGAGGTCGTGAAAAAGGCCAGAAGCGTGATCGGAGCCTTGGAAAAGGATTTACCGGCGGCTTCCATCCTGGCGGAAACCGGGGACGAAGATGTGGACCGCCTTGTGGAAGCGGCCTTGACCGATCGGATCAAAACCGAAGTGGACAAAATTTCCCGGAAGCTCATCCAGCTTCGCCTGCAGCAGCCCGTGGGCGACCGGCAGAATATGATTCAGCAGATAGCCCATGAAAGCCTTCTACTGCGGCGACTCAGTTGGCGCAGCACCTTTCAGAATCTCACTCCGGAGGAAACCCGCGTCCTGAATCCGTTGATCCCGATCGTGATCAAGGACCAGAAAACGCTCCTTTCCGATGCCCGGAAGCAACTGCGGCAACTCAAAAGCGCCAACAGTTTTCGGTCTTTTATGGCGGAGGCGGAACTGACCGTCGCCGTCTCGCTGCATCTCTCCAGCCACGGGAACGGCATCGGCGCCTTCAATCAGGGGTGGCTCTATCCTCTGAAGGAGACCGTAAGCCGGCAAGGCATCTATTCCCTGCTGGCCGAGGTGCTCCAAAGGAGCGCCACGGGCGTTCAAAAGTCCCAGGGGCTGCCCAATCTGTATCAGGATACCCTCCAGTCAAGCTACCAGCGGCCGTGGCAAAGCTATCTGCCGGATCAACCGTTCATCGGCGGAGAGGTGAGCGCCCTTGCCGGATACCTCGGTGTGACCCTGGCAACGGTAAACGATGCACGATCATTGTGGGGGACGCCTTACGATCTTCCTGAAACCATAAACTGGGAACAGGCCATACACCAGAGCATTTTGGTGTCCGGCCTGATAAGCTCAATGGCAAATGCGCCCAAACTCCACACCGGACGCATGCCTGCCAACGGCTTTTCGACATTAACCGGCAAGGCCAATTTTCTCCGGTACGGCGAGCTCTTTGCCGATCAACCGGCGCCTGGAAGCATCATCCTGGGCTATCACGGGCCGGGGCGGTATTATGCCATGACGGATACCATGGGAAGCTTTCAAATCCGGGGGATTGCCGACAGAAGACATCTTCTGGACAATGTCATCCTGGAAGGATATCGATTCGACGAAGAGACCGGCGTCGTGGAGTGGGCGGTGGACAAGAAGCAGACCGGACTTCGCGCCTACCGGCTGGCCATGCGGCGAAACACGATGGAAACCAATCTGGTCATGTTCGCCTGCAAGGAAACCACGATATTCAACCTGATCGAGCCGCGCACCTTTCGCTACATGACCAAGATACAACTGCTGGACGCCCGGAGCGAGGCATTGCCGCTGCGCTATTGGTTCAGCAGGATCGACACCCGCGTCTCCACGATCGCCTCCATTTACCTGGAACCCGGAACGCGGTTTAAGATGACCCTTTCCGACACGGTGTTTAACAAAAAGATCATTCTGACCAACGCATCCGGCGCCCAGCCGCAGGGATCCGGCTACCCGGTGGATGACTGGCCGTTATTGCATCACACGGATCTGAAAGTCGCCCGGGACATGTGGGAGCTTCTCGGCCCAAGGATTAACAATCTCGAGACCCACGGCATTTTCAATGAAAGGATTCGCAACCTCCATCAGGAAGGAACGACCGCCCTAAAAGAGGCCACGCTGGCGCTGAAGGAAAAAAAATTCGACAAATTCAGCGAAGAGGCGCAACGATCCTGGGCGCTGGCCATCCGTGTCTACGACCATGTGGAGGCGACTCAGAAGGATGTCCTGTTCGGGGTCCTGTTTTACATCGCGCTGTTCGTCCCGTTTGCCTTTTGCCTGGAGCGGCTGCTTTTCAGCTATTCGGACATCTACAAGAGGGTCGTCGCATTCTTCGGGATCCTGCTTCTGCTGATTGCGATCATTTATCAAGTCCATCCGGCCTTTCAGCTTGCCTACAGCCCCATGGTGGTGATTCTTGCCTTTTTCATCATGGGGCTCTCCCTGATGGTGACGCTGATCATCTTTTTCCGATTCGAAGGGGAGATGGCTCGTCTCCAGCGACAGGCCGGCCATATGAAGGCATCTGAGATCAGTCCCTGGAAGGCTTTCGTCGCCGCTTTTTTCCTCGGGGTCAGCAACCTCCGGCGGCGTCGAATCAGAACAGCCCTCACCTGTATGACCCTGATCATTCTGACCTTCACGATCATGAGTTTCACCACGGTCAAAACGATGCGGCAACATGGGCGCCTGTGGTATCAGAGCAAGGCGCCTTATCAGGGATTCCTGTTGAAGAATCTCAACTGGCAGAATCTTCCCCCGGAAGCGCTCGGAATCGTTTCCAACGCGTTCGAAGGAAAAGGCGAGGTCACGCCGCGGATATGGCTGGAGGCCGGGGACAGAACCCGCACCACCCGAATGGAGGTGCGATACAAAGAGCGGTCTCAAGAAGCCCAGGGGCTCATCGGCCTTGGCAGCGCAGAGGCGCGGGTCACCCAGATCGATCAAGCCCTTGTAAAGGGAAGATGGCTGCAGAACGAGGATACGCATGCCATACTGTTATCGGAGCGGATGGCCAACCATCTGGGCATCGACCTCGACCGCCCGCAGAAAACGGCCATTCTGCTTTGGGGAACGCCCTTTGATGTGGTAGGAATATTTTCGGGGGAAAAATTCGAGAAGCATTTGGATCTGGACGGTGAATTTTTAACGCCGGTTACCTTTCCCAGCGAAGTCTACGCGGGAATCACCGAAGTGGAGGTGGAGGCCGCAGAATCCGGCGCAGATGTTCAGGCTTTTCAAAGCCGCTATAAACATGTTTCAGGAGACCTGACCGTCATCATTCCCTACAGGACCCTGCTGGCGGCCGGAGGCCGTCTCAAAAGCGTGGCGGCCCGTTCCACTTCATCCCTCAACTTTCAAACGATGGCCGAGGAACTGACGGATCGGTTCGGACTTTCCATTTTTTCAGGAGAGCCGGAAGGGACTTTTCTGTACAGCGCAAGAAACACAAACAAATACAGCGGTGTTCCCAATATCGTCATCCCGCTCATCATCTCGGTATTTATTGTTCTCAATACCATGATCGGGAGCGTTTACGAAAGGAAGCGGGAAATCGCCATCTACACCTCCGTGGGGCTGGCGCCCTCGCACGTCTCATTTCTCTTTATCGCGGAAGCCATGGCTTTTGCGGTTTTGAGCGTGGTTCTCGGCTATCTTCTGGCCCAGACCACCGCCAGTTTTTTTGCGACCTCTTCGCTGTGGGCCGGCATTACCGTCAATTATTCTTCTCTGGCAGGGGTTGCGGCCATGTTTCTGGTGATTTTGGTGGTCTTGGTCTCGGTGATCTATCCATCGAGAGTTGCGGCGCAAATCGCCATCCCGGACGTGAATCGCTCATGGAAGCTTCCGGAATCGGATGGGAACCTGCTCGAAATCACCCTCCCCTTTTTGATGAAATACCAGGAACACCGAAGTACCGGCGGCTATCTTTATGAATATTTCAAGGGGTTCCAGGATGTTTCACAAGGTGTTTTTTCCACGGGTGATCTTGACTTTGCCTTCGTATGCCCTTCACCACCGATCATCGCCGGCGCAACGCCCCCGAATGCCGACAATCCATACTGCGGGGAGGCGTGCCTCCAGCTTTACACACAGGTGTGGCTGGCGCCTTTTGATTTCGGCATCAAGCAGCAGGTGGAAATGCAGTTTTGTCCGTCCGGGGAGGAGCCGGGATTTCTCGAAATCAAGATTCTGTTAAAACGCCTGGCCGGAGAAGCCAATGTCTGGCGGCGAACCAACAAGGCATTTATCCACGCCCTGAGACGGCAGCTTCTGATGTGGCGTTCTCTTGATGAGACGTCTCACGCCCATTACAGCGAATTGCTGGCCCGGGAGGAACGGGCATCATGAGGCAGCCGCTACAGCGACCGGGCAACAGGAAAGAAAGATGACCAAAAACCGACCTGACGTTGGGACTCAAGATTTTTCGAATAATGAGGATTCTCAGGGTGTCCGTTTACGGGCGATCATTCTGGGGATGGTCCTTGCGATAGCGATTTGCGCGATCACCCCGTTCAATAATGCCTATCGCAATGCGACGCCGCTTAGCGGAGGCCATTTTCCGCTGGCCCCATTTTTCATTCTCGCATGGCTGACCCTGTTTACGGTCCTGGCCCGAAAAATTTTCAAGGGCCGCATTTTCTTAACCGGGAAAGAGCTGCTCCTGGTTTGGATTCTGATGGTCATTGTCTCCGGGATTGCCTACACCGGACTGGTGCGCACCTTCTTTATCAACCTGACGGCGCCCTATCATTTTGCCACCGTTGAAAATCGCTGGGGAGAGGTTCTGCAGCCGCTGTTGCCCGTCGCCTGGTACCCTCAAAGCGCGAAGGCGATCGAGAGCCTCTACAACGGTATTTCGGGGGGCTACCAGATGGGGTGGGGAGAGGTGATCCTGCAAATTCCGTGGAATGCGTGGGTAAGACCCCTGCTGGTCTGGAGCTGCTTTATTTTTCTCTGCTATTTTGTGATGATCTGCCTGGTGAACATCCTGAGCCGGCAGGCCCTTTACAACGAGCGGATGAATTTTCCGCTGTTGCAGGTTCCCCAATTGATGGAAGAGCTTCTGGATAAGAACGGTCTGGAAGGATTGTTCACCCATCGCTTTTTTCTGACCGGTTTACTGGTCCCGATCTTCCTGCACCTGTTAAACGGTCTCAATTTCTATTACCCGGCGGTTCCTCAGATCCCCACGCTGATTCTGGCCGGTTCCTATTTTCCGAGCCAGGGCCTTTTTTCGGGATTCCACAATCTCAAAATCTATCTTTATCCAGCCTTCATCGGCTTCGCCTTTCTCACATCCAAACAGATTTCCTTTTCTTTCTGGTTTTTTTCGCTGATGGGGGCGCTGCTGATCGGTTTGCTGGGCATCATGGGATACACCATTCCTTCGGCAGACCTGGGAGTGACCTTTGGTCCTACCCTTTCCCGCCCCGAAGAGACGCAGGCGATCGGCGCTTACACGATTTTCTTCCTCTTTCTTCTCTGGCTGGCCCGCACCCATTTCGTGGACGTGTTGCGCAGAGTCTTTTATATCGACAAGGAAGGCAGAACCGATGAGGAGTGGTTCTCCATCCGGTTCTCCTTCTGGGGCGTCGTCCTCGGGACGGTTGGGATTCTGATCTGGTTCCGCTACTTCGGGATGCCGCTGTTGGTCGCGATTCTGTTGTTGGCCGCTTTTTTCATGATCTCGCTCGTGGCAACCCGGGTCATCTGTCAGGGAGGGATCGCCTATTTTACGTTGACCGCCGCTCCGATGGACGGGCTCCTCGCCTTTTTCGGCCCCCGGTTTTTCACCCCCGCAGGGGTTCTTCTTGCCGGAGTAACCCAGAAGGTTCTTTTTGTCGATCTTCGGGAATCGCTGATGCCCTCCTTGCTCCATGCCCGGAAAATCACCCATGGAATGGCCAACAGACACTGGATCCTCGGCGCGATCCTGATCACGGTGGTTCTGTGCGTGGCCGTCTCTTTTCTGGCCATGCTCTCCTTGTGTTACAAGTTCGGCATTCGGGAGTTGCAACTCGACTGGGCCACCCGGACCACCGTGGCGGTATATGACAATATATACAGTCTGATCGAAACGCCCGTGAGACCAGGGCAGTGGGTTTTGATCTTTTCAGCGGTCGGCGCCGTGGTCATGTTGTGCCTCGTGATCTGCTATCACCGATTTTACTGGTGGCCTCTCCATCCCATCGGATACCTGACCGCTTACAGTTCTTCCATGCGAATTCTCTGGTTCAGCTTTTTCGTCGGATGGATTTCCAACGCCATCTGCATGCGCTATGGAGGGGTTGTTTTATTTAAGAAACTCCAATATTTTTTTATCGGTCTCATCGTGGGCGATTTTTTGATGGGGGGAACATGGGCCCTGATAGGTTTGTTCAGCGACAGCAGCTATCAGGTACTGCCGGATTAGCGGGAATTTATCATGTATGAGGACAAGGAACTTCAAGAGTACAGAGATCTCCTAAAAGCCCCCTCGCATTTTGAGGAGGGATTTGACTGGAAAACGATTGTGGGCGCTGTTTTCATCGGTTTTCTGATGATGCCCGGCAGCATGTACTTGCAGTTGGTGATCGGCACCGGCATCGGGCCCGCCGCAAGATGGGTAACCATTATCCTCTTTGCCGAGGTCGCCAAGCGTTCCTTTACAGAACTCAAGCAGCAGGAAATCTTTCTCCTCTATTATATGGCCGGCGCTGCACTGGCTTCACCATTTCAGGGTCTGTTATGGAACCAGTACCTGGTCCAGTCCGATGCGGCCCGGATGCTGGGCCTGGTGGAATTTATCCCTTCATGGGTGGCGCCGTCTCCGGGGTCATCAGCGCTGGCTGAACGGACGTTTTTCCACCGCGACTGGCTTATCCCGATCCTTTTGCTGGTCGGGTCGCAGATCATCCAGCGCATAGACCAGTTCGGGCTCGGCTACGCCCTCTTCCGAATCACATCCGACGTGGAAAAACTCCCTTTTCCGATGGCGCCGGTCGGGGCTCTGGGAACCATGGCCCTGGCGGAATCCACAGAGGACAAGAAACAGAACTGGAAGTGGCGCGTCTTCTCCATCGGCGGCGTCATCGGGTTAATTTTTGGCGGAGTCTATATTCTTTTGCCGACCCTGTCGGGCCTCTTCTTCACCGAGCCGATCCGCCTCATTCCAATCCCCTGGATCGAACTGACCCACCATACCGAAAAAGTGCTTCCGGCGGTCGCCATGGGGCTCCAGCTTGACCTGGGGCTCCTGTTTATCGGAATGGTCTTGCCCTTTTGGGCTGTCATCGGAGGATTGATCGGACTGCTCATCACCATTGCGGCCAATCCGATTCTCTATCATCAGGGAATCCTGCAACGCTGGCATCAGGGAATGGGAACCGTGGATACGGTTTTTGCCAACAACTTTGATTTCTACATGAGTTTCGGCATCGGCGTCGGGCTTTCGATAGCCTGCGTAGGGATCTGGCAGGTCGTGCGCTCCTTTCGTCGAAGCGGTTCGGATCAAAATGGGCAGAGCAGACGCGGCAGCTTGAAGGATCTGTTTCACCCGCCTCCCGGCCGCGGTGATTTCAATTTCTGGATTGCCATCGGCATTTACGTGTTTTCAACGCTCTCCTATGTGGGGCTTTGCGTTTGGCTGGTCCCGAGCTTCCCCTGGATCTTTTTCCTCGGGTATGGATTTCTTTACACACCCCTCGTGTCGTACATCACCGCGCGGATGGAGGGGATCGCAGGACAATTCGTCAGCTTGCCGCTCGTCCGGGAGGCGAGTTTTATTGCCGGCGCCCGGTTCTTCGGTTACCAGGGGATCGAGATCTGGTATGCCCCGATTCCCATTCACAATTACGGAAAAGCAACGGTTGATTTCCGGGAAATCGAGTTAACCGGCACCAGTATCCGGGGCATCATCAAGGCGGAAATCGTCGTCTTTCCCGTGGTGATGGTGGCGAGTCTTCTTTTTTCCCAGTTTATTTGGCGCCTGGCGCCGATTCCCTCCGGCAGCTACCCCTATGCGCAGGAATTGTGGCACCTTCAGGCGCTGAACACCCTGTTGATGCAAACCTCCACGCTGGAAGGGAACTCATTGTTCTTCCAGGCGCTGAAAGGAAGTTATCTGTTTGCCGGCCTGGGCCTCGGCATTTTTTTCTATGCCCTGCTGGCTCTCTTCGGTCTTCCGGTCATGCTGATTTACGGTGTGGTTCGCGGACTGGGACAGAGCACCCCCCATGGCCTCATATTGGAAGTGGTCGGGGCCTGCCTGGGGCGGTTTTTCTTTTTGAAACGTTACGGGGCCATGTGGCGCCAGTACGCCCCGGTACTATTGGCCGGTTTTTCCTGCGGGATGGGATTGACCGGAATGTTCGCGATGGGTTTTACGTTGATCCTTAAATCCCTGAGCCGATTGGCATACTGATCTTTCCCCTGTTAAGATCGTATTTCAGGAAAATCCCCAATCCGGTTCGACTTTCCCCATGGATCCCGTGGAAATAGAGCAGCAAGGAGAATAGCATGGTCACCAAACGGTCTCTTTTTTCCTGGATTTTACACAACCATTGGCCGCTGCAGTTGCTGCTGCTTCTTATAATCCTTGCCAGCATTTTTTTTCGCGTCGTTCCCCTTGAACTGCAAAAAAGAATCATCAACATTGCGATTGAACTGAAAAAGACAGACCTGCTGATCCTCTATTGCGTACTATTCCTCGGCGCGGCGATCCTTTTCAGCTCCCTCAAATTTGTCATCAATATGCTTCAGGCCTATATCGGACAGAAGATCCTTCTGGAGATGAGGGATCAGCTCTACCAGCATATCCTGAGTCTGCCTTTGCAATTCTTCAGACAGACCCAACCGGGAACCGTGATGTCTTCGCTGATCGGAGAGCTCGGCGCCGTGAGCGGTTTTTTGGGCAGCGCTCTGGCTGTTCCCCTCACCAGCGTTCTGACACTCCTGTCCTTCGCGGGTTACATGATCTTTCTGAATCCGAAACTGGCCCTCATCAGCCTGGCCATTTATCCGGTCGAGATCATCATTATTCCTCTCCTTCAGAAACGCTTCAATCGCCTGAACGCCACTCGTGTCGATGAGAGCCGTTCGATGAGCAATGTGGTCAGTGAAGCCATATCGGGGATCCACGAAATCCAGGGTAACGCCTCCTATCGGTTGGAACGTGATAAATTTGGTCTTTTTGCCGACCGGCTGTTTTCTCTTGCGAAGCGGATGTATTGGTATAAGTTCGGAATAAAATTTTACAATAACCTCTTCCAGAACATGGGACCGTTTTTCCTTTTTCTGGTGGGAGGGTATTTCACCATTCAAGGCCAGTTGAGCCTCGGTGCGCTGGTCGCTTTCCTGTCGGCCTTTGAAAAAATTTATGATCCCGTAAAGGAAGTGATCTCCTATTACGAGGAATTTCAAGACGCGCAGGTACGATATCAATGCGTCATGGAGCGTTTTGATGTCGAACCGGAGTTTGAATTGATGCCGACCGGCCGTCCGGTGCATCACATCAAGGGAGAGATTGAGGTCAGGGATTTGGAATACAGGCTGGACAACGGCGTACGTCTGTTCAGCGAGGTCTCTTTTCATGTGCGTCCAGGAGAGCTGATCGCGCTGGTCGGTTTTTCCGGCAGCGGCAAAAGTTCCCTGGCAATGGTGCTGGGACAGATGTACCCATACCGTCAAGGCAACGTTCTTCTGGATGGACATGAGCTCCGGGAGCTGACCAAGATGGACGTCACCTGCAATATCGGGTTTGTGGCCCAGCACCCCTTCATCTTCAACGGGTCGGTTCGAGACAACCTCCTGTATGGGAGCCGGGCGCTGCTGCTTGCAGAGGGAGAGGGGAGCAAACGGACCCTGCCGGGCAGGGAAAAGGTGTTTGAAATGCTCCGAACGGTGGGATTGGCCGAGGATGTGACACGATTTGGACTCAATATGATCATTCCGCGCGAGTGTTGCGTGCCCATGATGAAGCACTTTATCTGGATGAGGCAACTGATCCGTGAAAGATTCGGGGAGAAGCTCGCCGAGGTGGTGGAGCCTTTCGATGTGAATAATTTTCTCCACCATTCAACCCTGCACGACAACCTCTTTTTTTCGGACGTGTACCCCGCCGAATACCTGCCGGAGAACCTTCCCCGCAACCAGAACTTTTTAAAATTCCTGGCTGACATGAAACTCGATGAATCCCTGGTGCATCTGGGAATGGAATTGGCTCGCAAAACCGTCAACCTGTTCGAGGACCTTGGCGAGAACGAGAGCTTCGAGTTCGATGCAAGCCCCATGCGACCCGAATCCTTTGAAACGTACAGGACCATGATGCCGCGCCTTCTCTTGGGAGGAACCAGAACCCTTGACCGAAAGGACAAGGAGTTGCTCTTGTTCCTGGCTCTTGAGTTCATTCCCGCCAGACATGCCATCGTGGCAATTCCTGCATCGTTGCAGGAAGCTATCGTCCGGGCCCGCCACCGCTTCATCGAGGATGTGGTGGGGGTGGAACTCGGGACATGCATTCTCCCCACGGAACGAATCGATGAAGCACGTTTGAAACATACCGAACGGAAGGGGTTTTCCCTCCACTGCGGCACGGAATACATGTTTTCCCATACCGCC
Organism: uncultured Syntrophaceae bacterium; assembly: GCA_964433455.1. Lineage (GTDB taxonomy): Bacteria > Desulfobacterota > Syntrophia > Syntrophales > UBA5619 > UBA5619. Next base: position 20,755 of record CAYSSF010000028.1, read on the forward strand.
CTTGAAAACCTCGTATACGGCAACATCAAGGAGGAACATACCGCGGCCGCGGCCGCGCTCCTGGCACAGATCATGGATCTTTTGAAACAAGAAGAGATGGATGAAGTCATGAACGCCGGTCTCGATTTTGAAGTGGGAAGCAAAGGAGATCGACTTTCGGGCGGACAACAGCAAAAGATCGCGCTGGCGAGGGCCTTCCTCAAGGAGCCGTCCATCTTGATTATGGACGAGGCAACCGCCGGTTTGGACAATGCCTCACAGGCGCATATCCAGCGGTTTATTGAAACCCGGCTCAAAGGAAAGAGCACGGTCGTGGCCGTTCTGCATCGATTGGATATGTTGCCGGCTTATGATAAAATCCTGGTCATGCGGTTAGGCCGGGTCGTGGAGTCGGGAAACTATGAGGAACTGATGAAGGCAAAAGGAATATTCTACGGACTCGTTCATGGAAATTCATAAAAAAAAGACAGATCGATGACGGGAACGATGTCATGGAGAGAAATTGGATGGAATGGCGTTCGCTTCTTAGCGCCTGCGGTCTGGGAAGTGGCCAAGATCGGTCCCCGGTACCTGCTGCTCGCAGACGAGGGTGAACCCGCATTGGAGATCAAGTGGGAAAGGATCAAGGGACGCTTTTCCCATAAGACCGCCTTAAAGCGCCTGAACGCCCTTCACAGAAACACGGTTAAAGAAAGCCCCCTTCCCGAAGAATGGATAAAGATATTGGGACATTTTACCGTGATGGGGTTTACCTGGCAGGCAGAAGCCGGCGGCGGCAGGGGCGTCATTCTCTATTGCCCTGCCTGCGGCAATGCCACCCTGATCCAGTTTTTTGGGGGCTTTCCACCTTCAATCCACGAGACTTGCCTTCGTGTGCTGGCCTCCTTCCAGGATCACAGCCCGGATGACCGGATCTGTTGGTCCATTTTTGACGTCCGGGCTGTGATTCCGGCAGAATATCGGTTGGTCCGGTACCGTTTTGAGGCCGGAAGGTTCGAGATGCATTTTGGATCGAATCGGCAACAGATTGCGCTTTACCGTTGGGGACCCGCTTCGGCGCTTCTGGAAAACGGCGACCTCTTCGCGTTTGCTGCCAAAATGACCCGGATTCATCAGAGTGAGTGGCATCTCCGGACCTGGACCGGACACTCTGCTGTTCAATGGGAAAAGTCCGTCCCGGACAGTCTATGGGTCCGGTTTCGGGAACGAATGGCGGGAAATCCCCATTTCCAGTGGTTTCGATTGTGGCATCTCCTGGAGAAAAACCGTCTCCTCGGCATTGGCGCCAATGGCAATAAAACCTTTAGAACTGAATTGTTGGATAGGATTTGCACCGGATATGAAAGCCTTTAGCAAAAAGCGGAGCGGTGCGGAAATCAGTCGTTTTGAGGCGATGAACTGCATACCCGTGAAGAACCGTCAGGCCCGTGAGATCCGCGGGGAAGACGGGTTGATCCTCCTTAGCTATCCGGTTGAAATTCGACCCTGGATTGCCGGATGGTTCCAACGCTTTGGCGTCTCGTCCGACGGCGACCGGATCAAGAAGCTTCAACTGGATGAACTTGGGACGACCGTCTGGGATTTGCTGGACGGCAGCCGGTCGGTAGGAGATGTGATTCGGCTTTTTACCGCCATGCAGCGGCTCCATCCGAAGGAAGCCACGGTGGCCGTGACCATTTTTTTACGGGAACTTGGGAAACGCGGCCTGATCGGATTACGGTAAACCAATGATGGATCGATATACCAAATTGCTCTCCAGAGGAAGACTTCCTCAGGCCATGTCGGAACTTGAAGAGGAGTGTGTCCATATGGGTCTTGATTGTACGGCCCACCATTGTAATATGCTCTCGGAAATGTCTTTTCATAGCATGAACCTTGAAAAGGCGGAGCGCTGGTCTATAAGAGCGCTTGAAATTCAGTCGAATTCGGTAACCGCACTTCACCATGCGGCCCTTGTTGCGTGGAATCTTCATGAGCGTCAGGCCGCCATGGATATGGTCCGTAAATGCCTTGTCATCCAGCCTCGCCATCAAGGAGCGCTCGATTTGCTCATCCTGCTGGATTCAGAAAATCATCAGACGTGCAGGCCCGGGACGAGGGACAAAATCAAAGGACTTCGCAAAAAAAAAGGGACTGTCTCCGTAGACATCCGAACACATTCAGATAGAGAAACCGATCCTGAAATGCGCCTCCTGTGGGGTGATCATTGGGTCAGACAGGAGCTCGGAAAGGAGCTATCCGGCCTCGGCTTTGAGCAAGGCCGAACCTGTCCGGACATCGTCATTCACCTCTTCGGATCGCCAGCCAGGAACGTTGATGAACATGCCCTGAACTTGGTGTGGCTCCACTCCCATCCTGACATGGCGACCACCGAGAATTTGAGACCTTTTGATTACATATTTTGCGCGTCCTCCCATTTTCTGCCAACACTCACGGCAATGGGATATTTAAATGTTGAACTTATGCCTGCCTGTACATCCAAAACCCCCGTTCAAGTCCCCGTTGAGCATGACATGATTTTTTTGGGAAATGCCAGAGAAAGCCGGTCTGACGGCCGTGCCATTGTCGGGGATATGATCGCCACAGGCCTCGATTTCAAGGTATGGGGCAATCTTTGGGAAGGGATCCTGCCCCCAAAAAATTATGGAGGCAGATATTGGGATTATGAACGTCTGGAGGAACTTTACGCAAGCGCAAAAATCACGTTGAATGACCATCATCCCGATATGGAGAGAGAGGGATTCGTCTCCAACAAGGTTTTTGATATACTCGCAAGTGGCGGCTTTGTGATCTCGGGCAAGAACGAGGGGCTCGCACCCCTATTTGAAGATGCCGTCCCTGAATATGAATCCCCGGAACATTTAAAAGAAATCGTGGAATATTATCTGGATCATCCTGAAAAGCGCCGATGCCTCATGGAAAAGGGGCAAAAAATCGCCCTTACCCACACCTACGCCGAACGGGCCATTCAGTTTACCAGGAAATGGGTTGTATGAGGCTATTTCGTTCCTTTTTATCTGCAGCGTGGGATGTCTCGGTTCGGGTCGTCTATTTCAGCCCCGCCTGAACCGATATACGCTTCGATAACCTATAATTTTATCGTCATGAAATATTTTTCCCAGCGCAGATACATCGAAGGATGAAAGTTCGTCGAAGGTGAGATCCAAATGAAGTTCCGTATCGATATTTTTATGCATGACAATGCACGACCGTTTTAAATTTTCATCTTCTCTTTGTTTTCCGAATGCAATTTTACATGTAATATTATAATTTTTCTCTCTCACCTCTTTAATGAATCTTTTAAACGGATATAACTTTTCCTCCTTATAGATAACGAATCTGGGGGTTTCCTGATTGAGTACATCCGGATAACCTTCGTACATTGAATCGATATGCAGAAAAGCCCGTCCACCTTTTTTCAATACTCTCCAGATTTCCTTGAATAATAGATCCTTCCTTTTAAACTGATAAATCGATACCTGGCTGATGACGACATCAAAAGAATGATCAGGGAACCTCAACCGGGTGGCATCATAAAAATGAAGCATGGGCAATGCAACTTTTTTTGCCTCTTCTGTTGAAAAGATCCGATACTTCGCTGCCGTGTCCATCAGGCTCTTCTGGCCGGTCATCGCCGGCCATGGCTTTTTATTGATACCGTGTATTTCGATGGATGGAAATAATTTCCGTAATTCCATCAACACCCTGCCCTCTCCGCAGCCGATTTCAAGAAGACGAACCGATTCTTGAGATGCCAGGGCATCTCTCAGGGCATTTTCAACGATACGGTTGCTGAATTTGGCATTAAAATCCGCCAAACTTCTGCCTCGTGAAATATAGACGTTTCCGGAGTCGCTCAATATGTTTCCCTTTTAACAGCATTTTTTACAAACAGGGTGATTATGATGTTTCAGCGGACTATGGTTCCAGAGATCCATAATGTTTGAATCATGGGCGTTCCCAAGCACAACTTCTTTCGCCCAGCAATTGCAACATAACAATAGGCTTCCATCGGATGTGATCGATAAATTGGCTGATAGTTGTTTGCATTTCTTCACACTGGACTTGAACCTGTTTTTCGCATCTTGCGGTTTATTGATGGCGACACTGCCGCCTCTATTCACAGCCCAATATTGGTCTACGACCGTTACATCGGGGAATATTGCTTTTAATAATTCCGATTCCTGAAAGTTATCATTTGTTTTTATAAAATTGATATCCTTTCGGTTCTTAAATTGTTTTAAAAAATATTCAATATTGCCAATGGCCGTATCCCATTTCAACGGCGGCATCATCTTTTCATATGTTTCCCTTGTTCCGCCATTGATGTTGAAGGTTATCGAGTCCAGCGGAGAATTGCAGATTTTGCCCGTGTTTTCTTCATCCAACAATGACGCATTGGTCGATATGGCGACACAGGCCATTGGACACCTTTCCTTCGCCAGGGTGATCAGTTCCGGCAACCGGCTGTCCAACAGCGGTTCGCAGTGCAGATACAATCCGATGTGGCCTTCATAGGCAGGGGTTAATTCACGCAATATTTTTTCATACAATTCAAGCGGCATGACTTCCGTCGGCGCATGAACATAGGTATCCTTGTACGGACAGATCACGCAACGGGCATTGCACCTGTTTATGGTTTGCAGGAATACGGCTTCAGGCAGCTTGTTCATATACGAATCGTCAAATCCCTCCCCAATTGAATCGGTGTTTTCGATAATAGAGCAGCGGTTCCGGGATATGCTTGACCTTGGCCCCCCCCTCGATCATCCCTCGCCAGTTTCCCCAATCCTCGCAGAGTGATTTTCCGCTGCTGTTCGGAGTCATGATCTTATATCCGCCGCATTTTCTGGACATCCGGACATCAAACAAACTGCTGCCGTGAATAAAATTCTTTTTTTGTATTTTCTTTCTAACCGTATCGGATGAATCATAATGGGGAAATTTTCGAACATAATATCCATTCTCATAAACATACTTCGGATTGGAAGCTATTTTTGTCTCTATTACTCCGGAGCCGGTCGTATAATAATCCGTAGAAACGATATCCGCCTCTTCAGCGTCCATCTTTTCAATGGCGTCGTTTCTGAACCAATTATCGGCCCCCAGCATGATCATTCTATCGGTTTTGACCTGGTGAAACAGGATATCCTGAAAATTCTTCAGCACACCGTAGTTCTCTTCTCTCCTGAGGACGTCCACCCCAAATTTCTTCGCGATCTCACACCCGATATCACTCTTTTCCGAACAATCATCTACATATAAAATCCTATCGGGCATTTTGGTCTGAGATAAAATAGAGTCAATCGCCTGGGCGGCGTACATGCCATAATTATAGGAAACGATGACGACGGATATACTCATGTGAATTTCCTTACCTGCCGTTCATTAAGAACCATCCGTGAGGCTTTTTTCCAGACAGCGGCGGATATCGCCGAAATCATTGTAGGGAAGAGAGGGCGTGCCGTTCTTCAGACATATTTCGTGGAGGATCGGCTTTGCAAAGACCAGATCTGCGACGCGGGCGGGGCATACGTCGGAATAACCGTCGCCGATGTAGATGATCCGGTCATAATCGGATCGGAAACGGTCGAGAAGGGAGCGTTTGCAGGTCCCGCACCGCCCGCACGCCTCGCTCGCCAAAGGAAAGGCAAAGTCGATCCGGTCCTCCTCCCGAAAGAGGAGACGGTTGGAGTAGAATTCGACATCGAGACCGTATTTCCGGAGGATCGCTTCGATGTAAACATCGAGGCCGTCGGAGACGATTTTGAGATCGAACTTCCTCCCCCGGCAGAAACGTAAAAATTCCGGAAAGTGGGGATCCAGCCGTTCGCGACGGAGCACAAAGTCCAGCACCTGTGACCGGTTCGCCCGAAAGAGCGGCGCGATCCGGCTGTAGGCAGCCCGGGAGCCGACCTCCCCCGCGGCGTAAGAACGATCGATCTCCTCCCACCCTTCCGCGAAACGCTCCAGGAATGCGTTGCCCATATCCACGCGGCAAACCGTCCCATCGAAATCGCAGAGAACCAGCAGAGCTTCGGGCTGGCATCCCAAGCCGGATCCGGGCGAAGGAATCGGGTGATCATTCATGAGTGGGATCATCATTATTTATGAAGTATTTCATCGAGATATGAATCACGCCCGGATCAGCGGCGCGGGAAGCATGAAGCGTGGCGGGCGCGGCCCTCCCCGTCCAGGCTCGCTACGCTTTCTCCACCAGCTTCAGGAATGGCTTGAACATATCGATTGGGATGGGGAAGAGGACCGTGGAGTTGTTCTCTGCCGCGATCGTGTTCAAGGTCTGGAGATAGCGGAGCTGCAGCGACATCGGCTGCGTCTCCATCAGGGCCGCCGCCTCGATCAGCTTCTGGGCGGCCTGGAACTCTCCTTCCGCATTGATTACCTTGG
>CAYSSF010000029.1:0-13151 GCA_964433455.1 uncultured Syntrophaceae bacterium
GCTGAAGCTCGAAAACCCGCCGCTTCTGGTCGTCTCCGACCGCGAACACATCATCATCCACACCGCCTTCACCGGCTACCCGGACGAGCCGCGCGAGATTCGCATCGAAGAACTGGTGGACCCTGAAAAGCGGCAGATCCTGCGGTGGGTCTTCACCGACCCCCAAAAGCTCCGCCCAGAGAAATCCACCGCCGCCATCACCGCCGAGGCAGCCGGGCGATTTGCCGAACTCGCCAAGACCATGCGCGAACGCGGGATGGACGGCCAGCGCGTGGCCCATTTTCTGGTTCAGTGCCTCTTTTGCATCTTTGCCGAAGACGAAAACCTGCTCCCCGGCGGCGTCTTTACCGAAATCCTCAAAAGCGCCGGCAGCGACGCCGACAAGGCCGGCAAACGGATCAACAAGCTCTTCGTGGCCATGCAGCAAAAAACCGGCGGCGAATACGGCGATCACGACATCGCCTGGTTCAACGGCGGACTCTTCCAAACCATCGCCATTCCGCCGTTGACCCCAACCGACCTGACGGCGTTGTACGCCGCAGCCTCCGAGATGGATTGGCGGGCCATCGACCCGACCATCTTCGGCACCCTCTTCGAGCGCGGCCTCGATCCTGCCGCCCGTGCCCCGCTCGGCGCGCACTACACCGACACCGGCACCATCGCAAAGCTCATTCATCCGCTGATTACCGCACCTCTGCTGGCCGCATGGCACACCGTCAAAACCGTTATTTCCGCCGGGCAAGGCAAAGGCCCGCGCACGAAGGAATACAAAGAAGCCCGCGCCGCCTACCACGGCTTTCTGCTCCGCCTCCACCTCTTTCAGGTGCTCGACCCCGCCTGTGGATCGGGGAATTTTCTCTACCTTGCCCTCAAGGCCCTGCGCGATCTGGAGAAGCAAGTTCATCTCGAAGCCCAGGAACTCGGCATTGAGGCCGAACTCTCGATGCAAACCGGACCGCACAACATCCGCGGCATCGAAATCAACGAATTCGCCGCCGAACTGGCCCGCGTCACCGTCTGGATCGGCGACATCCAGTGGTGTCGCCGCAACGGACGGGAGATCGCCCGGGATCCTATCCTGCGCCCCCTGGACGGCATCGAACACCGCGACGCCCTGCTTAACCCCGACGATAGCGAAGCGGCCTGGCCGAAAGCGGATGTGATCGTCGGCAATCCGCCCTTCCTGGGCGACAAGATGATGCGCGGCGAGTTGGGCGACGCCTATGTCGAAAGGCTGCGCCGGCGTTTCGAAGGCCGCGTGCCGGGCGGCGCCGACTTGGTGACCTATTGGTTCGAGAAGGCGCGGGCGCAGATCGAAGCGGGAAACGCGCAGGCCGCTGGGCTGGTCGCCACCAACTCCATCCGCCAGAAACGGAATCGCGTGGTGTTGGAGCGGATTCTTGCCACCACCTGCATCTTCGAGGCCTGGTCGGACGAGGAGTGGGTCAACGAAGGGGCGGCGGTCCGGGTCAGCCTCGTCTGTTTCGGAAAGAGCGGCGGCGCGCGTCTCAACGGCAAGCTCGTGGCCGCCATCCACGCCGATCTGACCGGCGGCGCGACGGGCGCGGAAACGTGGGACCTCACCCAGGCCCTGCCGCTCCGTGCCAACAAGGGGCGTTCATTCTTCGGCGTTTGTCTGGCCGGCCCTTTCAAGGTGGACATAGCCACGGCGCTTGCATGGCTCAAGGAGAGCGGCAACCCGAACGGACGTCCCAATAGCGATGTCGTGCGGCCCATTTACAACGGTTCCGACATTACCCGGCGCTGGGCCGGCCACTGGGTGGTGGACTTCGCCGATAAGGAACTGACCGCCGCCGCCGATTATCTCGCCCCCTTCGCCTATTTGGAAGCCAAGGCTAAACCGATACGCATCACCAACAACCGCGCGGCCCGAGCGGAGAGATGGTGGCAGCATGGCGAGAAGCGTCCGGCCCTGCGCGCGGCCTTGGCCGGACTCACCCACTACATCGCCACGCCGGAGACGGCCAAACACCGCTTCTTCGTCAAATTCCCGGTGGCGATAGCCCCCGAACACAGCCTGATTGTCATTCCCCGCCAGGACGACGTGACGCTGGGGATCCTCTCCTCACGCATCCATTGCGTCTGGTCGCTGGCAAAAGGGGGCCGTATGGGATTTGGGAACGATCCCCGTTACAACGCCAGCCTCACATTTGAAACCTTCCCCTTTCCTCCCGGATTCGACCTGAAGGCGGAGGCCGCTCCGGAAGGCGAACCCTTTGCCGCCATCGCCGCGGCAGCCGCCGATCTCGACGGCTGGCGGGAAAAATGGCTTAACCCGGAAGGCTGGCTGGACTGGGAGATCACGCCGGAAGAGCAAGTCGCCGGTTTTCCACCCCGACCGCTACCCAAACCAGAATACGCTGCGGCCTGGAAGAAGCGCACCCTGACCAACCTCTAGAATGAAATGCCCGCCGGGCTGAAACTGCGACGGGAAAACCTTGACCGGGCCGTCGCCGCCGCCTACGGCTGGAACGACTACACCCCGGATCTCTCCGACGGGGAGATCCTCTGCCGCCTCCTGGCCTTGAACCGGGAACGGGCGAAGGCGGAAGATAGATGGATCAAAAACATTAATGAGGATCACGGATCTACGACCGGAGGTGTTGAAAGAAATTACCGCTTGACCCAAGGGAATCATCACGACCGCGGAGCGTATCTCGTCGCGCAACGCCCCGCGTCACGATATTTGGCCTGTTTCTCTCCTTTCGAGTTCTTTCTCCAATCTAAAAAGCTTGACATAATGTTCCAGGGTATGAGTCGGCATATCGCGCAGCAGGTCACTGAGATCCTTTATGAAACGCTTTCTTTTCTCCGTGTCCGTCGGTTCGTTTTTCGGGATGGATTTCTCCTCCGTCAGGTTCATGACAAGCAAATCCGACGCTTTCACGCAGAGCGCTTCTGCGATGAGCTCCAGCGTTTTTTGGGTATATTTTCTTTTACCATTTTCCAATTGATTGATATAGCCCTGTGAAAGGCCACTCTTGAGGGCGAGTCCTTCCTGGGTCAGCCCCATCCTTGCTCGATATTTCCTGATGTTGTCGCCCACCGGGTTATTGATCTTCATGGAACAACGGTATAGCACCTTGCCATGAAAGACAATTTCACGGCGGAATAATATCCTTGCAAATCATATTGCATATTGCTATAAAATCGCCGTCTATGCGTGATCGTGGTTTTTTTCCCGCGGGAGATGATGACAAACCAAGGATGCGGATCTATGAGGAGAAAAGATATATCGCGATAACCGCAGGGATATCGAGTAGACTTTTTTCTTGAAGTGGCTCATCTATACTCCAGTTCAGCAGGAATCATAGCGGCGTCAAACCCCGATCCCGCCTGCTTTTCCTGAGTATGATATATTTTTAGCTATACATTGCCTAACATATAATTATATATTGACATCCAGCGTTTTTTGATATCTACATTTTTACGGTTTTTCCAGAGTTCGTTCAAGGTCCAGCCGCTACGACTTGTGAGAAAAACACCATGGGAATACGTTATTGCCACCCAAGCCAAACAGAACGGCTTATTACCGCAGGACGGGTGACAACGATTTCGCTTCCCCCCTTTGGCCGTATATCTTATCTTCGCCCTGTAGAACACGTCATGCACACATGGCTAATCAATTCTTTACTGATCCGGTACCTTGTATACACCACCGTATCGATTCCATTTTTTGTGATGCTCAACTTTGCACTTGTCCAGCGCATTTTTTATTATGCGTTTTTCCGATGTGCAAAGATGACACAGGGTCTGGCTTGTTAGGCCGGACAACAGGGGGTGACCAGCTAACATCAGTAAAGAAAGTTGCCTCGTGAGACCTATCCCCGGCCACAGGCCGGGGCATTACGGCCTCACGAAAACCCGGCAACTTTCACAAACATGAATAAGAACCGCCATTCATCCCCGTTCACAGAACGGGGTATTCTGGCTTCTTTCATAAAGCATCTGCAATGTCATTAATCAGGAGGACAGATGCGGCAGCGGAAAAGCGGAAAACTAATCTCAATCAGAAGGCAGCAGCCCAGAATGGTTGTCTCAAAAACCCGCAGCAGGAAGAATTGTTTCCTGACGGGAAACACCCTAAAAAAAACGGGCCGCTTTTGTCTCTTCAAAAACCCTCGTCAGGAGCATTGATAATGAATAAAATTACCACATCGTCCATTCAAGTGGCAACATTGTTCATCATCTTATTTTGCAGCAAGATCCTATTGGCAGCCTCACTTGCAGTAACAGCCCCGGCGACAGGGGCGACATGGTACAAGGGCCAGAACTATACCATCACTTGGACGAGCAGCGGGGTAACGGGAAATGTGAAGCTTCATTTATACAAGGGTGGAAATTTTCTGGTTCCCATTTCGAACAATCAGTCGAATACGGGATCGTATTCGCCTTTCAATCCGGGAAGCGACCTTGTCGATGGGACCGATTACCAGATACGGATGGTGGATGTAAATACCGAAACAATATCGGCAAGCAGTGGCAACTTTACGATTAAGGTACAGGCTGCGACCGCTGGCCTGGCACCTCTCTACCGTCTCTACAAGAGCAATAGCGGGAGCACAATCCGTGATCACTTCTATACCACGAGCAAGGCAGAGGCGGACAATGCCGTGGCCAATCTCGGTTATTCCAGCGAAGGCATAGAGTGCTACATCGCCAATGCAAATTTTAACGGCGCATTGCCCCTGTATAGGCTCTATAAAAGCTCATCAACCAGCCACTATTACACAACGAGCGATAGCGAGAAAACGGCAAGGGTCGCAAATGACGGATATGCCTTCGAGAAAATCGAGGGCTATGTTTCCGGCAGTGCCGCCGAAGGGCTCGTGGGACTTCATCGACTGAGACAGCAGTCTACGGTCACTCCTGATCATTATTTCCTCACATCGAAAAAGCATGAATATGATGCCGTAAAAGGCGGAGTGTATGGTCCCTATACGGAAGACATCCCGGAGGGTATTGGTTATGCTTACCCGACGGGCTTGCGGGAACCGACCGCCCATCGACGCCCCCAGGGGAATTATGAAGGCGTTGATCTTGCCAGCGGCGCCTTCACCGGCTATGCAAGCCTCGATCTTTCCCTCAAAGGCAGAGGACCCCAGTTGTCCTTTTCCCATCATTACAATTCCTTTAATTTCAACCAGCACCCATTGGCGCAGGGTTGGAGCCACAATCTGGAATCGTACATCGTGGAAGATGTGAACGGCAATGTGACTGTCAAGTGGGGTGACGGTACCGTTTCCTATTTCGAGAAGACAGGCGCGGGAGTGAGCGACTACCTCGACAAGTCTGGTGCCCATGACATCCTGACACGACAAATAGACGGGATGAACTACGGGTATGATCTCAAGAAAAAAAACCAGACGACCTTCAATTTCAGACGGTTCAATGTCAATCCCCTTCCGGGAACGCTTCCAGAAAACCGATTTCTCACCGATAGCGATCGCTTCAAGATTGCGCTGATTACGATCAAGGATTGGGCGGAGCGAAAGTTGACCCTGGATCACGAAGCGGCTTACGGCACCATAATCGAGGCAAGGGATGACTTGGGACGGAAATATGTGTTCCGATACGATACCGTACCGCGCCGGCTGATCAGAGTCGAAGAACAGGTGGAGGGCGCCCTAAAAAGAGCAATTTCTTTTGGATACAACGACCAGGGGCTCCTTTCCACCTATACCGATGCCGAGGGGAAGGTAACCCGATATTTCTATAACGGATACGGCCTGCTGGAATCCATTCAGTATCCCATGGGCAATACGATAACGATCGGCTATAGCGCGACCACACAACAGGTCGAAAGTATGAAGGATGGTGAAAAGCCGCCAGCGTCAATCCAGTACAACATTACCCCAAACGTTACCCAGGTGACCGATCCCCGTGGCAAGATTTTCAGTTACACCCATGATGCCTTCAAGCTGACGGCCCAGCAGGGCCAGGGTGAGGCGAACCCGGCCCGTTTCGTCTACGGCAATCCTTTGAATTTCACAAAACCGACTCATACCGAAGACAAGATGGGATATTCTACGGATTATGAATACGACGCCATGGGGAACGTCAAAAAGATAACGAATGCCCGTCTGAACGTCGCAAATTATGGCTATAACGACAAGAACAACCTGACTTCGGCGGAAGAATTCCACGCTGCCGACGTATCCGTCACGCCAACGGTTTACCAGTACGATCCGACGGGATACCGGCTGGACAGGATTACCAATCCTAAGAACGAAGCCACCAAACTGATTCACAACGCGAACAAGCAGGTGGAAAAGATCATCAATGGGCTGGAACAAGAAACGCTGATTCAATATGACCGCTTCGGCAACCCCTGGAAGATTACGGACGCCGAAGGAAATACGACGCAGTATGATAACGACTGGGCGGGTCGGACGAACACCGTCATTGACGGGGAAAGCAAACAGACGCGGTACGAATTCGACAATAACGACCATCTCACGCGGATCATCAACCACCGCAATCTCACCGTAGACATCCCGTACAACGATAACGGCCTGCAGGACAAGGTGCGTTGGAGTAACGAAGGGACCGTCTCGCAGACTGGATATCACTACAATTCGCAAAACCAGCTCGATACCCTGACGAATCCACTCTCCGTCAATTCCACTTATGGATACAATGCAGCGGGCCTGCTGGAGACGGTTACTGATTTCAATGGGGTTGCCCGGACCTACAATTACGATGACCGGAACCGCCTACAGAACATCGTCTACTCCGACCACACGACTATTTTCGGCCATAATGCAAACGGATTGGTTTCGTCGGTCACGGCCCCGGCCGGGGGCGGCTCGCTGATTGAGTATAACGAGCTAAATCTGATCAAAAAGGTGACCGACCCTTTCGGCAAAATAATCCATTATGTGTACGATACCGCCAGCCGTCTTTCGACCATTACCTATCCGGGCGACAAAGTCGTCACCTATTTGTATGACGCGGCGGGCCGCCTGGAATACGTCAATGACTGGGTGGGCGGATCGACCAGATATATCTATGACGCGGCGGGTAACCTCAAGGAAATCCAGCGGCCGAACGGGACGAAGGCGGTTTATGAATATGACCTCGCCTCGCGACTTACGGGAATTACGGAAAAAAAGGCCGATGATACGGTGATCTGTGCCTATGCCTACAACAACCTCAACGGGGTTGGAAATCCCCGGTCTGTCACAGCGACGGAGCCGCTTACGGCCGATGTCCCCGATGCCGATATCGCGTATGTCCGGGATCTGCGTTCGAACCATCTGACTGCCGCAGGTGCTGCATCATACACCTATGACAACAACGGCAACCGCAAAACAATGGTGATAGGGAGCGATACGACCACATATGGCTGGGACGGGGATAATATGCTGACGTCTATTTCCGGAGCAGGGAAATCCATCCAATACGCGTACGACGGCATGTCGAATCGCATCGCGAGGACGCAGGCTGGGGTAACAACGCGCTATGTCCTCGACCTGTCGGGCGACATGAGCAAGGTTCTTGCCGAAACGGACGAGGGTGGCAACGTCACTGCTTATTATGTTTACGGTATCGGCCTCCTCAGCCGCATCACGACATCAGGCACCCAGAGTTTCTATCACTACAACAACCGGGGGGATGCCATTGCCCTTACAGACGATGCGGGTAATATGACGGACAAGTATGCCTATGACGAATACGGCAAACTGATGGCCAGCGAAGGCACCACATCAAATCCTTTCAAGTATGTCGGTCGTTATGGTGTCATGGACGAGGGGGGCAATTTCTATTTCATGCGAGCCCGTTATTATGACGCGACCGTGGGGCGGTTCCTGAACGAAGACCTCCTGGGGTTTGAGGGTGGAGACTGGAACCTGTTTGCGTATGTTGAGGGGAATCCGGTGACGAGGATTGATCCGGGGGGTAAAGCAAAGAAGGATCCTACACATTTGCAGAGACAGATGCAATTGATAAAAGAAAGCGAAGAGGCCGAAAAAGCTTATATTAGAGCTGAACGGAAAGTCCAACTCATTCAGTATGCAAACATGGGTTTGAGTTCTGTTTCAGGTTTAGCAGGACCAGCAGGTACTTGGACAAATTTAGCAGTTAATACAGCTTATAATCTATATTATGGCAATAAAACTGGTGAACTAAAGAAGGCAATATGGTCAAGTGTAATTGACATAGGATTTGAAGCTTTTACAGGTGGGTTGGAACATGGAATTAAGTCACAATTTGAAAATGTGAAAGAATATAAAACAATAAAGGAAGTTTTTCATGTTGAAATAAAAGCTCATGGTTTACTGAAGGATTGGCTTAAAGGTGATTTATGGTAATAAGCAACCTCACACATTTACCGTTAATACAGCCCGTAGGGCGAGTTAGCAAAGCGTAAACTGTCGTTACAAGAAGCATGGCCAAGAAAGCCTGACGGTTGTGTGCCCCGCCATGTTTTCCAGGATTCAGCGAAACATAGAATGATGACGTACAAACGACTATATCCATCTTACGCAAGAGGACACGGACATGATGAACAGAACAAAAGTGAGATTGCTGTTCCTTCTCGTCTTTTCAATTTTGTTGTCCTTCGGCCATCAAGCCTTCGGCCTCACGATCAACTACGAGTATGACGATCTTCATCGTCTGAAAAAGGTTATCCGCTCTGACGGCAAGAACGTGGAGTATTTTTACGACGAACTCGGCAACCGGATGCGCCTGTTGGCCAATAATCCCGCCGGCGTTGTTGTCGCCCAGTTCACGGCTACGCCACTAACCGGCATGGCCCCCCTATCCGTCCAGTTCACTGACCAGTCGGTTGGCGCCGTCGTATCCCGATTGTGGGATTTCGGCGACGGATCGACAAGTTCGGAACAGAATCCATCCCATATGTATCAAGATATTGGCACCTATACAGTGAGCCTTACGGTAACTGGAAACGGGACCGCAAATACGGCAACAACGGACAATTATATTTCTGTGCAAAGTGCTACCGCTGCCGCCACGTCTCTGTCCGGCTATGTCTATGATGCGGACGGGCATGGGGTATGCGGGGCGCGGATTGATGTGGGACAGTGGGGGTCGTTTGCCAGCGTTTCGACCGGGGCCGATGGCAGTTACAGCATTCCCATGATTGCAGGCACCTATGCCGTCTCAATGTTTTATGATCCAAACACGAGCATGTCGTCATGTCCGGCCGGGACGTCAACCTATCCGTTATATGCGCCGGATCCTGTTACTCTGACGGTATCGGGCAATACGGTCAAAGATTTCAATCTGCCGCAGGTTTACAATGCCTCCGGTCGGGTCCTGGATCAAAGCGGAAACGGCGTAGAGAATGCGGTCATTGCATTTGCGAAACCAACTGGGCAGTCCGGGTACGCTACGACGGCTGCCGATGGGAGTTACACCATCATTAATATCTATGCCGGGACGTATGACATATTTTTTACGAAAGACGGCTCGAATTTCTCCGGGACACAAGGATTCGTCCTCAACGGCAATATCATAAATCAGGACTTCAACTGGCCGGCCAATATTGCCCTGACGGGCCATGTCTATGATGCCGACGGGCAGGGGGTATGCGGGGCGCAGATTGATGTGAGAGATGTGGGGCAGTGGGGGTCGTTTGCCAGCGTTTCGACGGGGGCCGACGGCAGTTACAGCATTCCGATGATTGCAGGCTCCTATGCCGTTTCAATGTCTTACGATCCAAACATAGCCATATCGTCATGTCCTGCCGGGATGCCAACCTATCCCATGTATCAGTCGGACTCCGTTACTCTGTCGGTATCAGGCAATACGGTCAAGGATTTCAATCTGCCGCAGGTGTACACTGTTTCAGGTCGGATACTGGATAAGGACGGAAACGGCATAGAGAATGCGGTCATTTCATTTGTGAAATCGATGGGGCTGTGGGAACTTCCAGGTTCCAGAGCCGTGACGGCCGCCGATGGCAGTTACATTGTCAACGTCTTTGCCGGGTCTTATGACATACGTTTCACGAAAGATGGCTTGAGTTTCATCGGTACACAAGGATTCGTCGTCAACGGCAATGTCACAAATCAGGATTTCAACTGGTCGGCCAATATTGCCCTGACGGGCCATGTCTATGATGCGTATGGGCAGGGGGTATGCGGGGCGCGCATTAGTGTGGGAGAGTGGGGGTCGTTAACCAACGTTTTCACGGGAGCCGACGGCAGTTACAGCATTCCGATGATTGCAGGCTCCTATGTCGTTTCAATGTCTTACGATGCCAACATGGGCGTGTCGTCATGTCCGACCGGGACGGCAACCTATCCCCTATATCAGTCGGACTCTGTAACTCTAACGGTATCAGGCAATACGGTCAAAGATTTCAATCTGCCGCAGGTGTACACCGTGTCCGGTCGGGTCCTGGATCAAAACGGAAACGGCGTGGAGAATGCAGTCATTTCTTTTGTGAAACGGACGATGCAGATAATGCTCAACGGAGAAGCCTTTCCAGTTGAGCTTAGTATTTTCGCGATGACGGCCCCCAATGGCAGTTACACCATCTTTGATTATATCTATGCCGGGACGTATGGCATACGTTTCACGAAAGATAGTTTGAGTTTCATTGGAGCGCAGGGGTTTGTCGTCACCGGCAACATCACAAACCAGAACTTCAACTGGGGAACAAGCTCCGTCCTGGACACTATGGCACCGACGACGACGGCTAACCCCGTGGAGGGCGCCTATGGTTCCGCCCAGAATGTGACCTTGAGCGCCAACAGGCTGGCGACGATTTACTATACGACAGAAGACACAACGCCTTTGGAGTCATATATCGTTTACACCGCTTCCATCCCGATTACCGCCACAACCATCCTTAAATTCTTTGCCAAGGATCTGGCGAGAAATGTTGAGGCGGTGAAGACGCAAAGTTATACAATAGATGGGTCCGGACCTGCTGGCAGCATTGCCGTCAGCGGCGGAATAACGGAGACAAAGGAGACAGTGATAACCCTGAACCTGTCCGCCACTGATCCCACCGACGTGCCCCAGATGCAGTTCAGCAGCGACGGAACAACCTGGACGGAGCCCGAAGCTTATTCAGCCGCAAAAGACTGGACATTGCCGTCAGGTGATGGGGAAAAGACGATTTACGTGAAATTCAAAGACGGCGTCGGCAACTGGTCGAGTGCCTCTACGGTGACGATCACCTTGGATACGACAGCGCCGGTGACAACGCCCAGCCTAGCGGCAGGAACCTATGCTTCCGCCCAGAACCTGACCTTGAGCGCCAACGAGCTAGCGACGATCTACTATACGACGGACGGTACGACACCAACAGAGTCATCCAGTGTCTACAGCGTTCCCATCTCGATTGCCGCCACAACGACCCTGAAATTCTTTGCGAAGGATCCGGCGGGTAACTCTGAGGCCGTGAATGCACAGAGTTATATCATAATCGCCCAAGGTTCTGGGGCTATTCAACTGCCGCAGACAGGGCAAACGACTTGTTATCATGCGAATGGCACGGTGATCACCTGTTCGGGGACTGGGCAGGACGGTGACATCCGAGCGGGAGTAGCTTGGCCTGATCCACGCTTTATGGACAATACCGACGGCACAATAACTGATATGCTGACAGGTTTGATGTGGACAAAAAATGATAATGCCCCCGGACCCTCCGCCTGTAGTCCTGCTACTTATAAAGATTGGCAGGGATCTCTGGATTTCATAAAGTGTCTTAATGCAAACAACTACCTTGATTACAACGATTGGCGTTTACCCAATTTCAAGGAACTGAGAAGCCTGATCAATTACGAAGAGGCTGATGGGGTTAACTGGCTTAATTCTCAAGGATTTAACACCATTGATCCAACAGTTAATACAGCATCCTATTGGTCATCTACGAGTCTAGCATCATCGCACTCGGAGGCGTTCAACGTCAGGATTTCTTATGGGGAAACAGGCGGGAACAGTAAGGCTAGCCAACTTTATGTGTGGCCCGTGCGCACAGCGCAGTCGGGATTATCAGTCGTTTCATTGCCGTCGACGGGACAGACGACGTGCTGGGATGCCAGTGGGACTGTGACCGATTGTAACGGTACCGGGCAGGATGGCGATTTACAGAAAGGTGCCGCTTGGCCTAACCCACGCTTTACGGAGAATACCAATGGCACGATGACGGATAACTTGACAAGCCTGGTTTGGACCAAAGATGCCAATGCCCCCGGTCCATCTGCTTGTGGGCCAGGCACGAAAATGCTCTGGCAAAAGGCCTTGGACTATGTGAAATGCCTCAACGCCAGCAGCTATCTGGGATACAACGACTGGCGGCTGCCAAATGTGAATGAGCTGGAAAGCCAAGTCAATTATAATTACCCCAATCAAGTAAACTGGCTTAATTCCCAGGGATTTATTAATGTTTATCCTGATGCCTATCAGACTTCCAATAGTTGGAGTTGGAGTAGCGCGACATATTACGCACTGTTTGTTACTATGGTTGAGGGATTTATAAGCGCCTCCGATAAAATCAATTCGTGGAGTACTCATTATGTTTGGCCCGTGCGAGGGGGTCATGTCACGGTGCCCGTAATGTATATTATCAACACAGCCAAAACGGGTACGGGTGCGGGCAGCATAACAAGCAACCCCTCCGGCATCAATTGCGGAGACCAGTGCTCGACCTCTTACAACTCCGGAACGCAAGTTACACTTACAGCCGAAGCGAACGCTGGTTCAATGTTTGTGGGGTGGTCAGGTGAAGGATGTTCAGGCACAGGACAATGCACGGTGACGATGGATGCTGCACGGACTGTGACCGCTGAATTTAACGATATATTGCCACCGGTAACGACGATCAGCGCCAAGCCTCCTCTTCTAACAAATGCCACAACCGCGAGCTTCATTTTTGCGACCGGTGAGACCTCGATCTACCAGTGCCAATTGGATGGGGGAACCTGGACGGACTGCACGAGCCCGAAGGATTACTCCGTCTTGGCGGCAGGGAGCCATACCTTCAGCGTGAAGGCCGCGGACCAGGCAGGGAATCTCGAGGCATCGCCGGTCACTTACACCTGGACAGTGGACGTTATGGTGCCGGTGACGACGATCGCCGTCAAGCCCGCCCTCATGACGAACGGGACAACCGCGAGCTTCACCTTTGCCGCCGGCGAGACCTCGAC
>CAYSSF010000029.1:13251-27092 GCA_964433455.1 uncultured Syntrophaceae bacterium
CCTGGGCGGCCTGCACGAGCCCGAAGGATTACTCCGGCCTGGCGGCGGGCAGCCATACCTTCAGCGTAAAGGCTACGGACCAGGCTGGAAACCCCGAAGCGACGGCAGTAACCTACGCCTGGACGGTTGACATTACCGTGCCGGTGACGTCAATGAGCGTTAAGCCTGCCCTCATGACGAACGCCACGACAGCAAGCTTCACCTTTGCCGCCGGCGAGACCTCAACCTACGAGTGCCAGTTGGACGGGGGAACCTGGACAGCCTGCACGAGCCCGAAGGATTTCTCCGGCTTGGCGGAGGGGAGCCATACCTTTAACGTAAGGGCTACGGATCAGGCCGGAAACCCCGAAGCGACGGCGGTAACCTACACTTGGATGATCGACACTACGTCGCCTGTAACGACGGCAAACCCGGCGGAGGGCACCTATGATTCGGTCCAGAATGTGATCTTGAGTGCCAATGAGCCAGCGAAGATCTTCTATACGACAAATGGCACAGATGCGACGGAATCTTCGCTTGTCTATAGTGCACCTATTCCGATAACTGTCACGACCACCTTGAAATTCTTTGCGGAAGATCCGGCTGGGAACGCTGAGGCGGTAAAGACGGCGGTGTATAGAATTGCACGAATTGGCAAAGGCGACATTAATGGTGACGGTTCCGTTGATTTGACCGATGCTGTCTTGGCAATGCAGGTGTTTTCAGACGTTTCACATGCCCAAATCATACATAAGGATGCCGATGTAGATGGAGACGGGAAGATTGGATTGCCGGAGGTAATATACATCCTCCAATTCATTGCCGGAATGAGACATTCAACGATCAATTCTGATCTGATAGCGGACTTCAGGTTCGACGGCAATCCTGAAGACAGTACCGGAACAAGCGGTCCCATATTCTTGCAAAATACAGAATATATGAACGATCACCTATACTTGAATGGCACATATGGAGTTGGTTTTTATGGGTCAAGTGATAACGGATACACTGCTGTAGCGCGGATTTCTAATTTTCAGTATGAGACTTTTACGGTTAGCACAGATTTCTATGCTCTGAAGTGGGGTGGGGAATTCCCGAATGACGCAAGTAACATCCTGACGGGCGGTACAAGCTACAGATGGCTCAGCCTGAATTGGTCTGACGGCAAACTGCTTTTGACCCTGAACAATTGGGGCTTTAGCCATCTCTTTGATAATACAAATCTCTCGGAAAATAAATGGCACAATGTCATCTGTTCTTTTGACTTGAATAACAAAATAGTCATCACCAGTTTGGATGGTGTGATTCTCGACCGAATAAATTTGGATGATGACTTTACGCTGGAAATTTTGGGAAGCGAAGCAGTTGACAGAGACAAAGAGTTCACCTTCACCAATTATTCAAACGGCGATGTTTTTGATGGCTACGTCGACAACCTTAAAGTTTATAATCGAGCCTTTTCAGAGTCAGAAATTTTGGACCTATATTCCGCCACACATTAAGATAGGGGTTATAATACTCCCTCAATGGTTACTTTTATTTAAGGCAATTCGGGCCGAAGAAGAGATCTTTACGTCCACACACTTCAGGGGCGTATAAGAGACTTGGTTCAGATGAGAAACTTGGGGGTGAAGATTGCATGAGGAAAGGGAAAAGCGCTCTCCTACGGTAATATTGCCCCGTGATTACCACAAAACGGCCTTTAGAGTCGAGAGGTGGCGCGATGGTTTAGGTGGGGCCTATCTGTTTCCGCCCCTTTCGTCTGCCGGCGCCTCAATATCCCGACCACACTCCGTTTCCACTCTCCCGCTCATCGACCCGGAGGTGCGGTTTTCCGCAACAAATGAAAAAAGGGGGATTCGATGTGTCAACGGAAACAAGGAGGAAGAAGAATGAACAAACTTAGATGGATCGGCATGACCGTAATTGCTGTCTGTTTATTCGCACTTCCTTTTCATGCTTTCAGTCAAACTTTTCGCTGGCCGGTTGATCAACCGAAGCCGACTGATAATGGTTATAACAAATTTGACGCAATCGGGAACAAAAAATATCACACCGGTTTAGATCTGACTTCCGCAACTGGGAGCCTTGTGGTGCGTGCAGTGGCGTCCGGAACTGCGCGAACGATTCCAATAGGGACGATTGATGCTGACAACAAAAACATGGGCAATGTTGTGATTATAGGCCATAACGACGGCAAAGGCCCCTTTTCCTTATACGCGCACTTAGCGTCTATTACTGCGCCGGATGGCCAAACTATTTCCCAGGGAGATCCGATAGGAGTCATGGGCAATACTGGTATAAAGGATGCCACCGATCGTGACATTCATCTCCATTTCGAACTTAAGTTCTGGAATGTGTTAGGAAATACAGATGATCTTGGGCCATTTTTGGGATATACGCCGGAGAAAGCCAATTTGTACGGTTATATGAATCCCTGGCCATATTTTGACTATGATTTAAGCCCAACTGATCCGACCGCTGTCTCGTCACCGCGCAATCAAGAGATTCTCACTGGTCCTGATCCCACGCAGTACACGCACACTGTGGCTGCAGCCGACGCCGGTCAGCAATTTGTTGCTTTTACACGGTATAACGATTGGTATCAAGTCTACTTGCCGAGCAAGAAAGGACCGGCATCAGGCTGGATACAAGGAACAATCAATCCATCTGCAACTGTTCTGGACGTTTATGATCCTGATCGTGGCACCGCAGGTGTCAGTGTGAGGAAAGCTGCTTCAGCTCAAGACCTGTTGAGCTACGTTTGGGACGGACAGATGTTCGTTGAAGTTGGTCAGGCACCAAGCGGTAACGAGTGCAGCAATATTTGGCATGAAATACACCTGGCATCCAACGCGGAGACAGCATCAGGCTGGGTCTGCGGCGATTATTTAAATGAAACCAAGCCGGTACCTGAGGACACCACGCCGCCCTCAATCAGCGCCTTTAGCGTAACTCCTTCCACTATTTCATTGGGACAGCCCGTCACAGTCAACTATACCGTCTCCGACAGCGGCGGCTCCGGGCTTAACCGCGTTATTCTTCGTCGAACATCTGGAGATGGCACTGCGTTTGATTCAGGGTGGCACGATATCAATACGGTCTCCGTTTCGGGTAATGGTCCTGTAAGCGGCAATTTCAGCGACACGCCGTCTGACGCTCGGACATACTGGTACGGCTTGGCGGTATTTGACAACACGAACAAGCCGCCCGTTGACGAACGTCAGTCTAATTTGGGGCCACTGCCAGTCACCGTTACAGCATCGACCTCCAGCAATGCCGCAAAAACGAATTCACTGACGACGCAATGCAATGAGCAGGGCCGGAATGAACAATACTGGATATACGCCAAATTTTACAGTCCATACATAACCACATTGGTAAATATATTGCAGCAGCAGCAAAATGAGAATTATGAAGGAGCCATGTTTCGGGATCATTTGCTTGATCTTGCACAGGGACCGTTCTTAATCAAGGATGCTATCGGTATAAAATCCGCCAAAGACGCCTTCAAAGTTTTTCTCGGGACTGTAGGTTCCGACAACATCGTTTTGGACACATTCCTTCATTCGGTGGACGAGGGCATTTCGGCTGCAACAAATCCGGCGGAGTTGGTGAGATCGTTTACAGTCGATACGGCAAAACTACTTAGCCACGCCCTTACGCTATTTGAAGTGAATGGTATTGTTAAACAAATGACCGAGTGGGTCAACGTACAAAATGCGCTTTATTCATATTACAGGACCTGCGGAGACGCTCAAGCTAAAGCTCAGATCAACTCGCTAAGCCCAACAGAGTCGGCCAAGTTCCAGGAGATCGTGCGTGGCGTGAATGCCATGTATAATAGTCTGAACTCCAACAGAAACCCTGGCACCGTGGCCCAAGGCAATTTGTTTCAAGCGCCCGAGCCTATTTCGCCGACCCTTGCAGGGTCACCAACCTCAATTACGCCTAAGTTCGAGTGGTCCAAAGTGCAGGGGGCGAACAAGTATTGGCTCATGGTGGCTGCCAATGAAGCTGACTTGCCGAAGGATACGGCTGCCATCGGCTGCCGCAACTGCATCATAAGCGGTTCTACGACTGAGACCTGGTACACTCCCCCTGAGCCATTTTCCAATATAGGCCGACCGAATATCCTTAAGCCCAACACAAGATATTATTGGCAGGTGATGGCATTCGACGATTCTTCGGCGGCCTCTGCGGGGTGTTATTCCACGCCCAAGGCCTTTACAACGGTGGATTCCGGAAACGACAGGACCGCGCCTGCTTCGCCAGACGATTTGACTGTCGCCCCTGCCGACTGGTCTACAAACAATCTCTTTGTTCTCGATTGGACTAATCCCGTCGATCCCTCGGGAATAAGCAAGGTTTGGTGGAAAATCGGCGGCTCACCCACGTCTTCGACGGATGGAAACTCACAAGCGTTGCCGGCGCACAAGCCCTTGGAAATTGTCGCACCAAAGGAAGGGATGACAAATGTGTATGTGTGGCTGGAGGATGGCTCAGGCAACGTGGATTTTCGTAATACCGCGCATACGACGTTGAAGTATGACGCCACGCCCCCCGCCATCTCGATCACAAATAAGACAAGTCTTTCAATTCAATCGTCGTCTGTCGTTCTGTCCGGCGCCGTATCGGATGTCGGCAGCGGAACAAAATATATGCTGTGGTCGGACGGCCGCGGCAAGGGGGGTAATTTCACGCCTTCTGGTTCAAGTTGGACTTCCCCAGCCATTGATTTGGAACCAGGTCAAACGGTTCTGACCGTATGGGCAATAGATGCCGCGGGAAACTTTAAAACAGAAGAAATTCCGGTGAATTCTACAGGAACGACCGGCAACAACCCAACGGGCTTGAAGGTGGTCGGTTTAGGGAGTCAAACATATAGCGGAAATTCCTACCCGCTTACCGCAACCGCCACCGACCCCAACGGATATCCGTTAAGCTATGTTTTCACTATCACTAAAACGGCCGGGGAGCTGAGCGGACAGAATAACGGCAACGGCGCGATAACCTGGACGGCCCCAAGGGTGAGTTCCGCAACAACCGTCAATATCGACGTGACGGTCAGCAACGGGCAAGGCGGCGCGGCCGCTACCACGGTACGCACCACCGTGTACCCCTACGATTCAAATTCCGCCACCGACATTTCAGGGCCGAGCATCGGTTTCTCAAGCCCGGCGGATGGGGCGAGCGTGGTGGTCAACCAGGCGGTTGCCGTGGAGTATTCCGCATCCGACGCCTCGGGGCTCGCGCAATGCGCTGTTCACTTTAGCGCGAACGGTGCAAACGGCCCCTTTAATGTGCTCACCTTCGCGAAAGATTGCGCGGGATCATACAGTTGGACACCCACAGTGACAACGGTGAACGGAGTGCTCCGGATATACGCTGTAGACATGAACCTTCACAGCAATGTGGTTGACCACCGTATTTCCGTCGTGAACACCCCGCCCCCTGATTCTGGAACGGAACCGCTCGCCAAGCCGGACGTTTATCAGAGTCGTGAGGACACCGTCTCCGGCGCCTTCACGCTCGTGTGGAGTCGGGTGCCGGGCGCAACGAGTTATAAGATCCAGGAAACCTTTAACGGGTCCACGCAATACTATTTCACCGCGGCGTCTTCCATGCCTTTCACCAAAGCTGTAAACGGGACCTACTATTACAAGGTCAGAGCGGTGAACGAACCACGAGAAAGCGACTGGGGAGGCCCACTGGGGGTAGTGGTGAACATCACGCCGAACAAACCGCCCACCGTGCCGACGAATCCAGAGCCGTTCATGAATCGTTCAGGCGTACCGTTCCAAAACTTGGTTTTGCAGTGGTCCAGCGTCGACCCGGATGACCCCATGGGGCCGCGGTTCCAAGTCGCCCTGGGTCTGTCTCCGTCAAGCTTGACGACGGTTCGGAACTACGATTCCGACCATGCGCGGGACACGACTTTGGCCTACAGCGGAAAACTCGAGCCGGATACCGACTATTGCTGGCAGGTGACCGCGAAAGACAGCAAGGGGGATGTCGTTCCGGGTCCTATCTGGCGGTTCCGCACCGCCGCGGCGCTCTCTTTCGCGAGCCCGGTCTTTACCGATGAAACCGCAACCCGCCTTCCCGCCTATTTGAACCAATCCCTTTCGGTCAGCGTGGTTGATGTAAACAGTGATGGACTCCAAGACCTGGCCCAAGTCAATGGACTGCCGATCAATGGGAAACCGGTTGTCACCGTGTATCGGAAAGACGGTTCCGGTCGCTTCGTGTTGCAGCCATTGACCGGCATACCCAATGACAAGACGCCATTCGGCGGGTCCTGGGCCGACATCGACGGCGACGGCGACCCGGATGTGGTAATCTGGTACCTGGACGGCAACCCCCGGCTGTTCCGAAACGACGGCGGATTCAGGTTTACCGATATAACCGCGTCGTCAGGACTTGTCTTTTCAGCAATTCCGACGTGGACCCAGAATACCTGCGCCTGGGGGGACGCGGACGGCGACGGCGCAATGGACCTCTACTGTTCGTGGGAACAGCGCCTGTTTCATAACAATGGCGACGGAACCTTCACTGGCCTGAGCCAAGGCTCCGGGATAAGCGACAATGCCCAATACCCCTGGGCGACGATTTGGACGGATATCAATGAAGACGGGCATCCCGACCTCATTACGGTCGGTCCGGGACATGGCACATATATCAATGACGGACACGGAGTCTTTACGCTGGAAGATCAACCCGATTACATCTCGGTCGCGGACCGTGGAATCGCGGCCGGCGATTATGACAATGATGGCCACATTGACCTTTATGTTGTCAGTGATAACGTTCATATTCTCCCGGACGGCACGCCAATGTATCCTCCCGATCGGCTGTTTAAAGGCAACGGCGATGGAACGTTTAATAACGTTACAGCAAGTTCGGGGTTTCCCTCAAACCTGAGTTCCCACTTCGCGGCAACCTGGGTCGACTATGACAACGATGGATGGCTGGACCTTGTCGCCGGCAGCCGCCTCTTCCGCAACATGGGGGACTCCACATTTCAGGACGTAACCGGCGCTGTGGGCATCGCACTTCACGACTCGGTTTTTGGCGCAGTCGCATTGGATGCCAATGGGGACGGGGCACAGGACCTCTACTTCGGGACTCAAAATCAGGATCAGCTTTTCATGAACCAAGCGCCGTCGCACCATTGGTTGAACGTGGAGTTATTGGGAAATGCCAGCAACAAGAGCGGCTATGGCGCGCGGTTGGAGGCACGCAGCGGAGACAGACAGTGGACTCGTGTGGTCGCCACCAGCACAGGCATGGGTGACCAGGAAAGCGCCATTCAGCATATCGGAGTCGATTCCGCCACCAAAGTCGACCTGCAGGTGCGGTGGCCTTCGGGAACCGTGGATGAGCTATATGACATAACGGTAAATCAAACCCTTTCCGTAAGCGAAGGCGCCCACGTGGATGCGACCCCGCCGGCGGCCATAGCCAACTTGACCGGAGTATCCGGTTCCGCGACAACCATCGAGCTTTCCTGGACTGCCCCCGGCGATGACGGGACGTTGCGAACCGCGAGCCGATATGAGCTGCGCTGGCTCAACGAACCGTTAACCGATGAGAATTGGGCCGTCGCGAACAGCGTACCGGACCTGCCGGCCCCTGCCGTTGCGGGCTCGCGGCAATCGACGCGCGTGTCCGGGTTGGAGCCGAACAAAACTTACTATTTTGCCTTCAAGACTCTTGATGAGGCTGGCAATGAATCAGCCATCTCCAATTCTCCCGGAGTGAAGACGCAACTGGGGCAGCAAATTCTGAATTTTACCGCCACGGAATTCAGCACGGATCGCATCGATCTCCACTGGAAAGTGCCTGAAGTGATGATTGCCAAGTACGAAATACGCTACTCGACGTCGTGGCTGACGGAAGGCAATTTTTCGAGCGGGACGCTGGTGGATAATCCGCCGGAACCGGGTTATCCGGGAGACGAACAGAGCGCCAGACTCACCGGACTCAGGGCTGATACGACCTATTACGTCGCGGTACGGATGATCGCACCCGATGGCAGCGGTCTGCCGCTTTCGCCCGTTGCGTCGGCACATACGGCCCCTCTCAGCTCGCGCTTCTTGAATACTCTGGGAAGCGGCATCTTTCCGTATAGTAACTCTGTTTCCTCTGCTCCGATTGCCGCCGGAGACGTCAATGGAGACGGCCGCACCGATTTGGTAGCGACCAGTTATGACGGAGTCACTGGGAAAACCTTCGTAAGGGTCAACTTCGGCGAATCCGGCGTACCAATCGGCACGTCCACTTGTACGGTCAATTTACCGGGAAACCCAACGTCGGATCAAGGGTTTGCTGTCGGTGATCTGGACGGCGACGGCAAGGATGATGTCGTGATTGGCGCTCGCAACGATTCGACCAGTGGAGATATGGCCGGTGTAGTATACATCTATTCGGGCGGTTCAACCCTTTCGAGCACACCGTCAAAGACGATCACCGGCATGGGTGCGGGGCAACGCTTTGGACGGTCGCTCCTTACGGCCGATCTGAACCATGACGGGGTCAATGACCTCGTCGTAGCCGATATCAACAAGATCTATATTTATTATGGGAGGGTGGGGACTTTTGACACCACACCTGATATGGCACTCGACTTGCCGACAGAAGGGAACGCCTTCGCCTCGCCGTTGTGGATGGAAGCCGGAGATATCAATGGCGATGGCCTGTTGGATCTCGCGGTAGTCGCTTCAGGCTCAAATGCTACGCTTGCCATATTTTCCTCTGAAGTGGGTGGAGGGTTCTCAACGGCTCCCACCACGCTGCATTTAGGGACGCCGTATTGGATTGGCCTATCGTTTTTCGTAATTGCAGATTTTACGGGTGACGGCATTGACGATATCGCCATTGGCGTTGGACAGGGTGTCCCGCAGACAGTGCGCATCTACGCCGGAAGAGCAGGCCAGGACTGGTCACAGGCAACGCCGCTGCTTCAACTCGATGGCGTGCTAGTTGGCAACATGGGACTGGCTGCAGCGGATATCAACGGGGACCACGTGAAAGACCTCCTTGTCGGTGATTCGTCGGCCGGCGGTTCCGCGGGGATCGTTCGCGTCTTTCTCGGCGGCAGCGATCTGGACGCAATACCGGACAAGTACGTTGAGGTGAACAATCAGAACGGCAGTGGTTACGCCCTGTTGTCAGTTTTGGATCTTAACGGGGACGGTTACGACGACATCTTCGTCGTCGGCAGCTTTAGCAACTACGACCCCGGCGTCATTCTTGCCGGCGAACCGTTGAACCCGGTGACAGACGATGTGCCGCCGGCCGGCGTAACCGACCTCGCCGCCACGAGCGACGGAGTCGGACGCGTCGTCCTGACGTGGACAGCCCCGGGAGATGACGGCGATAAAGGGCAAGCTTCTATTTACAGCGTGTTACAGACCGTGTCCAATACCTTTTCGACCACTTGGGGGGAGAATGCCAAGGTCCTCCAGGACGTCCCTCTGCCGAAAGCGGCGGGAAGTGCGGAGCGACTTGTCATAACCGGATTGATCCCGGGGCAGACATACAATTTTCAGCTACGTGCCGAAGATGATGTCGGAAACCTTTCGCCCCCGTCAAACGTGGCGTCTGTAACGGTGCGGCAAGGCTACCGGTTCACCGAACGGTTTTCGTTTGGAGACACCAATCCTCCCACGTGTTTATGGTACGGTACGAGCTTGCAATGGGCCGCTTCAGCGGGGGATGTCAACGGAGATGGAATTGACGATCTGCTACTGTTCGGCGGCGCCGGTTGCGGCCGAGTGCGGGTATTTCTCGGCAGCCAGTTTTACGATGCCAATCCCGACTTCGACGTTGCGGGCGACGCCACTTACGGTACCGACTTGAACGGTGTGGGGGGATACGTTAACATGCTGGACGAGGGATACGCGCTCGGCGATGTGAATGGCGACGGCAGAACTGATTTTTATACGTCCCATCAGAGTTTCTACAACGAGGCTTTCTATGCTGGTACGGCAAGCCTTTCAAACACCCTGCCACAGGGGAAGATTGAAGAAATGGAGACGAGCGGGGGATGGAAGAGCATGGAACCTGTGGGCGACGTTAACGGCGACGGGATGGATGACTTTGTCGTAATGAGGGAGTTTAGAACACAAATCGCAGGAACGAGCACATATCAGACCACCGTCACAGTCAACTTGTATTTGGGAAACAGCACGTTTCCCTCGACACCATCCGTCGTGTTGTCAACTAATCCAAATGTCACTGAAGTTCGCGGGATAGGTGATTTCAACGGCGATGGATATGCGGATATTGCGTTAGCTGTCCCAATGGTTAGCGGCTCGGGTAATACAGAGAGAGAAGTCCAGATTTTCTTTGGCGGTTCTTCAATCTATTCCACACCAGGGCTCATCCTGCACGCTACCGGTTTGGAGAGAGAAACAACTGGCTATGATGGCGGTTATGCAAGATCGATAGAAGGGATAGGCGACTTTAACGGCGATGGATACCCTGACCTGGCAGTGTCGGCACCTAATGCAAGAACATCCACCTACGAGCAAGGCAAGGTCGATATCTATTTCGGCGGGCCAAATATCAGTGGGGACCCGGATGTCGTTCTCGTAGGACCCGAAGGGGGCACATTTTTCGGTGATTACTTATTATCTGCTGGCGATCTCAATGGAGATGACTGCGCTGATTTCATGGTTGGAGGCTTTTCCGAAGCAACTCCTGGACAACGTTTTGAATACTTTATCTATTTCGGCGGGAAAACGCCCAGCACGACCGCTGGACTTGTTTTCCGGACCCATGACCCGGCGCTCCCGGACGATTTCCTGAGCCCCTTCTTTTATACCGATTCGGTCCATAACCAAGGCGTCGACTTCAATGGCGACGGCAAGTCGGAACTGATCTGGATAGGCCAACGGCTGTCGTCCAATGGGACTCTCCACTTGGTCGAATTGGTCCCGCTCGATACAGACGGCGATGCCATCCCGGACAATATTGATCCCTACTTCGACAACGCCCCGCCCTCCAAGCCGACGTTAAGCGCGCCTGTGGATGCGGCGACTGGCGTACCGCTTGATGTTACGCTCAGTTGGACGTCCAGCGATCCAGACGGCGACACGCTGACCTACGATCTCTATTTCGGAGTTGCCGATACGCCCCCGCTGCTGGCGCAAGGGTTGAGCAACGCAAGCTATTCATTGAAGGAGATCGCTTCGCTTGCCCCAAATACCCGTTACTACTGGAAGGTGGTGGTGAGTGACGATAGCGGACAGACCGCCGAATCACCGGTCCTGTCCTTTGTCACGGGTGCACCCCCAATTCCCGGCACCCCAAGCGGCTTGACAGTGTCATCCAGCAGCACAGGGAACCTGCTTGAGTGGACCGTTGCGGGGGGAGGTCATGTCCAGTGTACCATCATCGAACGACGCCTCAGCGGCGACTCGACCTGGGATGTGATTGCTGTTGCCGATGGCGGGGAATCCCACTATATCGACAATTTCGAACTGGCGGCGCACCAGAGCTACGATTATCGGCTCAGGAATTCTAACGCCAGTGGCGACGGCCCCTACGCCGCCACCGTCGCAGTGGTCAGCTTCAACAACCCGCCAATCCTTTCCCTGCCCGAGTCAGTCGCCTTTGAGGCTGGTGCGGCAAACACCTTCACGGTCGCAGGGAGCGATGAGGATGGAGACGCGCCCAGTTATCGGCTGGTCTCCGGCCCCGCGGGCCTGACCATCGACGCGGACAAACTCAACTGGAGCCCATCCGCCAGTCAGATCGGACGTTATACAGTCAATATCGAGGCTGACGATGGCCATGGCGGGATCACGAATTCTCAGATGCAGGTGATGGTAGTCGATGCCACTCCGCCTGCAATCACCACTTTCAATATGACACCTTCGGAAGGCACAATAGGCCAGTCATTTTCAATCAACTACACGGTGTCTGACATTGGAGGCACGGGGCTCAACAGGATAGAATTGAGACGAACAACCGGCGGTGGGGCATCCAGTGATCCCAACTGGATAACCATCAACACGGCATCTCTTTCCGGAGATGGGCCAGTTAATGGTTCTTTTGAAGATCAGCCTCCTGCAGCCGGCAGCTACTGGTACGAAGTTTATGTGATTGACAATGCAGTGCCGCCCAACGGCGCGACCGGAGATTCCGCCGGAGTGGGACCGCTAACGGTCACAGTGTCGCCCCCGCCCGTGAACGGCGTTTGCGGGACGGCTGCCGGCATGTCGTTCACGTCGGCGCCAACCGGAAATTTGTGCGCCTCTACAGATGCTACGCCTACAATCATCGGGAACGGCCCTTGGTCATGGAGCTGCACGGGCTCCTACGGCGGCGCGACGGCCAGTTGCATGGCAGATCTTCAGTTGAAGGGGGATTTGAATCACGACTACGCAGTGAATCTCATGGACGCAATCTTGGCTTTCCGAGCGCTCACGGGGATGGAGGCGACGGGCATACGCCCGGATTATGCCACTTCCGGAGTGGATGTGAACAGCGACGGCAAGATCGACCTGGCCGAAGTTGTTTTCATTCTACAGAATATTGCGGGGATGAGGTAACAAACGTTAATGATATTAAATCACTTTAGATGGTCACTGCATTCCCCTCCGTCGCCTGGCCCCACGGGACCAACCGGAGACAAGGGCCGCTCTCAAACGTGATCTCGATCCCGGTGATGCAGAAGGGATGGACGCAGGAACCGGTATTGTAGTAGCTCCGGTCGGATTGGTGGCTGAACTTGGTGCCCTCCGTCCTGACCTTGGACTCCATGTAGCGACTCTCCGTCAGCGACAGGTTCTCGAAGACCGCGCGGTGTGTATGGCTGGCGAAGACAATCTTAGGAAGGGAAATCCATTCATGACGCGACAAAAGACAAGCCTTCTGGAAGACATGGTTGAAGTGGCTGGCAAACTGCCTTGGTGGGTCTGCATCATCATGGCCCTGGTCTCGTACCTGATTCTACATGCATTTGCCTCAAGACCCATGCTCCCTGTTACGGGACCGGGACAGATGGGCGAGGCGGTGCGCCGGTCCATGATTTCCACGGCGGTGCTCTTCGGGCAACTGATCGTTCCCTTCGCCTTTATGACGGGGGCCATCCTCTCGGGGATCAAGGCATTTCGCCAAAAACGGCTCTACAATACCGTTGCCGCGCGCACCGGCACCGGCGCCCTCAAGGAGATGAGCTGGGGCGATTTCGAGCGGGTGATGAGCGAATATTACCGGCGCCAGGGCTTTCAGGTGACCCGCAAGGGCGGAAACGGCCCGGATGGCGGGATCGACCTGGTGCTCAAGCGGGACGGTGAAACCCAGTTGGTGCAATGCAAGCAATGGAAGGCTTACAAGGTCGGGGTGCAGCCAGTCCGCGAATTTTACGGGGTAATGGCGTCGCAAGGCGCGGCCGGCGGCTACTTTGTCACTTCCGGAGAATTCACAGAAGAAGCAAAATCGTTCGTCCAGAGCCTGAATTTGGAGCTGGTGGATGGGACAAAACTCAGGAAAATGATGAACAGCACTCGGCAGGCGAGCACTTCGCCGGCACCCATCAACACGCCGAAAGCGCAAGGGCTATCGCAAAAAAAAGAGCCGGCACGGCAAAGGGGGTATCGTCAGAGCCTCCTGTTTGCCCCTTATGCGGAGCAGCCATGGTGAAGCGCACCGCCCGCCAGGGGAGCAATACCGGTAAGGCGTTCTGGGGATGCTCCTCGTTCCCGCGTTGCAGAGGGATCGTCCCGATCATTTCTGATTCCGATGCTGCTGACCATTTCCACATAAAATCATCATAACGTATTTTTCCAGAGTTCGTGTCTTTCCGGTAAAGCTGCGTGAAATGTTTTTTGCCAGCGGGTATGATCGGT
>CAYSSF010000030.1:0-26845 GCA_964433455.1 uncultured Syntrophaceae bacterium
AGCCGCTCTCCCAGAACCGCCTTGACGGCCCGCGCGGTCTCGACCGAGGCCTTTCCACTCCCGAAGAGGTGAACCCCGCGGTAGTCGCCGAGACGGTAGCTTTTCCCTTCGATCGTAATGATCCCCGCATCATACCGCAACGTCTCCCGAACCAGATTCCCCGGAAGCACCGAATCCAGGGCCTCCCGGAAAAAAGCCGTCATCTTTTCTCTGTTCGTCATCTCTCCTCCTGATCTGCTGTCATGATTTCCCCAATCTACTGTTCATACTTTTTTTGCACGCTACGGTTTCCACCGTCAATCCCCTGCGAAGAGGGGGACGTGTCCAAAGAGGTTCACATCGACGAGTCCGCGGTCGGTCAGCTTCAACTCCGGAATCACCGGCAGGGCGAGGAAGGAGAGGACCATGAAGGGCTCAGCCGGAACGGAACCAAAATCACGGGCAACGCGGCGCAGTTCCTCCCACCCCCGGGCGACCTCGGCAAGCGGCCGGTCCGACATGAGACCGGCGATGGGGAGCGGCAACCCGGCCAAAAGCTCGCCGTTGCGGACCGCCGCCAGCCCCCCGTTCATCGCCTCCACCGCCTTCACCGCGGCGAGGAGATCCCCGTCGTCGCAGCCGACCGCGATGATGTTGTGGGAGTCATGCGCGACGGACGAAGCCAGCGCCCCCTCCGTCAGGCCGAACCCCTGCACAAACCCGAGCCCGATCCTCCCGGTCGCCCGGTGCCGCTCGACTACGGCCAGTTTCAGGATATCCCGGCCGATGTCGGAGACGACGGCGCCGTCCCGGACGGCAGGTTCGAGGATGAGGTGTCTCGTCAGGATCTGATCCGGAACAAGGCCGATCACCCGGATCCGCCCGCCCCGGTTTGGAACGGCGAAGGCATCCCGGCCAAACGGCCGGACGTTCATCGCGCCCATCGACCGGCATACGGTCCTTGTTGTCTCTTTGCCGATCACACCCCCGTCATCGAATACCAATCTCCCGCCCTTGATGACACTCCGCACCCGGACGGGCGCCAGCGACCGAAGGATCAGCAGATCGGCCCGATATCCCGGGGCGACGGCGCCGACGTCCCGGAGGCCGAAGTAGCGCGCCGTGTTGCACGTGACCATCCGGACGGCCTCCACCGGCGCCATCCCCTCCCCCACCGCGATGTCGATCAGGTGGTCGAGATGACCCTTCGCGAGCAGATCGTGGGGATGGAGGTCGTCGGTCACCAACGAGCAGTGGCGGCTGTTTCCGGGGGTCGCCAACGGGAGAAGCTCTTTCAGATTCTTGGCCTGCGTCCCCTCGCGGATCATGATGTGCATCCCCAGGCGGAGCTTCTCCCTCGCCTCGGCCAGCATCGTGCATTCGTGATCCGAGCGGATGCCCGCGGCAATGTACGCGTTGAGATCCTGTCCGGAGAGCAGCGGGGCATGGCCGTCGCGGATCCCGCCGCGGAAAGCGATCAGCTTTTCGACTACGGAGTCGTTCCCGAAGAGGACCCCGGGATAGTTCATCATTTCGGCAAGGCCGAGAACCCGCTTCTCCCGCCGGAAGATCTTCAGTTCGGCGGCGGACAGCGAGGCCCCGGAAGTCTCCAGATCGGTCGCTGGAACACAGGAGGGGAGGAGGAAGTAGATGTCGACGGGAAGGTTTCTGCTCGCCGCCAGCATGAACCGGATCCCGTCGATTCCGAGGACGTTGGCAATTTCATGCGGGTCCGCGATGATCGCCGTCGTTCCCCGTGCAAGGACGGCCCTCGCCAGTTCCGCAGGCGAGAGGAGCGCGCTTTCCAGGTGCATGTGGCCGTCGATGAATCCCGGCGCGATATGGTCCCCCGCGACGTCGACCACCACCGGGCCGTCATAGCTGCCGACGCCGGCAACGGCCCCGTCATAAACGGCCACGTCGGCGCGGAGGATCTCGCCCGAAAAGACGTTGAGAACACGCCCCCCCTTCAGGACCAGATCGGGCGCCTGCTTCCCCCGCGCCACGCGGATCAGATTCTTCAACCGGTCAACCCGCTTCATATCCCGCCTTCCACCCTCGTCCCGGCAGACAAGAACCGCCGCTGCCCATGCCCCCGAGCAGCGGCGACCGTTGCCGTCATTCCAAATTTTCGCGAGTATAGTATCAAAAAACGGAAAAGGAAAGCCTTGACAGACGGCCTTTCTGCAATATGATACGCGGAGCTTCATCTCTTTACGAAGGCGAGGGAAAAACATCATGAAAATCGCGCTTGTGTCAAGTGAAGGAGCCGCTCTGGATGCCTACAGACGTTTTTTTGAAGCGCAAGGCATCGACCTGATCCATCTGAAATCCATCTCTGAGCTTTTCCAAAAACTTCCGGAGACCGTCATCAGCGGCTTCGTGGTTGACATCCGGATGGCGCTAAAAACCACCGAACCGGAAAAAAGATGTCTCCAGACCATGGAGGGGATTTTTCCCAACGTGAGAACCAACTGGAATCCGGAGAGAGGTTTTCGAGCGCTGTACAGCGACAGCACCAAATCGGAGACCGATAATCTGTCCATGTTCCTCGAAGACTGCCGCAAATTCAAGCCGCGGGCCTTGCGCAAACACGAGCGCAAGGTAGTTCACATCCATGTTTTGTTCCGGCCGATGGAAGCGCCCGAGGAAAGCGCGGAACGGGCATACACGCTAAACATTTCCTATGGCGGCCTGTTTGTCTGTACCTGCAATCCGCCCCCGGTGGACAGCTTTGTCCGGGTCACATTGCAGGAGGCCGATATGCAACCGTTCAAGGTTCTGGTTCGATTGACGAGGGCATGGGGCAGCGGAATGCACATCCCCGGATTCGGCGGCAGCTTTGTTGATATGTATGCGAGCACCGCTGAAAGACTGGAAGCTCTCCTCTGGCAGGATAAATTGAATTCTCAAACATAAAAAACTTGGGGATTCTCCCGGCCGGGGTTTTGCAATACCTCATGTTCATCTTTTTCACATCAACATCGTGGTCAAAGAGGATGTTTCCGATGAAAAGATCTCTCGCGTCGTGTCCAATCAAAACGGGGCGGACGGTATCGCGGTTACAAATGCCCCTTTCCTTGTATCCCTCCCCCTCGACGGGGGAGGGAAGGCGGGGGTGATTGATCCTTCGTCGTGCCCGCATCGGGCATGGGGTCAGTTCGTCAGGCTGCCGATGGGAGAAGGGATCTGGCCGCCTCGGCGGATGAAACGGGAGGAGTCCAGCCGGCTGATGGCCATCACCGGAGCCGCGCCCAGGAGCCCGCCGAACTCGACCTTCTCCCCGACCCGTTTGCCCACAACGGGGATGATGCGGACGGCGGTCGTTTTTTTGTTGATCATCCCGATCGCCATTTCGTCGGCGATCAGCGCCGAAAGCGTCTCCGCCGGCGTTTCGCCCGGAACCGCAACCATGTCGATCCCGACCGAACAGACGCAGGTCAGCGCTTCGAGTTTTTCCAGAGTCATCGCGCCCGCTTCGACGGCGGCGATCATGCCGGCGTCCTCGCTGACGGGGATAAAGGCCCCGCTGAGTCCGCCGACATAGGAGGAGGCCATCGCGCCACCCTTCTTGACCGCATCGTTCAGGAGCGCGAGCGCCGCGGTCGTTCCCGGCGCCCCGCACATTTCGATGCCCATCTCCTCCAGGATCGCCGCAATGCTGTCGCCGACGGCCGGGGTGGGGGCGAGCGACAGATCGACGATGCCGAAGCGCGTCTCCAGCCGCTCGGAGGCCATACGGCCGACCAGTTCCCCCATCCGGGTGATCTTGAAGGCGGTCTTTTTGATGATCTCGGCAAGCGCTCCGAAGTCGGCATCCCCGCCTTTCTGCACGGCATGCAGCACGACGCCGGGTCCGCTGACCCCGACGTTGATCACCGTTTCGGGTTCGCCGATCCCGTGAAAAGCCCCCGCCATGAACGGGTTGTCCTCCGGGACGTTGCAGAAGACGACCAGCTTCGCGCAACCGATGCTCCCCTCATGCGCCGTCAACTCGGCTGTACGCTTGATGATCCGGCCCATCAGCGCAACAGCGTCCATGTTGATCCCCGCTTTGCTGGTCGCCAGGTTCACCGACGCGCAGACCTTTTGCGTTTCAGAGAGCGCCTCGGGGAGGGCATGAATCAGGCGGGTGTCGCCGCCGGTGAATCCCTTGTGGACCAGGGCCGAAAAGCCGCCGATGAAGTTGACGCCGGCCGCCGACGCCGCACGGTCGAGCGTCCGGGCGACGGCGAGAAACCCGTCCGCCGGGATGCCCGCGGCCACAAGCGCGATCGGCGTGACGGCGATCCGCTTGTGGACAATCGGTATCCCCAGTTCCTTCTCGATGGTTTCGCACACCGGTACGAGCCGCCCCGCCCGGGCCATGATCTTTTCATAGATCCTACGGCAGAGCGCTTCGGTATCGCTGTCCGCACAGTCCAGCAGCGAAATGCCCATCGTCACGGCGCGGATATCCAGGTGCTCCGCCCGGACCATTTGGATCGTCTCTATAATCTCCTGCGGAGAGTAGTTCATGCCCGTCTCCTATATCCGGTGCATGTAGCGGAATACATCTTCCCGCTGGACATGGATCTCCATCCCCATCTCCCGGCCCGTCGCAACCAGTTCATCCCTCACCTGCACGAAGGGCTTCTCCGCTCCGCAGAGGTCGACGACCATGCTCATCGTGAAGAGATCCCCCATAATCGTCTGGCTGATATCGAGAATGTTGATGCCGAGATCGGCCAGCTTGCCGGTGATGCGGGCGATGATCCCGACCCTGTCGACACCGACGACCGTAATGACGGCGCGAAGATCCGTTTCCTTTACCATGGCGCTAAACCCCTGACGATGGGAGGCGTCTGCCTCGTTGCTGGTGGGGAGGCTATCATATACGACCATCCGATGCAACAAAAGACCCGGGAAAAGGCCCCGGCGTGTGAAACACCCGCTCCGAAAAATGCGGCCCGGGTGGATCGGGAAGCCGTGCCGAAACCGGCGCCGAAGGGCAAGAGGTATGCCGGATGAGAGAAAGAGCGGACGAACCGTAATATAGGCGGTGATGAAATGATTGATCACGCCCCGAAAATCAAGTATATTTACGGCAACCAATAAGGGTTCGCCCTTCACGGAACCGGGAGGTCCGTCGGCGTCATGTCCGATATCGTTTTGCGCACCATCGATCTGACCAAGCGCTACGCCGGCAGGCTGGCCGTGGACCGTCTGAACATCGATGTCCGGCGGGGCGACGTCTTCGGATTCCTGGGTCCCAACGGCGCGGGGAAGAGCACCACCATCCGGATGATCCTGCACCTTGTCTTTCCGACGGAAGGGGACGTGGAGATCTTCGGGACGTCGCTGAAAAAGGCCGGTCACAGGGCGCTGGCGAAGGTGGGCGCCGTGGCGGAGAAGCCGGCGTTTTACGGCCACCTCTCCGCGCTCCGCAACATGGAGATTCTCGGGGGTTTGCAGAAGCCCATGACCAGACGTCAAATCATGGAACAACTGGAGCGGGTCGGGCTCGCCGACCGCGCAGGCGACCCGGTCAAGACCTATTCCCACGGGATGAACCAGCGCCTGGGACTGGCCCTGATCCTGCTCAACGATCCGCAGTTGGTGATCCTCGACGAACCCACGACCGGCCTCGATCCGCAGGGGATGAAAGAGGTGCGGGAGCTGATCCTGGAGCTCTCTCGCGAGCGGGGGGTAACCGTATTTCTGTCATCCCACCTGCTGTATGAGGTTGAACTGATCGCAACCCAGATGGCCATCATCCACCAGGGTCGTCTCCGGGTGGAGGGAAGCGTCCGGGAGCTCCTGAAAAAAGGGCCGTCGTCGGTCCTTCTGAAAACGGACCGTCCGGATGAAGCCCTGCGATTTCTCGAAACGAAAGAGGTCTACCGGTCGGCGGCGATCCACAGCGACGGCATACACATGGATCTGGATCTGGAGAAGATCCCGGAACTAAACCGGCAGATGGTCGGCGCCGGCTTCGATGTGAACGCCCTCGTACCCCGGCGGACGCTCGAAACCTACTTCCTGAACCTGATCGAGGGACGCGAGGCCTGAGGGACCAAAGCGCATCTCCCTTGCTTCAGGAACAAGAGAATTTCAAGACGCCAAATTGATCGCTCCCCGGGGAAGAACCGCTGAAAACGTACGGCACCGTTTTGCTCCAGGATGCGTATTGATCCAGCACACGTTTAAAAGCCTTTTCCGCATCCGTTGTATTCCACCCGAGGATGGCTACCGTACCGCCGGCGCCGCCACCGGTGATCTTGGCCCCCAGAAGGTCATTGTCTTTCTCGCTCCGCACAAGTTCGACGAGCTTATCCGTGGCTTCGGAGCCCAATCCGCACTCGCTGTACCCGAGATGGGCAAGATACATGAGTTCACCCAGAAGAAAACCCGTGGTGCCGTCGATCATCGAGGCGGGTTTGGAGAGCAGGCTGAAAAAGAGTTGCACGCGCCAGTTCTCTTCCACGGCATAACGGGTTGCGGCGCGCACGGGATAGGTCACTTCGGGTCGGACGGGGGTGAACGGGTCGAGATGAACCGGATAAATCCCGGTGAAATCCGCTCCGGAGATGTTTTCCGGAAGGCGGTGTTCATAATCTCGGCGGAATCGGGAAGGCGGGATGTTTGCCAGATAACCGTTCCATTTGGGCTCCACCCAGCGGGGCAGGGCCCCGCTCTCATCCAGCCTGGGTTCAAGCTTTTCCCAATCGCAAAGGAAACGATATCCCATAAAGGTTGCCGCACGGGCGGATTCGTATTCAATACCCGCGACCGAATGGCGCACACCGGAGTCTATCCCCCAAAGGCGCAGATTTTCGGGCAACCGAACGAGCGGCTGGGGCTGGCAGGGCTGACAGAGCATGGGTACAAAATAGCCCTCGTCTCCCATCACGACGGTAAGCTGGTCCATGATGCCGCAGGCGGATTGCGTCAGGGCGATCTCCACCCATTGTGTCCAGGAGGCCAATTCCACGCCCTCCACCGGTATGCCGTACATCTCCGCGATGGTCTTCATCGGGGCGACTTCCAGCGCGGCGGAAGAGCTGACCCCCTTGCCCAGTGGCACATCGGATTCAAGATAGAGAGAAAAGCCGTGTTTGACCTTCCCGGGGTATCGTTTGAGCAGAAAATACAAATTGCCGAGGACATAGGCACACCATGAACGCTTCGGGTCTGAGTTGATCCAGGCGCGCACGGCCTCCAGCGGCTTGACGCTGCCGCTCTCCATCAGGTCGGCCAGGGAAAATTCAATCCGTTCGCTCCAGCCCAGAGACTTTACCGCCGGATTGAAAAAACGCACCGTTTGATCCGGACGGGGCTGGACGGCCACCAGGGTGGCTTCGCGGATCGTGGTTTCGAATACCAGGCCGCCGGTGTAGTCGTCATTGCCTCCCATCAAATCCAATCGTCCGGGGGTTCTGTTGATCAGGATGTCGACGCCTTTCCGGAAATATCCTTCTCCCAACCGATTCTGAACGCCCTGCATGAATTTTGCCAGATCGGGATATTGACACGCCAAACTTTCGAGCGCTTCATTCATGTTCTAAACCTCCTGAATTATTTATAAAATGTCCGATGCGGCGTTCCAGATCCGTGTGCAAATGGATAAGATGCGGCATTCTAACATTCACAAAACAAAACGTCAAACGGAATAAAACGAAATAAAAATTGTTGACATTCGGAATATAAAGCGTACAATACCCCCAAAAAGCGAGAACCCTGTCATGCCGCCTTCAAAAAGAAAAACCGGTTATAATTCCGATTGGGTGCGTTTGGTCCCGTTCCTGCTTTTTTGCCTGGCATTTGAGATTGTGCCGATTCTGTTTCTGATGCGCGGAAGCGTCATGGATAGAAACACCAGCCAACTCACCATCCAGCATTATCTCAGTTTGAATCATCCCTTATATCTGAATTCCTTTTTGAACAGCATCAAGATTTCGGGTCTGACGGCCATTGTCGGAGTCATATTCGGTACATTCATTGGTTATGCCATTTATCGCTGGCCCTCCAAGCGTATCCAGGAGATTTTGATCACCCTTTCGGATGTGACCACGAACTTCGCGGGGGCTCCGCTGGCCTTTGCCTTTGTCGTGATTCTGGGGATGAACGGCGTCATCACCCAATTCTTTCTCGAATATTTTCAGTATGAACTCTACCCTCAATTCAGCATTTACTCCTTCTCCGGGTTGACATTGGCCTATATCTATTTTCAATTGCCGCTCATGGTTCTGCTCATCCTCCCCGCGTTTGCGGGGATCAAGAAAGAGTGGCGGGAATCAGCCCAAAGCCTGGGCGCCAATACCTTCCAGTTTTGGCGGTATATCGGTGTGCCGGTGTTGATGCCGTCCCTCATCGCCGGGGTAACCCTCCTTTTCGCGAACGCCTTCGGCGCTTATGCCACCGCGTACACCCTGGTCGAGGCCAAGCTGTCTCTCGTAACGCTTCAAATCGGATATATGATCGCCGGCGAAGTTCGCAAAGACCCGGCAATCGGCATGGCGATGGCCGTTGTTTCTTTAATCATCATGGGTTTGAGCATCGGGATTTATCAGGCAGCGACGATCCGTGCGCGCCGCTGGTCGAAATCTTAAAACCGGGTTAGGGAATAGGGCAACCGGACGCTCATGAAGAATCGGCAAAAACCGTCACAGGAAATGAATGCGAGGATCCGGCCGGCAGGCTGGCAAATCGTCGCCATTGCCCTCTTACTTTTCTACATGCTCCTGCCCATTGTCTCCACTTATATTTTTTCGGTAGCCACCCGTTGGGACCGCACGATCCTGCCGGAAGGATACACCCTCGAATTTTACTTCAGGGCATTTCAAACCTCGTACTTTGTCATTACATTGCGGAACTCGCTCATCCTGTCTGTCGCGACCATCCTGGTGAGCCTGGTGGTCATCGTGCCCACGGTTTACTGGGTTCATACCCGATTAACCGGTTTCAAACCTTTGCTCGATGTGTTGATGATTCTTCCGTTCGGAATTCCCACCGTCGTGCTGGCACTGGCCCTGGTCCAGGTGTACAATATTCCGCCTATCGCCCGGTCGCCGGTTCTGCTGATCGGCGCCGTTGTCGTCTATTCCATGCCGTTCATGTATCGGCCCGTTTCCAACGCCCTGCAGGCGATCGACGCCCTGACCCTCACGGAAGCGGGGCAGAGCCTGGGAGCCAATGTTTTTCAGGTCCTCTCCAAGATCATCATTCCCAACATTCTGCCGGGAATCCTGAGCGGCAGCCTGCTCGTTTTTTCGACGGTGTTTGCGGAATATACGCTGACCTCCCTGATTGTCGGCGCCAAGTTTAAAACGTTCCCCCTGCTGCTCGTGGAATATACCCGCATCAACGGAAATATTGCAGCGGCCTTTTCAGTGGTCTCCTTTACCATCGCCTGGCTGGTGTCCATCCTGATACTCTGGGTGGGAACCAAAGGGCAAAGCGGTGCGGCGGAAACAAGACAAGCGCGATAAACGCAAGGATAACGGCATGGCCTATCTGGATTTAAAGAACGTGTACAAATCTTACTCCGGCGTTGATGTGGTCCATGA
The DNA here is from genome assembly GCA_964433455.1 of uncultured Syntrophaceae bacterium. GTDB lineage: Bacteria > Desulfobacterota > Syntrophia > Syntrophales > UBA5619 > UBA5619. Next base: position 9,528 of record CAYSSF010000030.1, read on the forward strand.
TTTCAATCTGGAGATCGACAAGGGATCGCTCGTCTCTTTCCTGGGTCCTTCCGGTTGCGGGAAAACCACCACGCTCCGGATGATTGCCGGATTCACAAAATTGGATGAAGGTACGATCCGGTTGGACGGGGAAGACATCACGACCGTTCCGCCCAACCAGCGCGACATCGGAATGGTTTTCCAGGCGTATGCGTTGTTTCCCAACATGACGGTGCGAGGGAATATCGCCTTCGGTCTTCTGATGAAAAAGATGCCGAAAAAGGAGATCGAAAAAAGGGTGGATAATGTGCTCGAAATGGTGCGCCTTCAGGATGCGGCCGAGCGTTTTCCCCACCAGCTTTCCGGAGGGCAGCAGCAGCGCATCGCCCTGGCGCGCGCGCTGGCCGTCCAGCCGCGGGTTCTCCTGCTCGACGAGCCCCTGTCCGCGTTGGATGCCGAGGTGCGTGTCGTGCTGCGGGGAGAAATACGCCGCATCCAATCGGAATTGGCGATCACCACCGTTTATGTCACCCACGATCAGGAAGAGGCCCTTTCCATTTCTGACAAAGTCGTGGTGATGAACAAGGGTCTCATCGAGCAGATCGGCGCTCCGGAAGAGATTTACCGCATGCCGCGGACGCATTTCGTTGCCACGTTCATCGGCACGGCCAATCAGTTTTTCGGGAAGGTGTCGGGCCGGGGTTCGGTGATCTGCGATCATTTCACACTGATTGCGGATGACGTGAAAGGTTTCACCGACGGGCAGCGCGTGGTTGTCCTGGTCCGCCCTGAAACCATCCATGTGGAACCGGATCTGCCGAAACGCGATGGCTGGAACAGCATTCCCGGCGAGGTGGAAACCATTACGTTCCATGGCGCGGTGACCCGGCTGGGGGTCAATCTGCATGGGCAACGTGTGGTCGCGGATATCACGGTTGCCCATACGAAGCCGATCTCTCTGAACCAGAAAATCTGGCTCGTGTTCCCGCCCTCGGCCTGTCAGGTGATGGCCGTTGACGAACGATCATAACCGTATCCAAATGGATCTTTTTTGCGTGATCCGTTGAGAAAGGAGGTGGACCGCCCAATCAATGCAAAATGGTTTTTGGACCCCATGGGTGCAGTTCAACGGTTCAATCCCGGATCGAAAATTTTAAAGAGGAGGAGAATGAAGATGTCTATAAAAAATGTTACATTCGGATTATTGATGGCCTTTGTTCTGGCGGTGCTGCCGCTTGCTCCCGTTGCTGCCGCACCTGCCGATGCCCCGAAAGGCGTTTCGGCCCAGTTGATTCAAGCGGCGAAAAGCGAAGGTACAATTGTTTCCTACGGGTTGCCGAACAGTTGGGTGAACTATGGCGGACTTCTCCAGGGGTTCACCAAGGAATACGGCATCACCCACAAGGATACCGATATGGACAGCGGCACGATCATCAACACGCTGATCGCCGAGGCCTCGTCTCCGGTGGCGGATACAACCGACCTGGGGCTGGCGTTCGCCAAGCTGGTGGAAGACAAGAACCTTTCAAAGCCCTACATGAACGCCTATTGGGCTGAGATCCCCTCCTATGCCAAGGACCCGAAGGGCCGCTGGTCCGCGGCGTTCTATGGCGTGATGGGCTTCCTGGTCAACGCCGACAAGGTCAAGAACGTGCCCAAAACCTGGGATGATCTTCTGAAGCCGGAGTACAAAGGCATGATGTGCATGAAGAATCCACGTTCATCCGCCACGGCCCAGATGTCCGTTCTGGGCGCCGCCTTTGCCCATGGCGGCAGCGAGACCAATGTGCAGCCCGGCCTTGATTATTTCAAGAAGATGATCGATCGGGGTATTCCCAACGGCGTATCGCCCTCTTCCGCCAACATCCAGAAAGGGGAATGCCCGGTTACGATTCAGTGGGACTTCGAGGCGTTGCGCAACAAGGATCAAAACCCGAAGATGAACCTGCAGGTGATCATCCCCTCGGATGGCACCGTGGCCGGCCTCTATATCCAGTTCGTCACGGCCGGCGCTCCGCACGCGAATGCCGCCAAGCTCCTGATGGAGTATGAATACTCCGACAAAGGTCAGTTGGCGTACGCCCAGGGTTTCGTGCATCCGATTCGCACCAGTGTGAAACTTCCCGCGGATCTGCTGGCGAAATTCCCCCCGGCGGCGGCCTATAAGTCCGTTCACTTCCCCAAGGACTATGTGGCGCTCGATAAAGCCGGAAGCGCAATTGCAGACGGTTGGACGTTGATTGCAAAGTAGCCCGATCAAAAACAGTTTCCTTCAGATGGAGCCGGCCGCCCGGCTCCATCTGAAGCAGTTGACCGGATTATAAAATTTTGTGACGTGCCGTATGGCATGAACAGGTTTAATCATTTAGAGGAGCAGGTTATGCCGGTAACAGGTGAATCGATTCGTTTGTCAAAGTTATTTTCCGAGGGCAAGAATGCCGTCGTCGTCGCCGTCGATCACGGTCTTTATTTTGGTCCATTGCCGGGAATGATCGACTTGCCTTCAGTCATCCATAAGGTCGCCGGCGCGGATGCCGTCCTGATGGCTCCCGGAATGCCCGCGCATTGCCAGCAAATCTTTTCGCTGCGCGGCGCGCCCGCCTGCATCGTCCGGCTGAACTGGGGCTCCAACTATGCCGCCATGTGGAAGTACAAACACTCCCACAGCGTCCCGATGGTTTCCGTGGCCGACGCGGTGGCCCAGGGTGCCGACCTGGTGATCGGCAGTCTCAGCCTGAGGAATCCCGATGAAGCCGAAGATGCCCGGAATGTGAAAGTATTTTCCGATTGCGTCGCCCAGAAGCGGGTACTCGGCATTCCCTTGATCGGTGAGGTCTATCCTACCGGCGGGGACGATCATCAGCCGGAAGATCTGCAGGACGAGATCTTCATTGGTTGCCGGATTATTGCCGAGCTGGGCGCCGACCTGGTCAAAACTTTCTATACCGGCAAGCGCTTCAAGGAAATCGTGGCAGCCACACCGGTGCCGGTGTTGGCCCTGGGTGCGAAAAAACTTGCCAAAGAGAGCGATGCGCTCAAGCTGGCGGCTGTTTCGGTCGAAGCCGGGGCAAGGGGGATTGTCTTCGGACGAAATGTAATCCAGTCCAAGGCCCCTGATCGACTGCTGGACGCATTGAAGGAAGTGGTCAAGGAATTCAAGGCGCCTGATAAAGTCGCAGCCAAGTATAAACTGAATTGAGATGGAATTGCTCCTCGCCATAGATGCCGGAACGACTTCGGTCAAAGCGGGATTATTCTCGCCGGATGGCCGCTGTCTGGGGGTTGGACGCCAGGAATATCAGATCGAAACACCGATGGCCGACCGAGCCCAGCTTGATCCCGAGGTTTACTGGCAGGCTTGCCTGAAAACCGTTCGGGATGCCATCCGGCAGCCTGGCGTGCGGCCGGAACAGGTGAAGGCCCTGGCGGTTTCCAGTCAGGGTGAAACCACGATCACTTTGGATGCGAAGGGCAGGGCTATCTATCCGGCACTGGTCTGGCTGGATAACCGCGCATCCGATCAGGCTGCCTTCCTTGCGGAGAGATTCGGCAAAGATGTTTATTCCCGGACAGGGATTCCGGAGATTGTACCCACCTGGTCAGCCTGCAAGATATTGTGGATACGCCAGAACGAGCCGGAAGTCTTTTCCCGGGCGGACAAGTTCCTGCTCGTTCAGGATTACCTGATCTACCGATTGACGGGCAGGATCGTCACCGACGGCTCCGTCTCCTGCACCACCTTGAATTTTGATATTGTGAAGAAAGCCTGGTGGACCGATATCCAGGATGCGATCGGGATCAGAACGGAACAGCTTCCCGAGATCGTCCCGCCGGGCGCCGGCGTGGGTACGCTTTCCCCGGAGGCGGCAGGACAGTTGGGATTAACCACGAAGACCCGCGTGGTCACCGGCGGCATGGATCAGGCCGTCGGCGCCATCGGTGCGGGAAATTTCAAACCAGGAAGGGTTTCCGAGACGACCGGCGCCGCACTGGCCATTCAGGCCACCATCGCGGACCCCATGATTGACCGATCCGGAGTGGTACCCGTCTATTGCCACAGCGTACCCGGCCAGTATCTGTTCGTCCCGGTTTGTCCGACGGCAGGCATGGCCTTCAAATGGCTCCGTGATTCCTTCTTTCAGGACGAGATGAAGAAGGCCGACGACGAACAAATGGACGCTTATGACCGCCTGACCAAACTCGCCCAACCGGTTCCGGCCGGTTCGGACGGCCTGATCATGCTGCCCCATCTGATGGGCGCCTTCAGCCCGGAGCCGAATCCGGCGGCGCGCGGTTCCTTTACCGGCTTCACCCTGCATCACACCCGCGGACATTTTGTGCGCGCCCTGCTTGAAGGCGTGGCATTCCTGTTAAAGCGCAACCTTGACTATATCGAGCGCACGGGAATGGCGATCCCGGAAATTCGGTCCACCGGCGGCGGTTCACGCAGCCGTCTATGGAATCAGATCAAGGCCGACGTCTGCAATCGGCCGATTGTAACCCTTGCAAACGAGGAGACGGCCATGCTGGGCGATGCGATCCTCGCGGGGGTGGCCTGCGGCGTGTTTCAATCCATTGAAGAGGGCTGCAATTCAATGGTGGCGGTCAAAGAAAGCATTCAGCCCGATGACGACGCCCGTGCCTATATCGAACCCTATCGCCTGTATTGCGATCTGGATCAGCGGCTATCCGATTATTTCAAGCGGGGCTATTCCAATCGGGCTTAGTGGCGTCCCGTACATAAACCTCATGAATCGAAAGGAAGATTTCAATGGCGATCAAACCCAAAGTCGGCGTTCTGGTCATGGCATTGCTGGAAGACGATTACAACAAAACGGCGCATGTCCGGCCCATGGCGCAACAGGTGGCCGACAAGATCGGCGGCATCATCGGTCAATATGCCGAGACGGTCCGGCCCCCGCTGGTCGAGGAAGAACACCAGGCGGCAGCGGCGGCGCAGATGTTCAACGCGGCGGGCGTCGACCTGATTGTTGCGGTGGAAGTGGCTTATACCAAGGGCCTGGTGCCGACCCGCTGCTTCCTGGATACGACGGCGCCGGTACTGGTCTGGAATACGCAGCAGATCGAGTTCCTGCCCGAGAATGCGGATTTCGATCTGATCATGCTCAACTCGGGGATGGCGGGTGTGCCGGAGATGACCTCGGCCCTGCTCCGCATGGGACGACCGTTTTGGATGGTCACGTCACGGATGGACGATCCGGCCGGTCAAAAAAAACTTGCCGGATACATTGCCGCGGCCGGTGTCATACGGCGGATGAAGACCGCGCGCATCGCGGTTTTCGGTCATGTCTTCGAAGGGATGACGGACCTGATGATCGATCAGCTCAGCCTGCGCCAGTTTGTGGGTCCGGTCTGCTGGCCGGTGGAGCCCGAGAAGGTCGCGGTCGCGATGGGCGGCATTTCAGAGGCCGACCTCAGGATACTGGTCCGAAACGAAACCGCGCGCTATAAAATCGATATGGATGCCGCTCAGTTCGACCATTCCTGCCGGCTGGCGTTGGCCCTGGAAAAGGTGACCCGCGACGGCAGGTTCGATGCGGCGGCCTCCTTCGACCAAGTCTGGTTGACCGACCCCCGCGTCGGAATCATTCCCGCCTACGCCACCGGACGCCTGTGCGAAATCGGCCTCCCCTGCTCCACCGAAGCGGATATCACCACGGTGACCGCGATGCTGCTGCTTCAGGAACTGACCGGCAAAGCCACCTTCCTCGAAAATTATGTCATCGATTTCAAACAGGATGCGATGATTCTTTCGCATGACGGACACGGCAATCCCGCGTTGGCCGCCAAACCAGCGGACGTCACGATCAAGCACAGCATCTACTATCAGGGCGTGAACGGGTTCGGCGCCAGTTTCGAGTACGCCTATGCCCCCGGACCGGTCACCAATCTGGCACTGGTCAACGTGGGAGGACGCTGGCGCCTGAACATCGCCGAGGGCGAGTCCGTGGCCATCAAACCGCGCCCGGTGGCGGCGCCGCAGATGCTGTTCAAACCCAGGAGCCTTCCGATTCAGGAGTGGTGTGATGCTTGGTGCAAAGCCGGCTCGCCCCACCATATGGCGCTGGCCTACGGGCACCTGTCCGGGCCGCTGAAGGCCTATGCGGAAATGCAGGGTCTGGATGTCGTCGAGATATAGGTAAAAAAATTATGGAAGCTCCAAGCGCCGCTGAACGAAGATCACTGATCGCGCAAAAGGTATTGGAGAACGGTCAGGTGTTCGTTGCCGATCTGGTCGGAGAGTTTCAGGTCACCGAAACCTCCATCCGCCGCGACTTGACCCTGCTGGAGGCCAGCGGCCGCCTGAAGCGCGTCCATGGCGGGGCGATTCCCATTCCCGGCACCACGCGCACCGATTCCTTTTCCGAAAAGATGGAACTGCACATCAAGGCCAAGGAGCGCATCGGCAAAGTGGCCGCAGGCTTGATCAAGCCAAAGGATATCCTGCTCCTGGATTCAGGGACCACCACCTTGCAGGTCATCCGGCATATCCCTTCCGCTCTGCGCAGCAGCAATCTGATCTCGCTCGTGACCAACTCGCAACCCATCGCCCAGGAGGTGCTGACCTGGCCGTCGCCCAATTTGACCATCCTGGGCGGACTCTATCTGCCCGATTATCAGGCCACCGTCGGACCGCAGACATTGTCTCAACTGCAGGAGTTGATGGCCGACAAGGTTTTCCTGGGAACCGACGGCTTGACCCTCGGCAGCGGCGCAACCACGGCCAATATCTTCATGGCGGAAGTGGACCGGATGATGGTTGAGCGCTCCCGCCAGGTCATCCTGGTGACCGACAGCAGCAAAATCGGCCGCATCGGTTTTATCCCGGTCCAGCCGGTCAGCGCATTCCACATGCTGATCACCGACACGAATGCGCCGCCGGATATGGTTCAATCCATCCGCGACATGGGCGTGGAAGTCATTCTGGTATAAAAAGGCAAGGAGTGCGCGTCATGTACAGGGGACTTGAGATTATCCCACCCTTCTTTGAAATCGGCCCGAAGGCTTATCTTTACGGCAAGGAAGTTCTTGAACTTGCCCGGCACGCCGACAAAGTCAGCAAGAAGTATGCTGTTCAAGTGATCATTACGCCTCAGTATGTCGACATTCCGCTGCTTGCCCGCGAAATGGAGAATGTTCTGGTTTTTGCCCAGCACATGGATTGGCTGGAGGTGGGAAGAGGCGTCGGTTCCGTTCTTCCCGAGGCGCTGAAAGCGGCAGGCGCCGTCGGGGTTTTGTTGAATCACGCCGAGAAAAGATTGGCGAAAGATGAATTGGAGCGCACCATCAAGCGGGCCGATCAAATCGGGCTTGCAACCATGGTGTGTGCCGACACCCTGCAGGATGCCGCCATGATTGCGCGCATGGAACCAAACATCATCATTGCTGAATCTCCCGCTCTGATCGGTGTCGGCAAACGGGATGCCGATGACCGTCTGGCGATTGATCGCATCAACCGGGCTGTCCGGGAAATCAATCCCGAAATCCGCGTCCTTCATGGTGCGGGGATCAGTTGTGGCCGGGATGTTTATGATGCGATCGCGGCCGGGGCTCAGGGTACCGGTTCCACCAGTGGCATTGTCCTGTCGAGCGATCCGTTGGAGATGGCCGAAGAGATGATCCGATCCGTGCGCGAGGCATGGGACATAACACATTCATAACGGAGGTTTGGCGATGCCGGTTTATCACGAGACATTCAAGATCCAGTCGGACAGAAGGCCGACATTTCATGACGTGACGGTGCAAGTGCAGGAAGCCTTGGGTAAATCGGCGATTCAGAATGGCATCCTCATTGTATTTTCACAACACACCACGTGCAGCGTGTTGATTCAGGAAGCATCCGACGATACCAACTATTGGGGCACGGAGCTGTTGATGCAAGACCTGACGAACGTGCTGGAGAAGATCATGCCCACCTGCCGGACGGAAGGGCAGTACCTGCATCCCGGTCCCAAACATATCGAGGCTGCCGCCGGGCGGAACGAGCTCCCATCCTGGTCGCTCAATACGGACGCGCATCTCCGATCCATTCTTCTGGGACGTTCCCAATCCATTCCCGTTGTCGATGGTCAAATGCAGGTTGGAGAGTTCGGGCATATCTATTTTGCCGATTTCGATCAGGTTCGCGCCCGGGAAAGGATCGTCAGGGTTCAGATTGTAGGCGAATAACCGCGTCAGACCACCCGGTCCAGCCGCAGCCTGACTGCTTTTCGCGATTTCCGGAATCCCAAGGCGTTTCCCGCCAGTCTGAAGTACTTTTAATTCACCGTTACAAAAATGAAGACCTCGTTTATCCTGATAAATCTATGGGGAAAACCCGTTTATTCATAGGTTGGTTGTGAATTACGGACGATGAAATGATTGATCACGCCCTGCAAATCAAGTATATCTATGGCGACCGGCGGACGCTGGAGAACTATTTCCTGAACCTGATCGAGGGACGCGAGGCATGAAGGTTCTGAGCGCCCGGGAAAGGGTGGAGGAAGAAAGGGGTTGGACAATGCTGCATCTGGTCCGGTTCGAGCTGATCAAGACCTTTACCCGCTGGCGCACCTACATCGGGTTCATCGCCTTCGGCGTCATCGTCCCGCTGGTGGTGGCGGGGTTGAAACTGGGCGGGCAGCACTCCTTTGAAAGGCGTCTCCTTTCAATGCTTCAAAACGACTTCGTGATCGGCGGGAACGTCCTCAACGGCTGGTTCTTCGGCTTTTTCTTCATGGGCGCCCTCTGGGTGCATATCCCGATTGTGCTGACCATCGTGGCAGGCGACCAGATCGCCGGCGAAGGCAATGCCGGCACCTTCCGTTTTCTGCTCACGCACGCCGTCTCCAGGAGCCGGATCGTTACGGCCAAGTTCATCGTCACGCTGATCTATACCGCGGTCATGGTCCTCTTCATCGGCGGGCTGACGCTCGGCCTCTCCCTCTGGGCCTTCGGCAGCGGCGATCTGCTGGTCATCCGCCGGGGGATCCTCGTTATCCCGGAGGCGCAACTGCCCTATAGCTTCCTCATGGCCTACGGCCTGGCCACGCTGGCGATGTTTGTCGTCTCCTCCCTCTGCTTTTTCTTCTCGGCATTGACAGACAACCCCATCGGTCCGATCATTGCGACAATGGCGGTGATCATCGTCAGCATCATCATCATCTCCCTTCCGTTCGAACTCTTTCAGGCGATCCGCCCGTACCTGTTCGTCCACTATTTCGATGCCTGGCAAAAGGTGTTCGACGATCCGATCCCCTGGGCTGCGATCCGGACGAATGTCCTGATCCTCGCCGGCTTCATCGCTGCCTTTTTCCTGGCCGCGATGGTCTATTTCGCCAGAAAGGACATTCTTTCGTAAATGAAATCCCTTGAGATCTTCAGCGGAATCATGCTGGTCATCCTCCTTTTTTCCCCGGCGGCGGCCCAGGGGGCGCCCGGCGCGACGTCCGGACCCGATCCAAGGCAGCTATTTGCCGAACTGGTGAAGCCCTACCGGAACCTGAACGACTATACCGTAACCATCCACGCCAAGGTCAACCTGCCGACCATGCGGGTGCCCGATTTTACCGCCACGCTCTACTTCAAGAAGCCCGACCTGTTTCATATCGAAACGCGGAGCTTTGCGCCGATTCCCCGCAACAGCGGCGTCTTCAACCCTTTCCAATTCGATCCGGAGAAAAACCGGATCACCTACCAGCGGGCCGAGAATCTGGACGGCGCAAGGGCAGAGCTGTATCGGGTGGAACCCCTCGACGCAAAAGCCCGAATCCGGTATTACAACGTGTGGGTCGGAGGTCTCCCCCGGAGGATCCTGCAGGCGGAAAGCCTCTCGATCCAAGGAACAAAAGGGCTTGTAAAACTCTTCTACGCGACCGTTGCGCAGGGCGGCGAGAAATGGCTGCTGCCGGAAAAGGTTCATATCCATCTCACCTTCCCCGAAGAGGTGACAGGCCCCAATACTTCCTCATTCATTACGAAAGACAATCCCGTTTCCGGAGGCATGGGCCGGCTCGACGAAATATCCGGGGAGGGGGATATCGATATCGCCTACAGCGACTGGCGGGTCAATACCGGCCTCGACGATGGCCTGTTCAAGAAGTGAGATCCCGGTATAATTCAATCCGGGGTATCCTGGATTCCCTGCAAAAAGAGGGGATGGCATGTTCCGCGAGGGGGTGCTTGAATAAAAAGATCGGTAAATCAGGATGGTTGTATTGAAGAACCTGAAATGTCGCATCTCCGTGATCATCCCCGTGTATTGCGAAGAGGCCATCATCAACCGAACGATTGAAGCCGTCCGCCGCCTGGGGGGCGGGGAGACCGCCGAGATCGTCGTGGTCGATGGAGAGACGGAAGGGGAAACCCTTGCAACGATACGGGACACCGCCGTGCGGAAGGTTTCCTCCGAAAAGGGGCGGGGCAGACAGATGAACCGGGGCGCCGCCGTCGCTACCGGCGATGTGCTGCTCTTCCTCCATGCCGACACGGTTCTGCCGCCTGCCGCTTTCAAAAGGATCGCCGAAGCGATGCGGAATGAAGCCTGCGTTGGCGGCGCCTTCGATCTGCGAATCGCTTCCCCGAGGTCGGGCTTCCGGGTCATCGAAAAGGTGGCCGGCCTGCGGTCGCGGTTGACGAGAATCCCCTACGGCGATCAGGCGATCTTCGTCCGGGCCTCCCGTTTCCGGGAGATCGGCGGTTTCCGGGAGATCCCGATCATGGAGGACGTGGACCTGATGCGGCGGGTCAAGCGGAAAAACTGGCGGATCATCATATTCCGGGAGCCGGTGACCACCTCCGCGCGCCGCTGGGAGAAAGAGGGCCTGGTATCCGGCACGCTGCGAAACTGGTTCCTGATGACACTCTATCTTTGCGGCGTTGCGCCGGAGCGTCTCGCCCGGTTTTATCGATAGAAAAAAGGGAATGAGACGGGTGATGGCCGCCACGACCGCCCGCGCTCTTTCGTCATGCGGTCCGGTTACCGAGATCCGCTCGCGGATCGACCGATAAAGCCATAAGGCCGCCGCCTCACAAAATACCCCTCAATATCTTGAGGTTCCACCGGATATGGTGGCCAAATCCATGACTTCAACCTTCCCCGCTGCTCTCTCTTCCCAATCCAATCCTTCGTTATGCATGATGATATTAAGATATTAATTTTATTTATTTTTATTGGCAAGCATCTTGCGTCTACAATCCATGTAACCCTGGTATTCCGACCCCAAAGCGGGTTTTCATCAGGCTGAAAGAAGGGAGGTAACCGTTTGTCAATTTTAAATGGTTTAGATTTTTCGAGTCAAAAACCAAGGGTGGATAAAGTCAGATAAATCATTTTATGAGTAAGGACAAATAAGGAAGAGAAGGTTGATATGAAAAAAATGTTTGTACGATCCATGATCATTGCAGCAGTTTCCATATTTTTCGCAGGTTCGGGCATTGTGCCGGCTCAAGCATCCCAGAAAGATGCCGGGCCCATGTACGCCATCACCTACGGCAGTGGTGTTATACTGACTTCGCCTGACGCCGACATCTGGACTGCGAGGTATTCCGGAAGCAACGAGGCTCTTGCCGACGTGGAATTCGGGAAAGAGACATTTGTGGCGGTGGGCGGCCGCGGCACCATTGTTACAGGCTCAAGGGATGGAACAACATGGACCATCCGGCACTCCGGCGTCACCAACGACCTCTGGGCCGTCAAGTATGCACGGGGAATCTTCGTGGCAGTCGGTTCAACAGGCACGGTCGTCACATCGCCGGACGGAACCCAATGGACCAAAAGGGCAAACCTGACTCCCAATGCCCTGAGGAATCTCTCCTATGGCAAGGATAATTTTATCACCATCGGCGAGAGGGGCGACATCTTCAATTCACAGGACGGCATCTCCTGGGCGCGTCGGAACACACAATTTACCGATGACCTCCATGGCCTTACCTATGGGAACGGAATATTCACGGCCGTTGGGGGAAACGGAAGAATCTTGACGTCGTACGATGACGGGGTCACATGGACCGATCGTAATTCAGGAACGGCGGACTATCTCTACGCTGTCACCTATGGCAATGAAAAATTTGTGGCCACAGGCGCAAATGGCACCATCGTGACGTCATCGGACTCACGGAACTGGAACACCGTAATATCGGGCTCGCAAAGCGAACTCGCAGCAGTCACCCATGCGCGTAAATTGTTCATCGCTGTCGGCACGGATGGTTCGGCATTGGAATCACAGGACGGCACGAACTGGTCCTTGTCGCGTGCCGGACGGATAGCGGGACTCGCACCGACCCCTGTTGCCAGGTACGAACCCATACCCGCAGCGGGCCCTGCACCAATCTCCGTCACCAAGTACGAATCCACAGCGGGCCCTACACCTGAGCCCATGGCTATAAAGAATGTTCAGGAACCGGTCGTTCTTGTTGCCGTAATGGCAGAACCCAAGGTCGAGGAGAAGGCAATGGTCGCCGCAACCAGGCCGGAGATCATCGCTGTTCTCAATTTTGAGAATGTGCACTTTGATTTCAACAAGTCGACACTGAAACCCGAAGCGCAGGCGATACTGAAACGAAATGCACAGATGCTGAAAGACAACCCGGAAGCCAAAGTCCGCATTGCCGGGTATACCTCTGCTTCCGGCGGTGAAGCGTACAACCAGATGCTAAGCGAAAGAAGGGCAATGGCTGTCCAGGAATATCTGATCGGCGAAGGGATCATTACGCCGAACAGGCTTTCTACCATCGGCTATGGCGAGTCAAACCCGGCCATGTACGAATCAGCGCCAAACATGATCAACTCGAAAGAGGCGAAGGCAAACATGAGGGTTCTTTTTGAAATCGTCGCAAGGTAGGGGCATCGGATGAAGTCCGAGCCTCAAGCCCGGAGACTGCATGATCACTGCCGGCCGGTATTATAGTGCAACAGTCGGCAGCGGGCATGAACAGGGAAAATGACATTGAACGATACCTCGATTGCGGGGGCCTGCCCAACGGCTTGCCCCCGTGAAAGAGCTCTTTCAGAGATTCCCGTCTGAAGTGGCCGTCCATTTTCGTAAACGGACGGCCGCTTTCATGTTTCGCTTGAAATACCCCCTCCTGTGGTATAGATTCGAACATGGAGGGTAACAGAGATCATGTTCCTCGACACGGGTTCCCAGGTTCATTTTTCCCAGTACGAAGCCATCCTCCGGATCGGCTGCTTCCTGCTCATCTTCGCGGTCATCGCCCTTGCGGAACTCCTCGCCCCAAGGCGTCCGCTGACCGTGAAGAAGTCCTCGCGCTGGTTCGGAAATTTATCGATTCAGCTCGTGAACGGCCTCCTCCCGCGCCTTCTTTTTCCCATCCTTCCCGTCGGCCTGGCCGTCCTGTGGGCCGAGAAGGGATGGGGGCTTCTGAACATCGTCCCGCTCCCTGAAGCCGCCGCCATCGTTCTTACCCTTCTGGCGCTCGATCTGGTCATCTACGCCCAGCACGTTCTGTTTCACCGGGTCTCTCCGTTCTGGCGGCTCCACCGGATGCACCACACGGACCTGGACCTCGACCTTACCTCGGCGCTCCGTTTTCACCCGTTGGAAATCGTGATCTCGCTGCTGATCAAAATGGCCGTGGTGGCCCTCCTCGGACCTCCCGCCGTTGCCGTCCTCGTCTTCGAGATCCTGCTCAATGGGATCGCCATGTTCAACCACGGCAACCTCCGGATTCCCGCACGACCGGACAACCTGCTCAGGCGGATCGTGGTCACGCCCGATATGCACCGGGTTCACCATTCCATCCTTCCGCGCGAGTTAAACCGCAATTTTGGTTTCAATCTCTCCTGGTGGGACCGGCTTTTCGGAACCTATCAGGCGCAGCCGGCCGCCGGTCACGACGGCATGACGATCGGTCTCAAAGGCTACCTGGATATTCGCTATACCGGGTTCTGGAGGATGATCATGCTTCCGTTTACGAAGGGATGACCGGCACGGGGCTGAACCCTCCGTCGAAAGCGGCGCGATGCCTGACGGTTTTTGTCCGCGATCCCGAACCGGGAAGGGTCAAGACCAGGCTGGCCAGCTCCTGTGGCAACCTTTTCACGGCAGAGCTTTACGGATATTTCGTGGATGATCTGCTGGAAGCGCTGGCGCCGGGAAACTACGATCTGGAGCTCTTTTTCACACCCGCTGAAAGAGAGATCGAGATCCGACAGCGGTTTGGCGGCCGATTCTCTTACATCCCCCAGGAAGGAGAAGGGCTCGGAGAGCGGATGGAAAAGGCATTCCGCTCCTGCTTTGCAAGAGGGTTCGCTTCAACCCTGCTGATCGGGAGCGACTTCCCGGATTTGACCGCGGAGGTGATCGAAAAGGCCTTCATGGCGCTGGAGAACGGCTACGACGCCGCCGTCGGACCTGCTTTCGACGGCGGCTACTATCTGATCGGCTTTCGTGCCGATACGTTCCATCCCGCTGTTTTCAGTGGAATGCCCTGGGGAGAAAACAGCGTCTTTGAGAAAACCGTGAACCGCCTGCATGCCCGGGGATATCGCGTCCACCAGGCGCCGCCATGGCAGGATATCGATACGGAGCAGGACCTGGCCGACCTTCAGACCCGGCATCGAAACAGCCCCTTCAGCCGTTCGCGGACGATGGCCTTTCTGCAAAACCGCCGCGGGACAATTACCACAGGGTGAGAAGCGCGCCGGGAGACCCTGCCCGTACAAAAAGCGGCATGCCGGTCGCGGGGTGCATGCCCTTCCCTTCAGGCTGAACAACAGTTTGAGGATGGCTTTCGTCCGGTCGCCGAACAGCTTCTCGGCAAAGACCCGCCCCGCGGCGCTTGGAAATATCATTACGGAACCGAGCGAGAATTCGGCTTTCGAAGGCGTTGCGCGGAACGGGCACGCCATCGTCTTATGCCAAGATTCCCTTGACATACAAGTCTATTGCTGTTTATGCTTCCTCGTAAAAAAATATAGCTTTATCAAAAACAAAACGAAACTTCACATCAGCAAACCATCATGAGAAACAGTAGGCTCCGGAGATGAACCCTTCCGCCCCCGGTCGCCGCTACGGCGCGTTCGTCAAGGCCATCCTCCTCGTCGTGATCGCCGTCGTTCTCCTTGTGGCGGCGAGGCGCTTCAACATGCAGCAGACATTTCGCGACGCACTGGCCTGGATCGAGACAGCCGGCCCTGTCGGTCCTTTGGTCTTCTTCGGGCTCTACATTGCGGCCTGCGTGTTCATGCTGCCCGGATCGATCCTGACCCTGGGGGCAGGCGCCGTGTTCGGAGTCGTCAACGGCTTTCTGCTCGTCTCGCTCTCCTCCACCGCCGGGGCGACGGCGGCCTTCCTGGTCGGGCGATATCTGGCGCGGAACCTGGTCACCCGCCGGGTTGCGGGGAATGCAACGTTTGCCGCGATGGATGAGGCCGTCGCGACCGAAGGCTGGAAAATCGTCGGCCTTACCCGGCTTTCGCCGGTATTTCCGTTCAACCTGCTGAATTATGCGTTCGGATTGACGCGCGTATCGCTGCGCGACTACGTGCTCGCCTCCTGGATCGGGATGGTCCCCGGCACCGTGATGTATGTCTATCTTGGTTCCCTGGCCGGCACTCTAACTGACCTGGGCGTGAAGGAGGGAGGACGCACCCGCACATCCGCCGAATGGGCGCTCTATCTGGTCGGATTGATCGCTACGGTGGCGGTCACCGTGGTCATCACGCGCATCGCCCGCCGTGCATTGAACCGCCGCATCGATCCTTTGGCGGAACAAAAGAAAATACCTTAACGGAATCACGCCGCACTCAATCTCTCTCTTTCCCTTGACGCCACGGATGGGGATGCATATGTTGCAGGGAGATTAAGGGTGCCGATGGTCGCATGGCAGCGATCCCGGGTGAACGGGTGTTTCTTGAGAACAGGAGTCGGAGATGGATTACATCAAGATCAGATTGGTCGAAAATCCAGGGGAGATCGAGTCCGAATTCCGTCGGACCGTTGAGGAGATGTTGTGCGCGGCCCAGCCGCGGTTTTCGTTCTCCCGGCAGCGGTGGCGGCCTCAGATCGACATTTATGAAACCCGCGAGGAGATCGTCATTCTGGCGGAGATTGCCGGCGTCCCGCGGGAGCAGATCCACCTGGAGATCGGACCGCGCACGGTAAAGGTTTCCGGTACGCGGGAGGGCGGACCTCGGGAGGGAAATGCCCGTTACCGTCTCGCCGAGATCCCCTGCGGCCGTTTCGAGCGCACCCTGTCGCTTCCGGTGCCGATCGACGCGCAGACAGCCGCCGCGTTCTGCCGGGACGGTCTCTTGGAGATCCGTCTCGCAAAGCGGCCTGCGGACCGCATCCAGAAGATCAGCATCCTGGGCGATTGATTTCGCTTGCGATATATTGGAGGTTTCCATGTCACAAAAAGCGTCTGAAGAACTGAAAATTGCCAGCATCCCGGAGATCCTTCCGGTACTGCCGCTTGCGGGCGCCTTCGTCTTTCCGAAGATGCTCTTCCCGCTGGAGGTTTCCGGCGATTCCGCGATAAACCTGATCGATGAGGCGATGGCGGGAGATCGTCTGATCGGCCTCGCCATGCTGAAACAGGCCGGCGACACGGCGGAAGGCCCGCATAAAATGGAGGATTTCTACGGCGTCGGCACAAGCGTCGTGATCCTCCGGATGGCCAAGACCGCAGACAACAAGACCCAGCTCCTCCTCCAGGGGATCGGCCGGATTCGCTTCGTCGAACTGCTGGAGGGCAAGCCTTACCTTCGCGCCCGCGTGGAAAGTCTGGAGGATCAGGAGAAGAGGGACATCGAGGTCGAGGCGCTGATGGCCAACCTCATCGGCCTCTTCGAACGCATCGTGAAACTATCGCCCTTCCTCCCCCAGGAGTTCGGAGCCATGGCCAAATCGATCGCGGAGCCCGGCGTCCTGGCCGACATCATCGCCTCCGTGATCAACTCGCAGGTCGACGAGAAACAGAAAGTCCTCGAAATCCTTGACGTGAAGGAGCGCCTTCGCGAGGTGACGCGGCTTGTCAACCACCAGGTGGAGATCCTCGAACTGGGCAGCAAGACCCAGACCCAGGTGAAGGACGATATGGACAAGAGCCAGCGGGAGTACTACCTCCGCCAGCAGCTCGCCGCGATCCGCAAGGAGTTGGGCGAGACGGACAATGAACAGGTCGAGATCGAGGAGTACCGGGAAAAGATCGAAAAGAAGAACCTCCCGGAGGAGGCGAAGAAGGAGGCGGAGCGCGAGCTCGCACGGCTTGCCAAAATGCATCCTTCTTCGGCGGAATACACGGTCGCGGCAACCTACCTCGACTGGATGACAACACTGCCCTGGGATGAACGCACCGAAGACAACCTTGACATC
>CAYSSF010000031.1:0-8038 GCA_964433455.1 uncultured Syntrophaceae bacterium
TGGGCTACTTCTTCAAGAAGTTCAAGTATCCGATCGCGCCGATGATCATCGGCCTCGTCCTCGGGCCGCTCACGGAGGTGTCGCTGCGGAAGGGGATGTTCATGACGGACTATGCGCTGGGGCCCTTTTTGATGCGGCCGATCGCCGGCACGATCCTCGTGATCGCCGTCGGTTCGGTTTTGTGGAACCTCTACACCGTCTTCATCAAGAAGGGGAAGGCGTCGCTGGAGGAGATCGAGTAGAATCGTCGCGGGCGCTCTTCCAGACCTTTGGAACGCTCTCGATATCAGAAAAAAAGGTTCCCCGTCCGGAAGATGGGGAACCTTTTTTATGCGGGGCCGGGTGTGCGCCGAGCAGGAACGGAGGAGAGTCCTCGGCGGATCCCGCGAAATCGGGAGCTGTCATCAGGGCCGCAGGGTCTGACCCGGCCGGCCGGGTTCCGGAGGAAGGGGTTTCGATATCGCCTCGATGACTTCGATCAGTTGTGAAGAGTCCTCGTTTCCGCCGCCGCGCCCGATCAGCGCATTGAACATCTGCGTCACGAGGGCGGTCCCGGGAAGCGCCATGCCGAGCGCGTGGGCCTCCTCCAGTACAATCTGGATGTCCTTGTCGTGGAGGCGCGCTTCAATCACGGGATCGTAACTTCTCTCCACCATTCCTCTCCCGTGCACCTCCAGGAGCCTGCTCCGGGCGGCGCCGCCGGACAATGCCTCATACACCTTCGCCGCATCCAAGCCATTCTTGCGGGCGAAGGCGAAGGCCTCGGCCAGCCCCTGCAACGCAACGAGCATGACCATCTGGTTGCACGCCTTGGCCACCTGCCCCGCGCCGTTCGGACCGATATGGACGATGTTTTTGCCCATGCGGGAAAAAAGGGGTTTGACACGTTCCAAAATTTCCGGTTTGCCCCCGACCATGATCGACAGGGTTCTGCTTATCGCCCCGATGCGACCGCCCGAAACGGGGGCGTCGAGGGCCTCGATGCCCGATTCGGCGAGCCGCGCGGCGATCGCACGGGTTGCGGCGGGTGAAATGGTGCCCATGTCCACGACAATGGCGCCGGGCCGGGCGCCGGCGATGACGCCGTGCTCCCCGAGGACGACCTCCTGGACATCCCGGGTTGCGGTCACCATCGTAAAGATCACATCGCACCCGAGGGCCGCCTCGCGGGGCGATCCGCAGGCGACGGCGCCGGCCTCCACAAGCGGGGCCATCGCCTCTTTGCGCCGTGCGTAAACCCGCAGGTTGCAACCGCCCTTGATCAGGTTCAGGGCCATCGGCCTTCCCATCACGCCCAAACCGATAAAACCGACGGTCGGCAGCCTCTTCGCCCCGTTTCGCTCGCCGCAATATTCTCCCGGTCCGCCTTCCCCGTGGACGGGTCGTAAGGGGCCTGCCCCGCCCTTCGCCTCTCCGGGAGAGCCGGACATCCCATTGAGTCTCTCGATCACCTTGATCAGGGCGGATGAATCGAGTTCACCCTCCCCGCTGCCGATCAGCGCGTTCAGGTGCTGGGCCACCAGCGCCGCGCCGGGCAGCGCGATCCCCATCTGGTGAGCCGTCTCCATGACGGTCCGAAGATCCTTTTGGTGGAGACGCACCTTGAAGCCCGGCCGGAAATCATGATCCAGCATTCGCTGTCCATGTATTTCGAGAATTCGGCTGTTCGCAAAACCGCCCAGCAGCGCCTCCCGCACCCGTCCGGGATCCACACCGTTTCTCCGGGCGAAGGCAAACGCCTCGGCTACCGCTTCGATGGTCAGCGAAGCGAAGATCTGGTTGCAGGCCTTGGCCGCCTGCCCCGCGCCGTTGGGGCCGATATGAACGATCTTCCTCCCCATCTGTTCAAAGAGGGGCTTGACCCGGGTGAATATCTCGGGTTTGCCGCCCACCATCAGCGAAAGGGCGCCGTTCAGAGCCCCGGTTTCGCCTCCCGATACCGGGGCGTCGAGCATCTCTATCCCGCTTTCCATCAGCCGGGCGGCGAGGGAGCGGGTGGCGACCGGGGAGATGGTGCTCATATCGACCACGATCGCGCCGGGACCGGCTCCCGACAGGATCCCTTTCGGTCCCAGGATCACCTGTTCGACATCCTGTGTATCCGATACCATGATGAACGTGATATCCGCAGCGCGGGCCGCCTCTTCCGGCGAGGCGCACGCGATGGCGCCGGCGGCGGCAAGCGGCGCCATCGATTCGACCCGGCGGCCGTAAACCCGGAGAGAATAACCGCCCTTGATGAGATTCAAGGCCATCGGTTTGCCCATGATCCCCAGGCCGATGAAACCGACGTTCACGTTCATGTTCGACCTCCCCCCTTTCATTTCCGGTCATCTTCGTCTTTTTCAAGGAGCTCGTTATCCACAACAGTTCATCCGATGATCGGCGAAGGTGAGTACATCAGGATATCCGTCTCTTCATCGAGGCGACGGACGAAATCTACGTTGGCAATCTCAAGAATCGTCACGTCCGCCGTCAGCAGGACCTCGTTGCCCTCATCGGTGAGGTGTCCGCCGAAAGCCTTGCCATCCGCCAGGCACATGACGGCATGAACATGGAGAAGGACCTTGCCGTCGTCCGAATGGCATATGGTGCCCGCCAAGTTGAGGAGTTCAACCGGCCCGTCGGCAGTCATGGGGTCTCCGTAACCGTACCCGGCCTTGAGCTCCGGCTTAGGGATCGGATCCAGGTACCTGGTTTTCCTGAGGCTGCCGATTCCGCTGGCCAGAATGCCGCTCTTGATGTTGTGCTTTACGCAGATGTCCACAATACCGCTCATCAGGTTGCTCCCCGGCATAAGCCGGGCGGCTACCATCCTGCCGGGCGCCCCTTCGGCCGACTGAATCCTGTTTGTCATCTCCAATGACCTCCAATATTAAGGATCTTGACACGTAACGGTTATCTTCATATACTCGGGCCGCTCAAAAAGCAAATTTTCGGGGAGGAATAACAATGCCGTACGCCGTCACCGACGACGGGGTCAAGCTCTATATCGAGGAGACGGGGTCAGGGACATCCGTTATCTTCGTGCATGAATTCGCCGGCGACCAACGCAGTTGGGAGCCGCAAATCAGGCATTTCGGCCGGCGCTATCGCGCCATAGCCTACAATGCGCGAGGCTATCCGCCCTCCGACGTACCGGAGGAGATCTCCTTCTATTCCCAGCACCGCGCCGCCGACGATATTGCCGCGGTGCTCGATCATCTCGGCATCGGGCGCGCGCATGCGGTCGGTTTGTCGATGGGCGGTTTCGCCGTGCTGCACTTCGGCCTTCGCCATCCGGAGCGCGCCCTCTCGCTCACCGTCTGCGGATGCGGCTACGGCGCCGAGCCGTCGCAGCGCGAACAGTTCCGAACCGAGGCGGAGACGATCGCCGCCTTCATCAAGGGCCGGGGAATGGCCGCCTTCGCGGAACAATATGCGTACGGCCCCACCCGCGTGCAATTCGAGAACAAAGACCCGCGCGGTTTTGCCGAATTCAAGCGCCTGCTGGCCAGCCATTCCGCCGCCGGTTCGGCCAACACCATGCTCGGCTGCCAGCGCGAACGGCCATCACTCTATGATCTGGTGGACCGGATGAAGGCGCTGACCGTGCCGACGCTGATCATGATGGGTGACGAGGACTGGCCCTGCCTCACGCCGGGGATTCTGATGAAGCAGAACATCCCGTCGGCGGCGATGGCCGTCATGCCGAATTGCGGGCACGGGATCAACGTGGAGGAGCCGGACGAGTTTAACGCGATTGTCGGCGACTTCCTGGCGCAGGTGGATAGCGGCCGCTGGCCCACCCGCGACCCCCGTGCGGTGACGCCATCGATCACCGGCATGCGATGAGGAGAGTCTATCTCGTTTAGTCACTGCTCCATCTTCTCCCCAGCAGGCTGCAGCACTCCTCCGAAAAGACCGTTTTCAGCCCCCGGCTCAGTGCATAATCAACCATTGTTTGATCGGGATAGGCGATCCCATTCACGCCGCAATCGATTGCATTCATCTCAGCCTGTCGTTTGTATTGACCCGGCGGTCGCGCGCAACCCAGGGTGATCGGTGTGGCGGGATTTAAAATCCGTGCGGTTGCCATGATTTCGGCGGCCTCATGGATCGGCGGTGGTTGAACCCCCGCCATCGCGGTTCCACGGGCAGGCGTCAAGATAACCAATACGATCGTTTCAGGATCTGCCTCTCTGATCATTTCCAGAGCCCGCCGTTCCCCCCGGATTTGACCGAAGTGCAAGCCGATGACGATATGAGGGGCGATATGTAAACCTGCGTCGCGGCAGTAGAGCATGGATTGCAGATAATCGCCGGGCTTCCGGTCAAGGCGGCAAACCTGGCGAATCGTGTTTTCATCGCCGATGACATCCATCAATACCTGGTCCACCCCGGCCTCTTTTAACCGGGCGGCGGTTTCCCGCTGAATAAACCCGCCATGCACCAGTACCTTCAGCCCCATCTGTTTGGCATAACCGATCGCCTCCACAAAGGGCTCCAGTGGCACCGTCCCATTGGAGTCGCCACCCCCGCTCACCAGAATACCCCGGCAACCCTTTTTCAGCAACCTGTCGACCACCCTGCACATCGCTTCCGGGCAGGCTGCCCCGATCATGGTTTTGAGCAACGCCCCCTCGCAATGGGCGCACCGGAGGGCGCAGGCTTCCCCGGTGACGCTGAGATGGGCAAAGGAAACGGGTCGGTTCGCGTAATAGTGGTTGTCATAATGCTTCACCCCGGGAACGGAAAACCCAATTTCCGGCTTGAATCCCTTTCGGGCTTCCCATGCCTGCTGAATCATTGCCCGAAGGGCTGTCATATTATTCGACTCCATCCCCATTTTCACGACGAGTAAGTCTTTTTAAAGGGTTATCATCCCATATCTGGTGAAGAATCTTTTCGATGTCCTCCGGTCCCGGCCGGTAGGGATAGTTGCGCATCGGTTCGCTGGCCCGCTCATTGCCGAAAGGACGGTTGCAGGCCACCCGACCCTCCTGATCCGGGCAACCCGAAGTCATAAACGCTTCCCCGGTGCGGATAAACGGTTCAATGTTCAGCCCGAAATCGATGATCTGCCCTGCCGGTGAAAAACGGATTGGATTGCCATCGGCGATGCCTTCATTGATGAGGTAACGGGCCAGTTGTATCCGGCGGTATTTCCCCAGAGGCGGTTGCGGACGGTTCTGCAGGAGGCTGCCCTCTTCGGGGAAAAAGGAAAACAGGTGGGTCACGGCGCCCATGCGGTAGGCCCTGGATATGGCATGGACCAACTGTTCTTCGGTCTCGCCCAAGCCGGTGATCAGATGGACCCCCACATTGTAAAGTCCGAACACCTCTACGGAATCTGCTAAATATGCCCAGAAAAGATCCCAACGGTGCGGGCCGCCAACCCCCGCCCCCCGGTGGCGGTCAAACAACCCTTCCGTTGCCGCATCGATCGCAATGGCCACCCGGTCGGCGCCCGCCGACCGGATTTTTTGCAGATCATTTTTGCCCCCCATGACGGTCGGCGCCAGCAACCCGCTGACCGGCAGGCCGCTGCTCTCCCGCACCCGGCTTATGACGGCGCAGGCGTCATCCACGGCATGGTCACGGGTAATCATCGATACGCACACCCGTTTGAAGGGATGCCTGCCGCCCCTCACCCGTTCCAGGATTTCCTCCAGCGGATAGGTGGGCCATCTGACCCGGATAAACGTGCTGGATTTGTCTGCCTGGCGGTTATGGGCCAGTCCGCAATAACTGCATGCAGCCCGGCACCCTCCGGTATACGTTAACAGGAGATTGAGGCAGGTACACCGGACTTTAGGCATGAACCGGCCCGGTTCCAGGCCCAGAGAGATCGCTCCGGCAAGGCTGGTCTGGACAAATTGCGGACTTTCTCTATCGGATTGCATCGCCTTCTCGCGTTACATCGATCGACTCGGCGATTTGGATGAACTCAGACATACTGCCCTCCAGGATTGACATAACAGCCGTACGGCTCTGCGCATATTTGACTCTCTGCCACGCGCGCTCGGGCAATCGCCTTCTGCACCGCCTCAATCAGGAACTTTGACTGGATACCGTTAAATTCAGCGCTTCTACTCTGAAAGATTTTTTCAATCGTGACCGCGACTTTTTCCGGTTGACTCGTGTGCCATCGTAACGACGCTTCCAAATCCGCCACCGCATTTTCAGAAGCAAAAAAATCACCGCCGATAAAAACGGCTTTGATGGTTGATCCTGCCATCGTCACACGGACATCAATCAAGCCCGCAGGGGTTTTTATTTTTGCAGAACCGTTGCGATCAGGCACAGCGGTCGTTTGATAAACCCAATCTTCGCTCAGATATTTTTCCTGTTCCAATTTTGCAATCTCCGCGCGTTCTTCGGCGGTGAAATCAGATGAGATGAGATTCACATCAAAAGCAGACACAAACCCATCCGCAATCACGCGCCGCATTTCATCAAGAGTGATGTGGCTCCCGGTTTCTCTTCTAACGGTTGTAATACGACCCGCGACAGCATCGATCTCCTTGTCGGATAATTTCTCGAATGGCGTGTTGAGCACTCTCAACATCAATGCGATGTCCAAATCCACGAGGATGCTTGCATGGAATAACAAGCCGCCACCCGGGGCGCGATACACGCCCAACCCGACGAGTTTTTTACCGTTCACTTCAATATCGTTTTTACGGCGGAAGCGTGCCTCAACGCCGAGCGTATTCAACCCGCGCACGAGACCTTCGGAAAATATGACCATGAGTTCGCGCGCGCGACTGTAGGTATCTTCGCCTCGTCCTGCTATGGTGAGCGCCACGCCCAATTGATCCGCTCCCATGATGATCGCGCCGCCGCCAGTGGGACGACGATTGATGGAGATGTTGTTTGCCTTGCAATAATCAGCGCGCACCTCGTTCTCGACCGTTTGAAAACGACCGATGAGCGCACAATGCGATTGATAAGTGTATAACCGCAAGGTTGGCATGGAAGCGCCCGCGCCAACACGCGCCGCCAGCGCTTCGTCTGCCGCCAACCCGAAAGAGGCGGTTACGCCATCATCGATCACGAGACGCCAGTCCATTAATCGATCCATCCTTGCGACTCCTTCTCTTCCAGACGGATTCGTTCCTCAATCCAGGCTTTATAGACGCCGGAATCCATCAGCAGGCCGATCTCGTTTCGGTCGGCCGGAGCCATCCGGTACAACCATCCCCGGCCGAAGGGATCGGCATTGACCCGGCGCGGGTCGGCTTCCGCGTCGCGGTTGGCCTCGACGATCACTCCCGAGACGGGCGCCAGCAGGCTGCCCACCCATTTGCCCGACTCGATGGAACCGCATCGGTCGCCCCGGCCGACGACCGTACCGGCCGGGACAAGCTCCAGGTAAATGATGTCGCCGATGTTGCGCTGCCCATCATCGGTCAACCCGATCACCGCCGTTTCGGCAACCTTTATCCAGAAATCATTGCAGTCATAGAAAAGATCATCGGGGATCGCCCCTTTCGCTGTTTGCATTCTTTTCCCCCTTTGAATTTTCATGTCCTGACGGGCAAATCAGGTTCCATTCCCGCATCGCCGGCCATCACCTCTTCTGCAACGCCGTCTCTGACGAGCACCGTTTTGCGGCCCTGTCCAGCGGTCTCCTGCGCCAGCAGATATACCCCCTCGGCTATCTTCACATTGCGCTTGGCCGGTCTGCGTCCCGGCAGGTCCAGCCACTCCCGGGAAGTGAGTCGTTCCCCGACCCGTCGGGCGGTTTCCCGCAGCTCCGCATCCGGTTCGCGCGGGCAGAGATCGCCCAGTTGCTTTTCAAAACCGGCAATCAGGCCGGTTGCCAGAGGGGAATACTCCGCCGGATGTGCGAGGCAATCCGCCAGCGTGATGATATTGGCCCGCATAGTCCGGTACAGATGCCGGCGATAGGTCTCATCGGGGACCTTGAGCGCCCGGCTCATCGTCACAAAATCGAAGTCCAGCAGGATGTTGCCTACATACGCCACGCACGGCCCGATGTCCCCCGCCCCGTTCCCCGAATATTTCCTTCCCCCGGCTGTGATATCGGCGG
>CAYSSF010000031.1:8048-26669 GCA_964433455.1 uncultured Syntrophaceae bacterium
ATTCTGCATCGATTCCCAAATCCCGGTATACGGAAAGGGCGGGTTGCAGGAACTTTTCGTAAATGCGATGCCTGCGCAACGGGACCAGCGGATTATCCTGCCTTAAAACCAGTTGAAAAAAAAGCTGGCGGTCGTCCAGGTAAACGACCCCCCCTCCGGTCTCTCGCCGTAACAGGGGAATCCCCCGTTCCCGGCAATAGGGCGCGTCAATTTCATAATCCAGGTCGTCGTGCAATCCCAGGCAAATATAAGGCGCGGTCGGGTAGCAGATGATCAACCCTTCGCGGCCAAGCCAGGCCAGAGCATGATAGATGCTTTGCGATTCCACCCACCCCACCGGCCCCAGGTGATACAGATCCACTTCCGCCCCCTCCGAAGAGTCCCTTGCCCTTTATCCATGAGGCCATCGCCGGCCTGGGGAGCTACCCTGGGATTCGGATCTCCTGCCGATCGTTCGCCGGACAACCGTTTTACCCCATCGCTTCCAGGAGCAACTGACTGACATCCATTACCCTCACCGGCAGTTTCGCCGCACGGATGGCCGCGGTCAGCATCTGTTCGCACTGCTGACAGGCCGAAACAACGACCGTTGCTCCGCTGGTCCTGATTTCCCCGGTTCTGAGCCGGGCTATTTCCGCCGCCAAACCGGCGTCGACGCTCTGCAGGTTGCCGCCGCCGCCGCAGCACAGCGCCTGTTCGTGGTGGTGCGGCAGTTCAACAAAACGGACTCCCGGAATGCTCCTGATGATTTCCCGGGGGGCGTCATAGACCCCGCTGTTGCGGCCCAGATCACAAGGGTCATGGTACGTTACGGTCTCTGCCAGCGTATGCAGCGGGATGCGTCCCTCCCGGATCAGGCGGGCAAGGTATTCCGTGGTGTGAAATATCTCCAGGTTATAGCCCTGCAATGCCTCCCGGCTGTCGTGTTTCCAGACGTGGTAACAGGAGGCGCAACTGGCTACCAGGGTATGGATATCCAGTTCCTTGATTTTATCAACGTTGTGCCGGATGAATGATTTGGAATCATCGACAAATCCGGCGCTGATCAGCGGGAAGCCGCAGCACCATTCTTCCCCGCCCAGCGTGGTGAAATCAACCCCGGCCTCGGCAAATATCTCGGCAATCGCCAGGGGGATCTGGGCTGCCTGGGGAAAGAAAGAGGATACGCAACCTACGAAATAGCCGATCTCCGCACCCGCCCGCGGCTCCAGCGCATCAGGGTCATCCAGATCCTGGGCCCATTCCAACCGGTCCTCATTGGGAAAGGTTGAAATATTCTTCCTGGCGAGCAGGTTCGCCTGCATGGTTCTATAGGCTTTGGGCTCTTTGCCCAGTTCGACGATGCGTTTGCGCAGTTCCAGCCACAATTTCCGGGTGTCGATCTCGGTGGAGCACTCGCCGGCGCAGGCCCCGCACAGGGTGCATTGCGCCATCCGGCGTACAAACTCCGCACTGCATTTGGCCTGATCTCCATGCGAAAAGATTTCCCTGGCCAGGGAAATCTTGCCCCGCGGGGCCGCCGACTCCCATCCCACCGCGTTATAAACCGGACAGGTGCTCCGGCAATAACCGCAGCGGCCGCAGATCAGGGCCTCCTTTTCCAGGTTGGTGAATAAACGGGCGGTTTTCTCAGTCATCCGCGGCCGCTCCTTCCGGCAACGCGCCTCACCGCAGCCAGGAGTTCCATGCCGGCTGCAAAAGTGAATGGATTCAAGAGGGCCGGCGAACGGTACACTTTGCCGGGATTCATGATTCCCCGGCTGTCCAGCAACCGCTTTCTCCGCCTCAGTTCATTCAGGCGCGGAGGCGTAAACATCCGGCCCAGGTACGGGGTATTCCACAATCCCACCCCATAGGGACAACCTCCGTGACGGCGCCCCACGTCGTGTATTTTCTTGACCAGGCTAAGGTCAAGAATATAGGCGATGGTTTTGGTTTCATCCGTATGGAACATCGTCATGACGGTGGCCCGGTCGGGTGTAACCACATGGCCGTAGGAGATGAGATCCAGACCATGACGACCTGCCATTTTGTGAATATCGGAAAGATAGCCGGACAACGCTTTGACCGGGAGCCAGATTTCGCTGCCCAAAACAGACGGCCCGCCTCTTTTCAGACGCAGGGCATTGAATTTATCCGCCCATTCCCGTTCAGCGATTGCTGCCGAAGAGAGGTGGATCGCCGGATCGGCCCCAGCCAGTGCTGCAACCACATCCTGAGCCATTTCAATCTCTTCCCCGCCGCCTTCGTAATCGATTCCCAGCGTATGGGCCGGCGCCGCATCGACCGGGGGAAACCCCAGTGCGTGCATGGCCAACGCGAACCGGTCATCCGCAAAATGCACATTATAGGGGATGACCGGGGCATGGATGATGGCCTCCAACGCGCGACCCATTTTCCCGGCATCAGGGAACGCGATCAGGAAATGTTTCATGGGGGTTAATTGGCGAATTTCCAGCTCCAACCGGGTGATGACGCCCAGGGTTCCCTCGGAGGCCGCAAACCAGTCCAGCGGCGGATCCGTTTCTCGGGTAAGCCGGCGGATCTCACCGGTCGGGAGGACCGCTTCAGCCGCCTTCGTCTGGGAAAGCAGGCTGCCGTATTTTATGCTCCCGATGCCGTAACCCATCATGCTGAACCAGCCGCCGATGCTGGCCACCGGTGCGCTGCTGGGGAAGGATTTAAGCGCGAACCCCCGTGCATTCAGATATTCATCCAGTTCGTGCCAGGTCGTCCCCGCCTTCACCGTGACCGTCATCCCGGATTCATCAAGACCGACCACTCCTTTGATGAGATTGAGGTCCATCACGATGCCGCCTCTGACCGGAACCGAATTGAAATAGACCGTCGAGGCGCCGGCCCGCGGGGTAACCGGGACATGGTTGGCGAAGGCCAGTCTTAAAATCTCCGCCGCTTCCTCCGCATCTGCGGGACGCACGATGAGGTCGGGCAGAGTATCGAAGAGGGGATTCACCAGGAATTCCGGTACGGGAGCCATGTCGCGCGTATAAAAGCTGCATTCGAAAGGGGAATCGGTAGCCCTGTCGCCGAATCGCTGTTTTATTTGTTCCAGCGCCTCGTTTTTCATGTCCGGTTCCTCTTTCCCCCGATTCCGCCTTATCCGCGATGTTTGGCGATTTCACCTTTAAGCCAATCGATCGCCCGGTCTCCCTTGAGAAGTTTCGCCAACCCTCCGGAGAGGTCGGCGGGTTCCAACACGGCAATCCATCCCCGTCGGTATGGATCCGCATTCAATATCTGGGGATTCAAGGCCAGATCCTTATTGACATCCATGACAAGAGACTGCATGGGAACCAATATTTTTCCGGCCCATTTGCCGGATTGAAGGGTGCACAGGGTCTTGCCCTCTTCCATATCCTTGCCGGTCCTGGGCACCCGTATAAAGGTAATTTCACCCGCCATCTGCTGCATAAAATCCGTTACGCCGATTCGGATGCGCTTGCCTTCCTCCTTCACCCAGGCATGGTCGGTGGTATAATAAAGATCGTCAGGCATTTCATATTTATCTATTTTCGCCATGATTCTTATGACCCCCCCTTTCTCGTTTTTGTCGCGCCGATTCTTGAAAAAATCCTGCCCGCGTGGTAGGAACTCCGTACCAGGGGCCCGGCATGAACTTCCAAAAAACCCATATCATGGCCGATTTTTCCCAGCTTCTTGAAGGTGTCCGGGTGGATATATTCAACGACGGGATGATGGACGGGGGATGGGCTCAGGTACTGGCCCAAGGTGAGGATATCACAATGGACCGCACGCAGATCCTCCATGACCAGCATCACTTCCCTTTCCGTCTCGCCCAACCCCAGCATGAAACCGGACTTGGACAATATGCCGCTTCCGCATTCACGAACCTCATGCAATAACGCCAGCGAACGGCGGTATACGGCCTGCGGTCTGACTGCAGAATAGATCCGCGGAACGGTTTCCACATTGTGATTGATCACATCCGGTCCGGCATCGATCACCTGATGCAGGGAGTCGATGTTTCCCCGAAAATCGGGGATGAGCACTTCAACGGCAGTCTCAGGAAGTTCATCACGCACAGCCCTGATGGTGGCGGCAAAATGGCCGGCGCCCCCATCGGCCAGATCGTCCCTTGTAACCGAGGTCACCACCACATGCCTTAGTCCCAGGCGCCGGGCAGCCGAAGCAACGGCCCGCGGCTCACCCGAATCCACGGCCGAAGGAGGCCCGTGAAGAACCGCACAAAACCTGCAATTTCTGGTGCAAACATTGCCCAGAATCATAAAGGTGCAGGTTCTTCCGGCGAAACACTCGCCGATATTCGGGCAATCGGCGTCTTCACAAACCGTATGGAGACGGTTCGCGTCCAGCAACCGCTTCATCCCGTCCAGGGCTTCGGCATCGGGCGCCTGCAGGGTTAACCAATCCGGTTTATTCATACAGGGCGGACTCACCCCCTGCCATTTCGATCATCTTTTCCAGGCTGATCTCTTCCAGCGTCAGGTTGAATATTCTGCTCAACTGCCGGCGAATTTCCATTTTGACCAGGGCCATATCCGTCGGATGACCCAGAATGGCCTCCATAGAGGTGACCCCCAGGGTAGAAATGCCGCAGGGGACGATGAATGAAAAATGGCGCAGATCGGGGCAAATATTCAGCGAAATGCCGTGCATCGTCACCCAATGCTGAACGGCGATGCCCTCGGCTCCGATTTTAGCGTCATCTACCCACACCCCGGGGAAATCGTCTCTGCGCCCGGCAACGATACCGAAAGCTCCCAGGGTGCGGATCAGTGTTTCCTCCATCCGGCGGGCATATAAATGAACGTCACACCCAAAGCCATTGAGATCCAATATCGGATAGCAAACCAGTTGCCCCGGCCCGTGGTAGGTGATATCCCCCCCCCGATCGGTCTCATATACCTTGATTCCCTCCTGATCCAAGAACCGGTCACTGACCAGGATATGGTCGAAACCGCCCTTTCTTCCGATGGTAATGCAGGGATGATGCTCCAGCAGAATGACCGTGTCCGGTATGAGCCCGCTCCTTCGGGCCTGATTCAGTGTCTTCTGTAACGCGAAAACCTTCCCGTATTCTTCAATTCCCATCTCCAAACAGCATCCGGGTCCGGTCACATCTTCATCCCTTGACTATGGATTAATCCTCGAAGGTATCCAGAGCCTTTAAAACAGTCGTTGCGAGGTACGCCATGGACGGAGATCCGCCAAAAGCAACGGCCACCGAGCAGGCCTCCAGGATTTCCTCCCGAGTTGCCCCTTCATTGAGAGCCTGTTTCACATGGAGGTTCATGCAGTATTCACAGCGGGCGTAAAGTGCGATTCCCAGTCCGATAAGCTCTTTATATTTGCGTTCGATTTCACCTTCGACATAGGCAGCCTGGTCCATCCGCATAAATGCGGCGCTTAATTCAGGGGCCTCGTCTCCCAAAGTTGCCATGCCCTTGCCAAGATCAGCCATCAATTCATTGGGATCTTTTACCATTCGCATTCCCTCCAAAAATATTAATCCATGACCCAACCGCCATCCACGTTGATGGCCTGTCCTGTTGTATAATTGGATGCATCCGAAGCAAGGAACACGACCATCTGGGCGACATCTTCCGGCTTTCCCATTCTGGAGATCGGGAGGTCTTCGACCGGATAAACGAACCCCTTCGTCAAGTCTGTTTCGATCCCGCCCGGCGCTATGGCGTTCACATAAATCCCGTAACAACCGGCGTCTTTGGCGACCCATTTGGTGAAAGCGATGACACCGCCCTTTGCGGCGGCGTAGGCGGGACCGGAGCGCCCGCGTTTACCCTCCACGCCGGCCCCTTTCTTGGATACAGCCCCGCCGATCTTTCCGGAAATCGATGCGATGTTGACGATCTTTCCGGATCCGTTCTTCTTCATATGCGGATAGACCGCCTGGGTGCAGAAGAAGGTCCCTTTCATGATGGTATTCACATCCCTGTCCCATTGTTCTTCCGTGAGTTCTTCCAGGGGAACCCGCCAGCAGGTCCCGGCATTGTTCACCAGGATATCGACCTTCCCAAATTTCTCAATGACTTGTGCAACCATGTTCAGGACATCCCCTTTTTGGGATACATCAGTCTTGATTCCGAGGGTTTGTCTATCGAGGGCTTTAATGGCATCCATGGTTTCTTCCATCGGGATGATGTCCGTTACGCAAACATGGGCGCCTTCTCTGGCCAAAGCAACGGCGCATGCCTGGCCGATACCCCTGGCGCCGCCGGTTACGATGGCGATTTTATCTCTCAATTTCATATTTCTCCTTTATGACCGTAAGTTGTTCGGCAGGTTAAACGGCCCGGCAGGTCAGTCCGCCGTCAACGACGATTTGCGCCCCGGTGATATATTTGGCCTCATCCGACGCAAGAAACAGGGCGGCGTGGGCTACGTCCCAGGCATCCCCCATCTTTCCGGTGGGGCATTTTTTGTTTCTGATTTCGATCATTTCCTGGATATCTCCGGCTGCATAAAAATCCTTTAACGGCTCACGGATCAGCGGCGTGTCCATCAAACCCGGCAGAATGGCGTTGGCGCGGATGTTTTTGTCCGCATATTGAAGCGCTATCCCTTGCGTCAATCCGAGGATCCCCGCCTTGCTCGCATAGTAGGTGATGTAGGGGATGCCGACGTAACGGATCGCGGCCACGGAGGAGATATTGGTGATCACGCCGCCTCCCTGATTTTCCATATGGGGGAGCGCATATTTGCACGTCAAAAACATGCTCTTCAGATTGATCGTCATCACCCGGTCCCAGGTCTCCTCGCCGGTTTCCGCAAGCCCGCCCAATACGACGATGCCCACATTGTTGTGAAGGATATCGATCCGGCCGAAGGTCCCGATGCATCGATCGACCATCGCCTTGACCTCGTCCGGTCTGGAAACATCCACCTTCATCACCGAGCAAACCCCGCCTTCCCGGTCGATGATCGATTTTGTCTCCTCGGCCGCGGCGGGATTCAAATCCACGGCAAAAACCTTCGCCCCCTCACGGGCAAACAACACCGCCGTGGCTTTGCCGTTTCCCCAACCCGGGCCGATGGATCCGGCGCCTGTGACAATCGCCACTTTATCTTTTAACCGCTCCCCCATGGTCTCATCCTCCTGTAAATCGGTGTAAGCCCCTCATCTCCCCCCGGCCCCGAGCGTCACCCGCGGCAGCCAGAGGATGATTTCGGGATAAGCTACACAAAGGAACAGTCCCACGGCCTGAAGACCCACGAACGGAATAACGCCACGGTAGATATCCCATGTCGTGATCTCTGGTGGGGCGGCCCCTTTTACAAAGAAGATCGCATAGGCAAAAGGAGGCGTCAAAAAAGACATCTGGAGATTGACGCAGACCAGCATCCCGAACCACAAAGGATCAAAACCCAATCCCTCGGAGACGGGCAAGAAGATGGGCACAATGATGAACAGCAGCGCCTGCCAGGAAATGAAGAATCCCCCGATGAAAAGGATGAACATCATGATGAACAGGACAAACCATTTTCCAAAGGGGAGGCCGATCAACAGGCTCTTTACCAAAGCCCCGCCCCCCAAATAGAGAAAGACCGCGTTGAATATGCCGGCCCCCAGGATAATGAAAAAAACCATGACCGAGACGAGCAGCGTCGAATAGGCAGACTCCTTTACATATTGAAAGGTTAACTTGCCGTAAACTGCGGCCAGAAGCAGTGCGCAAAACGCCCCCACGCCGGAGGCCTCGGTTGGAGAGGCGATGCCGTACAGGATGGAACCCAGCACCGCGACAATGAGGAGTGCAGTGGGGACCATATAGAAGACGCTGTCCTTGAGCAGTTTAAGCCCGAAAGGAGGTCGCTCCTCAGGGGGTATGGCCGGTGCGAACTTCGGCTGAAGCCAGCACCTGATGATAACATAAGCCAGATACAGAAATGACAGAAGAAGGCCCGGGAAAAGCGCCGCCGCGAATAGTTTTGCGACAGACAGGTTCGCCATCGGTCCATACATGACCAGCATGACGCTCGGGGGGATAAGGATCCCCAGGCTTCCGCCGGCGCAGACCACGCCGGAGGCCAATCCCTTGTCGTAGTTTCGCTTGAGCATGGAAGGGATCGCGATCATGGTCATTGCGGTGACGGTCGCCGCAATGACCCCCGAGCAGGCGGCGAATACCGTACAGGTGACGATGGTGGCGATGGCCAGGCCGCCCCGTACCGGGCCGAACAATTCGTAAAGGGTCTGATACACCCTCTCGGCAATGCCGCTTTTTTCCAGGATGGTTCCCATAAAAACGAATAGCGGAACCGCGATCAGGACCTCGCTTTCCATCACATCGAAGGTCTGTAAAATGGACATCGGAAGAACCGCCGGGCCCTGGAAGATCAAACCGCCGACGATGCCGATAAACATCAAAGCGAAGGCGAGATGCACCCCGCCGATTACAAGGGTCAGAAGGATGACAAACATGACGATGGCGGCAATTTGTTCAGGGCTCATCTCTTTTTCTCCTTCAGCAGAATAGACAGGTTGCGAATCAGCTCCGCCAGGCTTTGAAGGATGAGCAGGAAAAATGCGACCGGTATGACCGTTTTGATGGGGCCCGAAGGAAAGCGCCAGTTCGACGTGGAGAGATTTTCTCCGGTGCGCCACGCCTCGGCGGCGAATTGAACGCCGGCCCAGGTCAGTAAGGCCATCACGAAAAGGAAAAATGCCGCGTATACGACGGCATCAAAGATCAGTTTCCCCCGTGGCGACAGCACATTGTAAACGATATCGATTCTGACGTGTCCCCGGTGAAGAAGGGTGTAAGCGCCGCCGATCATGAACTGCAGGCCGAAAAGCATCCAGCAGGTGTCGTAACCCCATTCCGAGGGGAGATTGAAGAATTTTCGCATCGCCACCTCGTAAATCACCACCAGCATGAGCGGTATGGTGATCCAGGCGGCGGCAATCCCCGTCCATTCACTGATCCGGTCAATAGATTTAAGCCATCTCATCGTCGCTCCTCAATCTGCCTGCCGCAATGCCCCCCCTCTCAGGAGGCATTGCGGCAGGCGGTCCCTTATGGAAATAGCTTCATTAATCGAATTTTGTCAGGTCATAGTACGGTTTATATTTTGTAATGAACGCCTTTTGAGAATTCCACACTTTGGCAAAATATGGATCTTGCTTCGATAATTCTGCCAGTATCTCCATGGTGATTTGTCTGGTTTTGGCCTGGTCCGCCTTTGAGAGTTTGGTTGTGATCGTTCCGTAGTCGCGGATCTTCTTGTCGAATTCGATGGTGTCCATCCAGAACGTTGCATATCCCTGGAGCGTC
This sequence comes from uncultured Syntrophaceae bacterium, assembly GCA_964433455.1. GTDB lineage: Bacteria > Desulfobacterota > Syntrophia > Syntrophales > UBA5619 > UBA5619. The sequence goes on from CAYSSF010000031.1 coordinate 17,348, forward strand.
GCCTTCATCGCGGCGTTCTCAACGATGGCCTGCAGGTCGGCAGGCAGCTCCTTCCAGGATTTCGTCTTGATCAGCAACTGGAAGATGTTGTTTGACATATGCACCGGCGGCCCAAAACGATATTTGCAGACTTCATGAAGCCCCAGGGTGTAATCCGCAGACGGCTCCAAAAACTCGGCGGCATCGATGAGCCCTCTCTGAAGACCGGGCACGACCTCGCCTCCTGCGAGCAATACCACGGAGGCGCCCAATTTTTTCCACAGGTCCATGCTGAGGCCCGCGGCCCTGATCTTCAACCCCTTTATATCCGCAAGGGTTTTAATGGGTTTTTTGGACCAGACTTCTTCGGGAGGCGTCAGACCCAAGGGAAATACGATGAGTTCCTCCTTGTACATCTCCTGTGCCAGCTCCTTCCCCCCCCCGCCGTACAGCCAGATGACAAGATCGTTAAACTCCATCACACCGCCGGGCAAGGTGTAGAAAAGGTCTCCCGCCGGATACTTCCCCTTCTGCCAGGCCGGGGTATTCAGCCCAAAATCAAGAAGGCCATCGCGGACGGCGTCATATATTTTTGTAGGCGGGACGATCTCTCCCGCGTCATGCAACTCAATGACCAGCCTTCCGCCGCTCATCTTCTCCACATTTTCCTTCCACAGCAAAATGGTATTTTTCCCCAGCGGTGAAGCCAGTCCGAAGCAGCTTCCCCCTTTCCACCGGATCGGCTTGTCTGCCGCATTGCCCAGTCCAGTCGTCACGAGCCATGCCGCAACCATTGCCACCGCCATCAACATCCATGGACGACGCCTTGCTCTGATCATGTTGGACCTCCCTTCAGTCTTGTTGTTTGTTGTAAACTTTCCGGATGATCATCATCGAAAACATTCCGCTCCCTCCGTTCCGCGATCACCTCCTTTAATGGACATTGTCTTTACCATCCTTTCGGTTATTCTCTTCTCCTTGATCAGGCGTTCCCTGAATTGTTTGATCGGACACCGTTCCCGCCTGGCCGTTCTCATCGTCTTAAACGAGAAGAAAAGCGGGGGTTTCGATTATTTTCCGGATATGGCTCAAGAAGAGACCCGCGGCTGCGCCATCGACGACGCGGTGGTCGGAGGATAATGTAAACCATGCCATGGGTTTGATCTTGATTTCCCCTCCCCGAACCACCGGTTTTTCGACCGTCCTCCCCACCCCCAGGATGGAACATTCCGGCGGATTGATGATGGGATTGATTTTGTCGATCCCGAGCATCCCCATATTGGACAGCGTGAATGTCCCTCCTCCGACATCTTCCAAAGAGAGCTTCCCCCTTCTTGCCCTTCGGGTGATATTTCGGATAGCGGAGGCAATTTCCGCCAACGATTTTTGATCCGCACGGTGGACGACAGGAACGATCAAGCCATCCTCGAGGGCGATCGCGACACCCACATTGATTTCTTCGAGCAACCGGATCTGGTCTCCCTCGAATCGGGAATTGATGATGGGGTGCTCCTTCAGCGCCGAGGCCGCCACTTTAACCAATATATCGGTCAGGGTTAATCTGACCTTGGCGCGCTTTTCGACCTCGTCCTTCACCCTTTCTTTCAGCTCCTGGACCGCAGACATGTCTACTTCTACCGAAAGGTAGAAATGGGGGGTGTTCTGGAAGCTATCCGTCATCCGTTGGGCAATGATTTTACGGATGCCCTTGAGAGGGATGACCTTATCCTCTGGTTTCTGGGTTGGACCCGAAGGCCTGACCCCTTCGGTCTGAACCCTCTCGGCCGCCTTTAAAACATCTGCCTGGGTAATCCTTCCATCCGGACCGGACCCTTTTAACAAAGAGAGGTCGATTCCTTTTTCCTGAGCGGTCTTCCTGGCGACGGGGGAGGCGAAAATCCGTTCACGATGCTCTTTTCTTTCACTCCGGACGGCAGCAGCAGGTATGGGCGCCTCTCTGGGAACATCAGTTTTGCCTGCCTCGAACTCCGGCAATGCCTCGCCTTCCTCGGCAATAATGGCAATGGGGGTTGTCACGGAAACGATCTTCCCCGCAGGGTGAAGGATCTTCCGAAGAATGCCGGAAGCGGGAGACTCGTATTGGAAGTTGAGCTTCTCTGTAATGATTTCAACAAGCGGTTCCCCTTTTTCAACGCGATCGCCCTCCTGTTTAAGCCATTTCTCAATCGTCCCTTCTTTCATGGTCAGACCAAGTTTGGGCATGATAACCGTAGTAGCCATTCAAGATTCCCCCTCGTTATCCTTTCATCCTGTGTTTTTGTCCCGCTTTTGCTTCAGCGATAGGTGACAGCGCGCACGGCGTTGACCACATCTGCTACCTTGGGCAAAACGAAGTTCTCCAGACAGGGCGAAAAGGGGATGGGAAGATCTTTCGCGGCCACGCGAAGGACCGGCGCATCCAGGTAATCGAACAGCTCGCAGTTGATCCTCGCTGACACCTCAGCCCCGAAGCCGCCGGTAAGACATGCCTCATGGACGACCACCGCCCGGTTTGTTTTTTTGATCGATCCGGCAATCGTTTCAAAATCAAGAGGCTTCAGGGTCCGCAGATCGACGACCTCCGCTTCGATGCCCATTCCGGCAAGCTCGTTGGCCGCCTCCATGCTCATGTAAAACCCCGACCCATAGGTCAGTATGGTCACGCTGCCGCCGGAGCGTTTGACCGCCGCCTTTCCCAGGGGGATAACATGTTCACCCTCCGGTACGGGACCTTCTTTGGCAAAGAGTTTCTTGTGCTGGAAGAAGATGACGTGATCGTCATCGCGGATGGCCGCCTTCAGAAGCCCCTTCACGTCTGCCGGCTCGCTGGGGACGACCACCTTCAATCCCGGAGTGTGGACAAACCAACTCTCCAACGACTGGGAATGATGTGCAGCCGCGCTCAATCCCGCGCCGTCCGGCGCCCAAATGACAAGCGGGACCTTGACCTGCCCGCCGAACATGTAGCGGATTTTGGCCGTTTGATTGACGATCTCATCCATGGCGCAGGTAACGAAATCGGCAAAGTGCATATCCACCAGCGGCCGCATGCCGGTGAGGGCCGCGCCCAGTCCGGCCCCGACGATGCACGATTCGGATATGGGAGAGTCGATGAGCCGGCCGGGAAACTTCTCGGGCAGCCCTTTGAATTGACCGAAAATTCCTCCGTGCGCCACCAAATCCTCGCCGATGATGAAGATGGTCTCATCCCGGGCCATCTCTTCCTCCAGCGCCTCGTTAATGGCGACAGAACAGCTTATTATTCTCTCCGTCATGGGATATTCTCCGTCTCTCTATGGATTGATGAACATGTCCTCCATGGCCTCTTCAGGACGGGGGTACTCGCTCTGTTCGGCAAATGCCACCGCCTCTCTCAGCTCCCTTTCGACCTGATTCTGGATCTCTTTTTCCTTCTTGCCGGTCAAGATCTTTTCCTTTTTCAGCATGGAGGCGAAGCGGAGCAGGGGGTCGTTTTTCTTCTCCCATTCCATCACCTCCTCCTGGGTCCGATACTTTTGAGGATCTCCCTCGAAGTGACCGCGTCGCCGGTATGTTTTGTTTTCAAGCAGGGTAGGGCCTTCGCCTCGGCGGGCACGCTCAACCGCCTTGTCCGCAGCTTCACGGACAGCAAGGATGTCATTGCCGTCCACGGTCACTCCCGGGAAATTGTAACCGGCGGCGCGGGCAGCGATATTGTTCACGGAACAGGCATGGGTTTGCGGTGTGGTCGAGGCGTAGCCATTGTTCTCGCAAACGAACAATATGGGAAGCTTCCAGATGGAAGCCATATTCATGGCCTCGTGAACAGGACCGCGGTTCGAAGCGCCGTCGCCAAAGAAACAGACGGCTACCTGGTCGGTGTGGCGGAGCTTTATCGACAATCCTGCCCCGGTGATAATTGGGAAACCGCCGGCCACAACGCCGTTTGCCCCCAGGATGCCCAGTGAAAAGTCGGCAATATGCATGGAACCGCCTTTGCCTTTGCAGTATCCCGTCCTGCGTCCCATGAGTTCTGCGACCATCTTCGGCAAGTTCGCGCCCTTGGCGATGACATGTCCATGTCCCCGGTGGGTCGTGGCAATATAGTCATCCGGTCGCAGCGCGGAACAGACGCCCACCGACGACGCTTCCTGACCGATGGACAAGTGGATAAATCCGGGGATCTTGCCGGCAGCAAAATAATCACCTGCCATGGTTTCAAACTTCCGGACCGTAACCATCTTACGGTAAAGCTGAATCATTTCTCGGGTTGATATCGGTGATTTCATGCATACCCTCCTGAGCAATAATGAGAATTCACTTCACTGTTGACAGTAAACCAACCACTATGAAAACGAGGTCAATCGGATCCGTGGAAATCGAACGATCTGCAGCAAGTTCTACAATTTTCGAAACGGTGAGATCATGCCAGTTTTGGCTAGCCTTTGATATCGAGTACCTGCAACCGCCGTGCCACCTTCCTAAGGCACGCCAAACCCTGTTCACGCTCAATATCTGCAACGGCCTCCAATGCAAAAATGCATTAGTTTTACATGATAAAAGGATTCATTGCATATAATTTAAATATCTTACAATATCTAATGCCGTTACGCATTATCGATGCATTTCGGCATCGATGAGATGTTGATCCCCAGTCTCTTCATTTTTCTGATGACCGTAGACTGGTTTATGCTCAATTGCTTTGCCATTTTATAACTGCTGTATCCCTTCTTCACATAATCTTGGAACAATCGTCTTTCGACATTTTCCAGGATATCGTTCAGGCCAACGCGTTGGGCAGCCTTGGGACAGGACAGGCCCGATTTTTCCAAAAAGGCGTCGGACAGCATATCCATGGTTATCCGCTCATTCGGCGCCAGAATGATCAGACGTTTGATCAGGTTTTCCAGCTCCCGGACATTGCCGGGCCAGTCATAATTCAGGAAGGCATTGATGACTTGCGGCGAAATGGTGTTGGAAAATTTGTACTTTTCATTAAATTTTCGTAAAAAATGGTTCACCAGCGGAAAAATATCATCCTTTCTTTCAACCAATGGAGGGACTTTCAGCCCGATCACATTGATTCGATAAAACAGGTCGTTCCTGAATTGTCGATTGCGGACCATTTCTTCCAGTTCCCTATTCGTGGCCACAATGATCCGAGCCCTCAGTTCGATCTCTTTTGTTCCTCCCAATCTGGTAAATTTCATGTCCTGCAGAACCCCGAGCAACTTGGTCTGCATAATCAGGGGAAGCTCCCCGATCTCATCCAGAAACAACGTTCCCCCGGAAGCGATTTCAAACAGTCCGATCTTTCCATCTTTCCCGGCACTGGTAAACGCCCCTTTTTCGTATCCGAATAATTCGCTTTCAAGCAGGGTTTCGGGAATGGCGCTGCACGTGATTTTAACAAAAGGTCCTGTCTTGAATTCGCTGTTGTTATGGATGATTCTTGCCAAGACTTCTTTGCCGGAACCCGACTCGCCGGTAATCAGCACCACCGTATCCGTTACCGCTGCTTTCAAGGCAGTTGAAACCACAGCCTGCATCTTGGAACTTTCAGTGATGAATCCATCGACATTCAAATATTCACTCCGCAGATGGATGATTTCGGAATAATATCGCTCCGACAACTCCTTCGCTTGTTCCATCTGGTCTTTTATGGTTAAAAGTTCCGTGATATCACGAACATTTGCGACTATTCTGACAATGTTGTTATTTTCATCAAATACGGGCGTCGATGTAATCATTACCTTTTTGCCGCTTTTCACCTTCGGCATGGTTGTAGCCGTTTTGCGAGTTTGGAGGGCTATGAGGGTCGCCGATTCCGATACGTACTTTCTCTTGACAATTTCCTGCATGGACAAGCCGAGGATTTCCTCCCCGCCGATCCCAGTAATACGGCAATATGATTCATTATATTTGTTTGCCACCCCGTTTCCATCACAGATGACAACGCCGTCATGGGAGAACTTGAAGGCGTCAAACAAATCATCGTTCGTTTTTTCCAACAATTTTATTTTCGATATATCGCGAAGGAGAATCAGTGTGAACGACATAGGATCATGAAGCGTAATATGTTGATAGGTCATTGCATAGCTGTGACCGTTCCACTCGAATTCATGCTCGCCTTGGCCCTGCGTATCGATTACATTCTGCAACTCTGCGGAAGGGAAGATTTGCGTTAATGGTTTACCTAAAACGGAGGAAGGGAGAATACCCGAAATCTGCCCGGCTTTATTGACATCAACGACATATCCTCCTCCATCGACAACAAACGCGATATCAGGGAGACAATCGATAATGGCCTTATATGCTTGCGTCAATTCTGCGATCGTGTTTCCCATGGCCCTGTTTGTCAGGAAACTCTCCTTATCATTGCCCTCGAAGAGAAGCGCGTCCGGCCCTGTTCACCCCATCCTGTTGCGATCTTCAAAATGAAAGGTGCCCGTCCAGCGTCCCGGGATGAGGTGCACGTGAAGCGATTTGGCCACTCTCTTCCCCACGCTGATCGCCGTATGGGGAACAGCGCCGTTCCAATATGCGGCGTCTCCTTTTTTCAAGAGAAAAACCTCCCCATCGAGGTTCAGTTTCATTCTGCCCTCAAGAACGTACGCGAATTCCTGACCGTCATGGGTTCGCGCCTCGACCTCCTCTTCCTTGCCCACCGCACTGAGAATGAACGGTTCCATGAAGGGGTCCTTCATACCTTCCGTCAACAACTCGAGTTCATAGGCGAGTTCCTGGTTGTGTTGGTTTCTGGAGAGGATGACACGCCGCTTGGCACAGGGGCTGATAATGAAGCGATCCCCCTTTTGCTCTTTGAAAAAGTAGCCGATCTCCACCTTCAACGTTTTGGAGATTATTTCAAGGGTGGGAATGGAAGGCACGGTAAGTCCATTTTCTATCCTGGATAGAAGTGCAGAAGACAGCCCCGTTTCTTCGGCGAGTCGCTTCTGGGTTAGCCCGGATTGTTTCCGAACCTGCTTCAGCCTGCTTCCTATTCGCATTGCCAAGTTATTCTTGGAGATGGTGGGATCTTCCGGAGAATCGTCGTTCGTCCGGAGGGGAATGGATTTTTGGAGTGCTATGGGATCAGTATGCTTCATAAGCTCTTTTCTACCATAGAAACAATGGCTGTTCTTATACCAGCGCCGAAATCCGCTGTCAATGAAAAGTTAGTTTTAGGCAAATCAGTTTACAAATGCGCAAGTTTTTTGTCGGGCCTGACACTATTTGCATAATAATGGATATGATATTACTATTTTATGAGTTGGGGGCACGGCCAGCGGAATTTCACCGTTTCGTCAGCAGATGATGGAGACTCAAGGTTTTTCCCTCCAGGAGGGGAAGGAAAACGACCCTTCACACCAATGGGCTGCGGACAATACCCGTTCATCCTTTCCTTTCATCCCCACGATCTGCAATCCCAGCGGCAGCCCGCGGGGACCGAATCCGACCGGGATCGTGATGGCCGGAACGCCGCAGAGGCTCCAGATGGAGCAGAAAGTGGGGTTGCCCGTCTGCTCCAGCGTCGGCGGCGCCTCTCCCGTGGCGGGCGGCGTGATGATGGCGTCGTATTTCGTCAGGAAACGGTCCAGTTCGTCCTGCAGGGTTTGCCGCAGTTGCAGGGCCTGCAGATAGACCACCGCCCCCGCAGCCGCCCCTTCGGCGATAAAATCGTTCAGGGTTGCGCTCAGCAGCGGGGCCTGCTTGCGATGCAGTTCCCCGAGGTTCAACGCGGATTCGACGGCCATGATGGTTCGGACGGCCCGATGGGCATCGCTGAAGATCTCGGGCAATTCGACCTCCTCGACCTGGGCGCCGCCTTTTCGGATCGTTTCGATATTCTGATGAAAATTCTGTTTGGCATCGTCGCCCGCCTGGTCCCAAACGGGGGTTTTAACCGCCGCCAGACGGGGAGGCGTCGAGCGGACGTCGAGCGACGAAGCGGGTTTTCCCTCTTCGCCGGTCAGCGAGGCCGCAAGCCATGCGGCATCGGCCACGCAGCGGGTGAAGAGGCCCGGCTGATCCAGCGTGTGGCTGAAGGTGAGAGCCCCTTCGATCGGAATGAGCCCCTGGGTCGGTTTGAAGCCGACGACCCCGCAAAAGGCGGCCGGCCGGATCACGGAACCGTTGGTTTGCGTACCGAGGGCGGCCGGGACAAACCCCGCCGCGACCGCGGCCACGGAGCCGCTGGACGATCCGCCCGGCGTATGCAGCGGATTCCAGGGATTGCGGGTTTTGCCGGGGTGGAGAAAAGCGCATTCGGTGGTGACGGTCTTTCCCATAACGAAGCCTCCCTGGGCCTCGATCCGTTCAATGACCTTGGCCGACCGCTCCGGGATATGGCCGGCAAACGCGGGAGAGCCCATCTCCGTCGGCACGCCGGCGGTGGCAAAGATGTCCTTGACGCCGATCGGCACTCCCTGGAGCGGGCCGGCCGTCTCCCCCGATTGGAGACGGCGGTCGGAACGGCGCGCGGCCCGGATCGCCTCTTCCGGCTTGAGCCGGATCCATGCCTGGATTTCTTCGTCGAGCGACGCGATCCTCGCAAGCAGCGCCTGTGTGTACTCTTCGGAGGTGAATCGCCGGCTTTCGATCCCCCTCACCGTTTCAATGAGGCTTAAGGTGTGCATGGGTTTGTTCATGTCCTTGATATGACCTCCTGTCTGGAGAGCTCTCCATGGTGACGGCGCTTACCCCTTTTTTACCTCCGGATTGAGGAGGTTCGGGGGATTGCCGGTTGTGAGCGCGGCGATGAGATTCTCCGCGGCTTTCATCGCCATCCTGAAACGGGTCTTTTCGGAAGAACTGGCGATATGGGGCGACATGACCACATTCTTCAGTTCCGTGAATCCCGGATGAAGGGCGGGTTCCCCTTCGAAGACATCGAGACCGGCGCCGGCGATGGCGCCTTTTTGGAGGGCTTCCACCAGCGCGGCATCGTCGACCACGCCGCCCCGGGCGGCGTGGATCAGGATCGCGGATCTCTTCATCAGGGCGATCTCGACGGCCCCGATCGAGTGGTGGGTCTCCGTGCTGTAGGGGATATGAATCGTGACGATATCCGCGCTACGGAAGAGCTCCTCTTTCGAAACATACCTGGCCCGGCAGGCGGACTCGATCTCCGGGGCGGCGCGCCGGACATCATGGTAGAGCAGCTCCATTTCGAAACCGATCGCGCGGTGCGCCACGACCTGGCCGATCCGCCCCAGGCCGACAATCCCCAGCGTCGCGTGGTGCACGTCGAGGCCGAGAAACTGCTTGAGCTTCCATTTGTCCCATTGTCCCGACCGGACATAGGCCTCGGCCTCGTTCAGCCGGCGGGCGGTGGCGAGGATCAGCGCCCAGGCGAAATCGG